>NZ_CP180350.1:1212500-1520833 GCF_048006315.1 Seohaeicola sp. | reverse complement strand
GCCTGACGTTGGACCGGATCCCACCCGCGCCTTCATCACCAACCTCATAACGCATGATGATGGCCGGATCTTGCGCAAGCTGGACATGGACAAGATCCTGCCGCGATCTGCCGGAGGGCAGCCATCGTGAACTTTGGCACTGTGGTGAAGCATGAGGTTCTGGCGTGAACTCCCCCGTGCAGGACGCCAGAATGCGCTGGTCGGGCGAAGCGACCATGTCGCTGTCGGATACCGATTTCGCGACACTCGCGGCACTTATCCATCGAGAGACCGGGATCGTGATCGGCGAGACCAAACGCAGCATGCTGATTTCGCGCCTTACGCGCAGGTTGAGGCAGCTGATGTTGCCCGGCTTTACGGCCTATATCCGGCTCGTCACCTCTCCGGAGGGTGAGGAAGAGCGTTCGGCGCTGATCTCGGCGATTACCACGAACGTGACAGGCTTCTACAGGGAACCGCACCATTTCGAGTCACTGGTGCGCATGGCGCCAGACCTTCTGGCCCGCGCCAAGTCCGGCAACCGGGTGCGGCTTTGGTCGGCAGGCTGTTCGACCGGGCAGGAGGCCTGCAGCATTGCTGCGGCGCTGCTTGACGCCATTCCCGACTTCTCGCGCCAGGATGTGTTGATCCTTGCCACGGATATCGATCCGAAGGTGATCGAGCAGGCCCGCAGCGGGGAGTATGACCGCGGGCTGCTTGGTGATGCGCCACCGCTCGCACTGCGAAACTGTATCGAGGACGGTTCGGTGCCGGGGCGGTTCGCCACCGTCCCCGCGCTGCGTGACCTGATCCGGTTCGAAGTCTTGAACCTGTTGGGGCCTTGGCCCTTCCAGGGATCCTTCGACGTGATCTTCTGCCGGAACGTCTTCATCTATTTCGACGATGAAACACGCCGCAGGCTCCTCATGCGTTTCGCGGCGCGCCTGCGGGCTGGTGGTACGCTCTTTCTGGGCCATTCCGAACGCCTCGACGTGGCGCTGGAGCCCTACTTCGACTCGGTGGGTTGGACCGAATACCGGCGATCGGGCCGAACGATCACAGACACCGACCTTTTGTCGGGACTGCAGCACGATGGAAGGAACTGAAAACCATGTCGCTCAAGAACTCGCTCCAACTGATGGTGGTAGATGACATGACGATCAGTCGTGGACTGGTCGAGCAATCACTTCTCGAGATCGGGATTC
The DNA here is from genome assembly GCF_048006315.1 of Seohaeicola sp. Lineage (GTDB taxonomy): Bacteria > Pseudomonadota > Alphaproteobacteria > Rhodobacterales > Rhodobacteraceae > Seohaeicola. Next base: position 1,519,649 of record NZ_CP180350.1, on the reverse strand, counting down.
GCAATGTCCAGTACGAGAAGGACGGAGCGATGGCGCTGAAACGTCTGACGGCGGCCCCGGTGCATCTGGTGCTCTCGGACTACAACATGCCCGGAATGGATGGGATTGCTTTGCTCGAGGCGCTACGCTTGAACCGCTCGACGCAGAGGATCGGCTTCATCCTGATGACCGGGCGCGCGGACCGCGCGCTGATCGAACGAGGCCATTTCCTCGGGATGAACAATTTCATCGCCAAGCCGTTTTCCACTCTCAGCCTCAAGGTCTGCATCGAAAAGGTGGTAGGTCCACTGTGATCGTGATCGATGAAAGCCAGCAAGAGGCAACCGCGACACACGAGGTCGCTGATCTTGTCCCGGTCCACGACCTGCTTGCAGCCTGCGCAAGGGAGGCTGCGCGGATTGCGCTTGCGGCTGAAAAGCTCGATACGTCGATGGGGGCGCTACTGTCCCACTTTGCGGGCAAGCCTGATGGCGTCCGGACGGATGACACGCATGTCCGCACCTTGGCCCAGGACTTGCAGGACGCCGACCGGATCTGTCAGGAGTTGTCCGGGCTCGCCCGTGCGCTTGATCTTGCTGTCGCGGCGCAATCGATGACAGCGCTACTGTCTGCCGAACAAGTGCGGACGTGCACGCCACTTGGCACATTGCAAACCCGGCTTTTGTCACAGCGCAGCGCAGATAACCTGTCGGGGAGCGACAGGGGATGACGGCCAACCTTACTGTCACACGGACCATTCTGCATCGCGAAGTCGGATCAGACACTTTGAACGCGCAGCAAAGCTGATGATCTGTCCGATATCTGGATGCCAGGCTACACCAGTGGGCACCATGGCGACGGGGACTGTCGGTTTCCAGACACGAAAGGATCAGGACATGCAGGTCCACAAGAGCAGCGATGGCACTGATGATCGCGTAGAGGGCCGCTTTCGATGGTATCGCGACCTGCAGATGTCATGATTGCTGCGGCTACTGCGGAAAGAGAGCACATGCATCGCGCCGGCAGCCGTCATCAAAATGCATATGGCAACGCTAGGTGAAAATCGTCGACTGATACAATGATTTATCTGAAGCACGGGGCGGCGAGGCATCGTGAATGTCATTTTCCAATCCTGTCGCAGTGGGCAATTCAGCGATCGAATAAGCCCCCTGATCCAGTGTCCCAAACCGTCCAGCCCGCATGCGGCAGAGCCTGGCCGTTCTGCCGGAGGGGGACGGCCTTCGCTTGGGCAACAAGAACGAAGTGACCGCCACCACCGGCGCCGGGCGGCACGGTTCTGACCGCAAAAGGGGCAGGTCTGCTGCAAAGATGATCGGAACGGAGGGCCAGTGCACACCATGGTCCGGGCGCAGGGCCAAAGAGGTCGGCAGAGATTTGTCAGGGGCGCAGGGATGTGCTTGGTTGGCCTGATGGATACACAGGCCCCGAAGAAGTCCGACACGCATTCATTCGACCGCGCGCTGGCGGCATTGGTGACGCGCATCTACCCGGATCATGATCCTGCCGATCTGGCGCGACAGTGCATGGCCGCCTTGTGGCCCGATGGCCTGCATCGCCGCAAAAGGGCCCGGACCAGGGACAACCGACTGTGGTCGCAGGGCGACGTGCTGCTGATCACCTATGGCAATTCGCTGCTGGACGGATCCCACAAGCCGCTGGACCTGCTGAACGATTTCCTGCACCGCTACCTGCGCGACATGGTCAACGGCGTGCATGTGCTGCCGTTCTTTCCCTATACTTCGGATGACGGGTTCGCGGTGACCGATTTCCGCGCGGTCAACACGCAGTTGGGCGACTGGTCCGACATCAACCGCATCGCCGGGACGTTCAACCTGATGTCGGACCTGGTGCTGAACCACGTGTCCAGCCAGGGCCCCTGGTTCAACGCCTATCGGCAGGGCAAGCCACCGCATGACCGGTTCTTCTTCGAGGCCTCGCCCGAGGATGACCTGGGCATGGTGGTGCGCCCGCGCACCACGCCGCTGCTGCAGCCTGTCGAGACCGCGAACGGCCTGCGCCATGTCTGGTGCACTTTCAGCCATGACCAGATCGACCTGGATTTCCGCAACCCCGAAGTCTTGCTGGAATTCCTGCGGATCATCCGCCTGCATCTGGACAATGGCGTGCGGATCATCCGGCTGGATGCGGTGGCTTTCCTCTGGAAAGAAGTCGGATCGCCCTCGGTCCATCTGCCGCAGACCCATGCCATCGTGAAACTGATCCGGCTGCTGTGTGATTACGCCGTCGAACCCGTGATCCTGGTGACCGAGACCAATGTCCCCAAGGCCGAGAACCTGAGCTATTTCGGCAAGGGCGACGAGGCGCATGTGATCTACAACTTCCCCCTGCCGCCGCTGATCCTGCATGCGATGATGTCGGGATCGGCAAGGCATCTGGTGGAATGGCAACGCAGGATGCCGCCCGCGCCGCTGGGCTGCGCCTATCTGAATTTCACCGCCAGCCATGACGGGATCGGGATGCGCCCGGCCGAGGGGTTGCTGTCGGCCGCCGATCAGGCCGCGGTGATCCAGACCGTGCAGCGGATCGGCGGGCTGGTGTCCATGCGCGCCCTGCCCGGCGGGGGCGAGGCGCCTTATGAATTGAACACCACTTTCTTCGACGCGATGCGCCAGACGCTGGAAGGGCCGGATGATCAACATATCGCCCGTTTCCTGTGTTCGCAGACCATCGTGATGTCGCTTGAAGGGATCCCCGCCTTCTATATCCATTCGATGCTGGCGACCCCGAATGATCACGAGAGTGTCGAGAAGCGGGGCATGAACCGGGCGATCAATCGGCATCGTTGGGACTATCCCGCGCTGCAGGACAGGCTGGCGGACCCCGCCACCGATCAGGCGCAGGTTCTGGAAGGGCTGCGCGTGCGCCTGCGTATCCGGCGGCGGCAGGCCGCGTTCCATCCCAATGCCACGCAATTCACCATCCATACCGGCGATGACCGGCTGTTCGGCCTGTGGCGGCAAAGCCTGGACCGGCAGCAGTCGATCTTTGCGCTGCACAATGTCAGCGCCGATACGGTGACGCTGCCGATCATGCGCCTGAACCTGATCGAAGATGAAGACTGGACCGATCTTCTGACGGGGGCGGCGATCAATGACCAGGACATCGTCCTGGCCCCCTATCAATGCCTCTGGATCAGCAATCTGCGCTACTGATGCTCTTCCGCGTCCCGGGCCACGGCGGTCTGAAGGTCACGCAGGAAGTCAGGGTCCGCCGCGTGGATCCGGTTCCATGTCGGGATGAACGGCGTCTCGTGCGGGTTCTCGAGGAATGTCTGACCTGCGCGCATGATGTTTTCGGCGAACAGTTCGATCGAGGCTTCCTCGCCGTGCCGGTCCAGCGTCAGGCCGTTCATCTTCGCGTCCGAATGATAGGCCTCAAGCAGGTCCAGCGCGCTGCGGTAATAGGTGGCCTTGAGGGTGCGGAAGACATTGTTGGTGAAGACGGTGCCATCCGCCGCCAGCTTGCGAAAGATCGCCTTGCATATATCGGTGGACATGCGGTTCAGCCCGGTTGTCGCGTCCTCGGGGCTGAGGGTCTGGTGCTTGTGATCATAGGCATCCGCGATCTCGACCTGGCAGACGGCGGAGGGTGCCAGGTTGCGCCAGGCCTCGGACAGCACGCCGATTTCCAGCCCCCAGTCCGAAGGAATGCGCAGGTCGGGCAGGATATTGGTGCGCATGGCGAATTCGCCCGACAGCGGATAGCGGAAGCTGCGCAGGTAATCGAGATAGTCGCGATCCCCCACCACGCGCTTGAGCGCGATCAGCAGCGGGCTGACCAGCAGCCGCGTGACCCGCCCGTTCAGCTTGTCCTGGCCGATGCGCGCATAATACCCCTTGGCGACCTGGAACGGAAAGGTCGGGTTGGCGACCGGATAGATCAGCCGCGCCAGCAGTTCGTTGGTATAGGTCAGGATATCGCAATCATGGATCGCCATGACCGCACTGTCCTGGCAGCCGATCAGATAGCCGATCGAGGTCCAGACATTTTTGCCCTTGCCAGGTTCGGCGGGGCCAAGACCCATGCTGGCCAGCCGCGCCTCCATTTCTTGCATCCGGGGGCTGTCGTTCCAGATCACCACGTGGTTCTGGCCAAGGGCTGCAAAGAAATCGCGGGCATGGCGGAACTGCGCGGCATCGGCCCGGTCCAGGCCGATGATGATCCGGTGCAGATAGGTGACGCGCGACAGCTCGGACAGGATCTGCGGCATCGCTTCCGTCTCAAGCTCGGAATAAAGGCAGGGCAGGATCAGCGACATCTTGCGGGTCTGCGCGAAGGTCTCCAGCTCGTAGGTCATGTCCGGCAGGGCGCGCGTCCGCAGATTGTGCAGCGTGGCGATGTGCCCGTTCTGATGAAAATCAACCATGACCTTGCCTATCCTTCTGCAGGCCAAGCCTGTCGAGTAGCGCCAGAACGGCCCTGTTCCAGCCCACCGGGCCGGGCCGATCCGTGCGGATGATCCGCCCTGTATCCTCGCCCCGAAGGCGGGGCAGGGGGCTGTGATGCGGATTGCCGACGATCACGCCGATATCGGCCGCCTCCAGCATCTCGATGTCATTGGGGGCGTCGCCCAGGGCGATTGTCCGCGCCGGTCGGTAATGGGCGATCACTTCGGCCATGCGGTCTGCCTTGCTGCCGCCGAAGGACAGGGTCAGAAAACGCCCGCCTTGCCGGGCGGTCACGCCGCGCGCGCCCAGGGCCGCGACAAAGGCCGCGCGCCCGGCATCATCCCCCAGCCAGAGCCCCGGCTCGGAAAAATCACGCGCCTTCGCCCTTGCCGCATCGTCACGTGACAGGCCCGTCAGATCCATCACCTCGTCAATCGGCATGTCGGTGAAGCCGCGAAAGCCCTGCCTCAGGGCCGGGGGCAGGCGGTCCAGCTCCCGGCGCAGCGCGGCATGATCGCCTGGTCCTGCCCCTTGCCGCGCGCCGATCAGCCCGCAGCCGTTCTCGCAAATGGCCAGATGACCCGTCAGGCCCAAGCGATCCTGCAACTGCGCGATTTCCGCTGCGGTCTTGCTGCTGGACAGCACGACGGGCGCGCCGATCCGGGCCAGTTCCGCAAGCGCCGGTCTTGCCGGTTCCCAATCATAGGTGACATGGTCCAGCAAGGTCCCGTCAAGATCGGTGAAGACAACGAGAGGTATTGATGTCGTCATGCCCTCGAGTTTCACGGTCCCGTGCCGAAGTCGCAAGAATTAAGTGGCTATCTGGCCGGGATTTGACCGCCTGACGCCCGGTTGGCCCGTTTTTCGCCCATTGCCGCCGGAACGGCCGCAGGCCGCGCAGTTCCGCTTTCCAATTCCGCGCCGCCTCACGTAGAACCGCTGCAACGGGAGAAGACCCGGAACAGCAAGGACAATTCCGATGATCGTGAACGCCGGACCAAAGACCTGCCATTGGGGTTTCTTCAATGCCGATCTGCCGCCTGTTGCCACCGTGGCAAGCGGTGACGAGGTGACCATCAACACCGTCTCGGGCGGGCCGAACGTTCTGCCGGGGCCGGGCTTTGATGTGCCGCCCGAATTGCTGGAAATCCATGCCGCCGGCGTGCCAACCGTGCCGGGCCATATCCTGACCGGGCCCGTTGCCGTGGAAGGCGCCATGCCGGGCGACGTGCTGCAGGTGGATATCCTTGATGTGCGGCTGCGCCAGAACTGGGGCTATACCTTCATCCGGCCCCTGTCAGGCACCCTGCCGCAGGATTTTCCGCAGTATCACCACATGACCGTCCCGCTGGACGTCGCGCGGTCCGAGGCGACACTGCCCTGGGGGCTGAAGCTGCCGCTTGCGCCCTTCTTTGGCGTAATGGCCGTGGCACCGCCTGCCGCATGGGGTCGGATCTCGACGATCGAGCCGCGCGCCCATGGCGGCAACCTGGACAACAAGGAACTGGTGGCGGGCACCACGCTTTACCTGCCTGTCCACGCCGAAGGGGCGCTGTTTTCCTGCGGTGACGGGCATGGCGCGCAAGGCGACGGCGAGGTCTGCGTGACCGCGATCGAAACCGCCTTGCAGGGGCGCTTTCGCCTGACGATCCGCCGCGACATGGACGTGACATACCCCGAGGCGGAAACCCCGACCCATCTGATCACCATGGGCATGCATGCCGATCTGGACCGCTGCGTCGAGATCGCATTGCGCCGGATGATCACGCTGGTGGCGGCGCGGTCCGGCATCTCGCGCGAAGAGGCTTACATGCTGTGCTCGCTGGCGGGCGATCTGCGGATCACGCAGACCGTCAACCGCGAGAAGGGCGTGCACATGATGATGGCCAAGGCACTGCTTTAGGGCGTCAGGTGCCGCTGGCCTTGTGATAGAGCGCGCCGTAGGCGCTGGGCCGGAAACTGTCCAGCGCGGCTTCGGTATAGGTCGCGCGCTCCAGCCAGGCGGGGTTGATCTCCAGCCCCCAGCCGGGTGTGTCGGTGACGGTCACATGCCCGTCCGACACGGCAAAGGGCTGTCCAAGGAACAGGTCGCGCTGCCACGGGTAATAGTCGTCCCCCTCGATCGACAGTTCGAGGTATTTGCCCGCATTCGGGATCGCCGCCAGAAGATGCATGGTGCACATGGTGACAAGTGACAGGTTGGCCGCATGCGGTGTGCAGGGCAGTCCGGCCGCTTCGGCCATGCGCGCCACCTGCAAGGTCCGCGCCATGCCGCCCAGGTACATCACGTCGGGCTGCACCACATCCAAGGCGCGCATGTCGATCATCCGGCCCCATGTCGACAGGTCCCAGTCCTGTTCGCCGCCGGTCACATCGACCACAAGCGCCTGGGTCACGGCGCGCGTCGCCTCGAGGTCCCAGTAGGGGACGGGTTCCTCATAGTGGCCGATCCCGTGATCCTGCAGCATCCGGCCCACCGCGATGGCGCGCGGCACCGAAAAGCCGGAATTCGCATCGACCAGCTTGTCGATCCCGTCGCCAAGAGCGCGGGCCATTGTCGGGATGATCTCTTCGGTGCGACCGGGCCATTCATCAACATCCTCGCCGCATTCCGCGCCGATCCGCCACTTGGCCGCGGTAAAGCCCTGTTCCGCGCAAAGCCGGGTCAGGCGCTCGGCCTCATCGGCGGGCGTGATGTCGCGCTTCATCGAACTGGCATAGGCGCGGATGCGTCCGGGTGCGCCGCCCATCAGGCTGGCGACGGGTTTGCCCGCCCGCCGTCCCGCCATGTCCCACAGGGCCGTATCCAGCCCGGCCAGCGCCCGGCAGCGATAGGTGCCGGGATATTTATGCTCGCGCCGCTCGATCAGATGCACCAGCCCCGCGATGTCCTCGCAATCCGCGCCAAGCGCCCAGGGCACGATCTGGCGATGCAGGACCAGCGCCGTGATGTCGGCGTTATAGGTCGAGGTCTGCCCCCAGCCGAATGCGCCATCATCGGCGGTGATGCGGACGAAACAGACGAATTCGGTATGAAAGGTCTCGATACGGGCGATCTTGGGCAATCCGGCCTCCTTGGGTCTTCGGTCAAAGCCTAGGGTGGGCTGCAGCGGCTGGCAATGCCGCGCATATGCCCGCCGCGCTTGACAGGTGCGGTGCGCGGCGTTTCTCTGGCCGCCTGTCCCGCGTCCCTCCGGCATCAAAAGGCGGATCATGAACCAGGCGTTTTCCAGGCTGCGCATGCGCCATCTGCGTTGTTTTCAGGCCCTGGCCCTGCACGGCTCCGTGACTGCCGCCGCCGAGCGTCTGGGCAGTTCGCAGCCGGCCCTGTCGCGCACCCTGTCCGAACTGGAGGGGTTGATCGGCCAGCCCTTGTTTCACCGCACCGGGCGCGGCCTGTCCCTGACCGAGGCAGGCACGGCGCTGCGCCGGCATGTCGATACCGCGCTGTCGCAGCTTGAGGCAGGCACGCGGCTTGCGGCGGGTGGCTCGCCCGTGCCGGTCGTGGCGATCGGGATGCTGCCCAATGTCTCGCGGACCCTGGCGGTCGAGGCTGCGGCCAGTTTCAAGGTAGAGGCGCCCGAGGTCGATCTGCGCCTTTACTGGGCGTCGATCCCCGAACTTGTCGCACGTCTGCACCGGGCCGAGATCGACTTTATCATCGGGCGGCTGCTGGCGCTGGACTACATGCCCGGCATCCGGTTCGAGCATCTTTACTTCGAACCGCTGATCTTCGTGGTGGATCGCGATCATCCATTCGCGGCAGCACCCGAAGCCGTGACACTTGAAGACATCCGGGCCGGTCTGGTCGTGGTGCCGATGCCCGGCACGATCATCCGCATGGAGCTGGACAAGTTCGTGACCGCGCGCGGCCATGGCCCCTTTCCCAACAAGATCGAGACCGTGTCCTTCGAGTTCACACGCACTTTCCTGTCCTCCAGTCACGCGGTGGCCTGCGTCCCCCTTGGCGCCGTGCGGGGCGAACTGGCAGAGGGCCGGCTGGTGCGGCTGGGCCTGCAGAGCGAAGAACTGATGGGTTCGGTCGGCATGACCTATGCCAGTGACCGCAGTCCGACGCCCGAAGCCGCGCTGCTGCGCGACCACATGCGCCGCGCTGCCCAAGTCTATGCCTGATATGCCGAAAATGATATGACGTGATTGCGTAATCTATTTCCGCAACGCTGTCTTGGCTGCTAGCCTGACCCCAAGGGACCGCGCGAAACAAGCGTCGGACCTTGCAGGGAGGGGATCAGCGCCGATGGCAAAGCCACGGAACATTCTGTTCATCATGTTTGACCAGCTGCGGTGGGATTACCTGTCCTGTTATGGTCATCCGCATCTGAAAACCCCGCATATCGACCGGCTGGCGGCGATGGGGGTCCGGTTCGACCGCGCCTATATCCAGTCGCCGCTCTGCGGGCCCTCGCGGATGTCGACCTATACCGGGCGCTATGTGCATTCGCACGGGGCCAGTTGGAACAATGTGCCGCTGAAGGTTGGCGAGCTGACCATGGGCGACCATTTGCGCGACCTCGGCATGGGCTGCTGGCTAGTCGGCAAGACCCATATGAAGGCCGACGCCGAAGGCATGCGCCGCCTTGGGCTGGAACCCGACAGCGTGATCGGTGCGCGCGTGTCGGAATGTGGTTTCGACATCTTCGAGCGCGACGACGGCATGCGCCCCGAGGGCCCTGACGGCTACTACGATCCCGGCGGTGCGCTGAAATACAACGCGTACCTGCGCGAAAAGGGTTATGAGGGCGACAACCCCTGGCATGACCATGCCAATTCCGGCATCGATGACGATGGCAACGTGCTGTCGGGCTGGTTCCTCAACAACTCGGATCAGCCCGCCAATATCCGCGAGGAAGACAGCGAAACCCCCTATCTGACGCGGCGCGGGATGGAGTTCATCGCGGGGGCCAGCCAGCCCTGGTGCTGCCACCTCAGCTATATCAAGCCGCACTGGCCCTATATCGTGCCCGAACCCTATGCCTCGATGTTCGGGCCGCAGGATTTCCTGCCCCGCGTGGCCACGCAAGCCGAACGCGAGACGGATCACCCTGTCTTCAAGGGTTTTCAGAACGCGCCAGTGGGTCGCGCCTTTGCGCGTGACGATACGCGCGACAAGGTCTTGCGTGCCTACATGGGCCTGATCAAGCAATGCGACGACCAGATGGGCGTGCTGTTCGACTGGCTGGAAAACACCGGGCGCATGGACGACACGCTGATCGTCGTCACCTCGGATCACGGCGACTTCATGGGTGATCACTGGATGGGCGAAAAGACCTTTTTCCAGGATGCCAGCGTGCGGGTGCCACTGATCATCTATGACCCCTCGGAAGAGGCCGATGCCACGCGCGGCACGGTCTGCGATGCGCTGGTCGAATGCATCGACCTGTTGCCCACTTTCGTCGATGTGGCAGGCGGCGACGCCGCCCGGCTGGATCATGTCCTCGAGGGGCGCTCACTTTTGCCGCTGCTGCGTGGTGGCGATGCGCCCGCCCGCGGTGCGGTTTTCTGCGAATACGACTATTCCGCCACGCCGCTGGCCGGCAAGCTGGGTCTGCATCCCAAGGACGCGCGGATGTTCATGGTCTTCGACGGGCATTGGAAGATGGTCCATTTCGAAGGCGGATTCCGCCCGATGCTGTTCGACCTGGACAGCGACCCCGGCGAGGTCGATGACCTTGGCGCGTCCGAGGCGCATGCGGAGATCCGGGGCAAACTCTATGACAAGCTGTTCGCCTGGGCGCGCCGTCCGGGCGCGCGCACGACGATCTCAAATGCCACGTTGATGGCGGCGCGGGGCAAGACCGCGCGCAAGGGCGTTCTAATCGGTATCGTCGAGGAGGGCGATCTGGAGCCGGAACTGGTGGCCAAATACGTGGGCCGCAGGGTCCGTGACATGCGAGGAACAGGATCAAGGGACTGAACAGAGCGGGGCAGGAGGAGGCCCCGCCATAAATCAAAGGGAGAGGACACATGTTTTCAAGATCGACACGGACGACCGCCATGATTGCCGGCCTGATGCTGAGTGGCCAGATGGCCATGGCGCAGGCCAACCTGACCGTCGAGACATCCAGCGCGGGGAATTCGCCGCATCTGTCCACGCTGCATCTGGCCGATGTCGTGGGTCGCATGGGGATTGCGAACCTGCAGGTGCAGGAAGGGCAGACCGCCACCAATTCCATGCTCAACGTGGCCGAGGGAAAGTCGGATATCGCGACCGCCCCGACGCTGCTGCATTTCCTGCTGGAAAAGGGCCGTGGCCCCTTCAGCAGCGTGGGTGAACGTGGCCAGGAAATCGCGCCGAACGTCAAGGTTCTCTATACCTATAATGCAGGGGCATATGGCCTCTTTGCGCCGGTCGTGTCGGGGATCAACAGCTATACCGATATCAAGGGGCGCACGGTCTGGAACGGCCCGCCCTCGGGTGCGGCGCTGACCGTTGGACGCCAGACCCTGCAGCTGGGATCCGGCGGTTTCAAGGATGGCGAAGACTACAAGGGTCTGCAGACCAACTGGGGACAGCTGCCCACCACTCTGGTCGATGGGTCCGCCGAAGCCTTCATGGTGCCGATCACTTTTCCGTCCGATCGCGTCGTGACCGCGCTGGCGGCGGGCAATGTCAACATCATCTCGTTTCCCAAGGAGATCTGGGAAAGCGAAGGGATGCAGAAATTCCTCAAGGCCCCCGGCAATGCGCCGGTCGTCATCAAGGGCGAGGAAATGGGCTATGCCGAGGGTAGCGGCGTCACGCTGATTTCCGAGGACGGGATGTTCCGGTCGCCGGGCGTGCCTTTCGCAACCGTGGCGCGCGCCGACCTGCCCGATGACGTGGTCAAGGCCATCGTCGCGGCATATATCGCAACCCTGCCCGAGTTGAAGACGCGCTCGCCCTATGCGGGGAACGTGAACTATGACGTGGTCGATGCCGATGTGACCGGCCTGTGCAATGGCCTGTCGCTGAAATACCACCCCGGCGCGGTCGCGGCCTGGGAAGAGGCGGGATATGCCATCCCGGACTGCGCGAAGTGATCCGGCGGGGGCGGCCCGGCCGCCCCCTTGCCCCCCGTTCCCCAGACCATCGAGGCCGTCATGACCACGACCGACACCGGGCGTCGCCCTGACGTTACGCTGAAACGCATCGCGCGGGTCCTTGGGCTGGTGCTGGTGGGGATCGGCCTTCTGAACACCATCCCGTCGATACCGGGTCTGGACAGCTTCTTTCAGGACCTGAGCGACAACCCCGCCTTCGCCATCCGCAAGTTTCCCTATCAGTGGCTCTACCCGCTGGCCTTCGTGCTGATGATGACGATTGTCGCCCTGCACCATTCCTTCTGGGCCGATTTTCGCGCCCGCGAGGTTGGCCCGCTCAAGCTGCGCCTGGGCGCGATCATGGATGTCCTGCTGGTTGTCACGGCTCTTGTCGTGTCCCTGTCCTACATGATCGAGATCGACTCGATCTGCCTGATCGACCGGGCCACCGGGCTGCGCGCCGACCTGCTGGCGCGCGCCCTGGAAGAGGAAAAGGAATTCGCCGCGCTCTATGGCCTGCCCGAGCCCAATTCGGTCGAGGATCCCGCCTGCGTGCAGACGCTGGGCGGCTGGATCTTCGTCGTGGTCGGCGGGGCGCTGGCGGTTTTCCTGGGCTATAACGTGCGCGTCTGGGGGTTTCCCCTGGTCGCGGTGGCGATCCTGATCGCGGCCTATACCCTGGCCACGGTGCTGGTGTGGTATGCCTTCGGGGCCGACGACATGAACAAGTACCTGATCACCAAGCTGGGCGGCGAACCGCGCAGCCTGATGGACGGGCGCCCCAATGTGGAAGACATCCTGGTCAACAACGCACAGGGCCTGATGGGCCGCTTCATGGGCATCCTGCTGAATTCGGTCTTTCCCTATATCGTGCTTGGCTCGCTCTTCGGCATTTCGGCCGGGGGCAAGTCGCTGATCAAGCTGGCGTTCCTGTGGACGCGGCGCCTGCGCGGCGGCCCCGCCCATGCCGCCATCGTGTCATCGGCGCTGTTCGGCACCATTTCGGGCGGTCCGGTCGTCAACGTGCTGTCAACGGGCGTCCTGACGATCCCCATGATGCTGAAGCGCGGCTTTGGCCGGGTCTTTTCCGGCGGGGTCGAGGCCGCGGCCTCGTCCGGGGGGCAGATCATGCCGCCGGTGATGGGTGTGGCGGCCTTCGTGCTGGCCGCGATGACCGTGACCCCCTACCGCGAGGTGGTCTTTGCCGCGATCATCCCGGCGCTGGCCTATTTCGGCTGTCTGTTCCTGACCGTGGTCTTCGAGGCCCGCAAGCAGGGGATCGAGGCGGTCGGCGACAAGACCCCCGACATGCTGCTGACCGGACAGGACAAGTTGAACCTGGTGATGATCTTTGCCCCGATCCTGTTGATCCTGGTGCTGCTGGTCACGCCCAAGGATGCGGTCGGATGCGGGCCGCTGGGCGCATTTCTGGGGGTCGAGCAGATCTGGCTGAATGGCATATGCCGGGCCGAGAACCTGCCCTGGATCTATCAGCTGATCCAGAATTCGGCCGGTGATGCGGGATCGGCGGGCTGGTGGGCGCTGGTGCTGCTGTCTTGCCTGTTTTTCCTTGATCCCGAATTCCGCAAGCGGCCCGGCCAGTTGATCGATGCGCTGGCTGACGCGGGCGTCACCATTTCGACGCTCTACCTGATGTTCCTGTCTGTTTCGATCATCGACTTCTGCCTGAATTTCACCGGACTGTCCGGCTTCATCGCGCGCGATGTCCTTGGCATGTTGCGCGCCTTCGGGCCGGATTTGCAGACGGATGGCGTCTTCCTTTTCGCGGCCCTGTTCGTGACCATGCTGATGGCGATCCTGCTGGGCATGGGCATGCCCACGGTGCCGGCTTATGTGAACGTGGCGCTGCTGATGGGCCCGCTGGTCGTGGGTCTGGGTATCGCCACCTTCACTGCGCATATGTTCATCTTCTTCTTTGCCGTGGCATCCGCGATCACCCCACCCGTGGCGATCGCCGCCTTTGCCGCAGCCTCGATCACGCGGGCCGATCCGATGGCCACGGGATTTTCGGCCGTCCGATCGGGGGTGGTGATGTTCGTGCTGCCCTTCGTGTTCGCCTTCTATCCCGAGCTTTTGCTGATCGACGCGGCCAAGCTGGATCCCGCGGCGCCGCCGGGATCGGCGGTCTTCCTGGAGGGTTATGGTCCGGGTGTGGATTGGGCGGGGCTGGCGCTGTTGCTGCCACGGCTGGGGATCGGGCTTTACCTGATCGCCAGCGCCCTGACCCGGTATGACCGCCACGCGCTGTCCGGCTGGGAAACCGCCCTGCGGCTTGCCCTGGCCGTGATCGTGCTGATGCGTGATCCGCTGTGGTTCGGGCCAGGGCTGGTGGTCACGGTGCTTTACCTGATGTGGCATGCCTTTCTGGCACGTGCACGCAAACCGGCCTGAGGTGGCTAGGTGCGGGACGCGATGCCCTGCATGACAACCTGGGCACAAAGCGCACTGAACCTGGCCAAGCTGGGATGGGCGGGCGCGGGGCTTGCCGGTCTGCGCGTGGCGATCACGATCTCCAGCTCGCCGACGGGTGTGGCCAGCGGAACAGCCGTGACGCCGTCGCCGTGATACGTGACCGGATTGGGCGGCTGGAATACCGCAAGGGTAAAGCCCATCCCCTTGCCGACACAGGAACGCACCATTTCATAGGACCGCGAGACCATCGCGACTTGCGGCTCGAACCCCTGGCCCCGCATCATGTCCAGATAGCTGGGGCCCGGCCCGTTTTCCCTGACCGCGATGTAGGGAGTGTCGCTGAGTTCATCCAGCGAGAGACGGTCGCGTCCTGCAAGCGGATGTGTCGATGGCAGGATGACCCTGGGACTGACCCGCCCGATCGGCGTGACGATGAAAAGCGCCGGATCGAAACCCTGATCATAGGCCAGCACCAGATCAAGGTCTGCGGACAGCAGCTTGGCCGACAGGGCGGAAAAATTGTCTTCGGTCAGGTCCAGCGACACACCGGGCCAGTCCTGCTTGTGCTGCAGCACGATCTGAGGGGCGAAGATATAGGCCAGTGCCAGATAGCAGCCGAACCGCAGATGGCCGATTGTGCCGTCGGACAGTTCCCTGCCGTGGATCTGCAGCCGCTCTGCCTCTGTCAGAAGGGCCGATGCATGCGGGTAAAAGGCTTCACCATCCGGGGTCAGGTTCAAACCCTTGGCGTGATGCCGGTCAAACAGGCACAGGCCAAGCACCTCTTCCAGCCGGCCGACCGAGGCCGCGATGGCTGCCGGTGACAGACCCAGAAGGCGGGCTGCCTGCGCGATCCCGCCTGCATTGGTGACCGCCACGAAATGCTCCAGTTGGCGCAATGTGTACTTAAGCAAGAAAAAACGTCCTTGTAGCATTGAATAATCGTCTTTGCCAACCTTTGCACGCTGGATAGCCTTGTGTCATGCGCGAAAGGACATCCCATGCACATCAGAAAGTTGACGGGCCTGTTCGGGGCCGAGATTTCCGGCGCGGATCTGCGTGATCCGGCCTGCTTTGACGCCATCAAAGAGGCGTTCATCCAGTATTCGGTGATCGTGATCAGGGGGCAAAGACTGACGCCGGACGACCATCTGGCCTTTGCCCGGCGGTTTGGTCCGATCAACGTCAACCGTTTCTTCACCAAGCTTGAAAGCCATCCCGAGGTTGCCCTGGTCCTCAAGGAAAAGGATCAGAAAGGTGCAATCGGCGAGGAGTGGCATACCGATCATTCCTACGATGTTGCGCCTGCGACGGGGTCGATCCTGCATGCGCTCGAGGTGCCTCCACATGGTGGCGACACGGTCTTTGTCTCGATGGCGGATGTCTTCGAAAGCCTGTCGGAACCGGTGCGCCGGATGCTGCGTGGCTTGTCTGCATGGCATTCCTCGCGGCATGTCTTCGGGGAAACGCAAGGCAACTCGGAAGCGGCGCAGTCCGGTCGCATCGGCAATGCAGCACTTGCCACACAGGATGTCCTGCATCCGGTCGTGATCCGGCACCCGCTTTCGGGACGTGAGGGGCTGTTCGTGAATCCGCAGTTCACCACGAGGATCGAGGGGCTTTTGCCGGGGGAATCCGCCGCCATCCTCGAGATGATCTATGCGCAATGCCGCAAACCGGAATACCAGGCGCGCGTCTCATGGAATGTCGGTGATGTCACGATGTGGGACAATCGGGCGACTTGGCACAAGGCGATCAACGACTATCACGGGTATCGCCGCTACATGCACCGCGTCACTGTCGAAGGTTGCGCCCTGCAACCTGCGCAGGCCTGATCAACAGGCAGGTCGGGCGCGTCCGTCACCCGCATCTGCGCAATCAGGCGATATTCCCTGCGAAAAATAACGCTTGCAACCTGCAGGGGGCTTTGGCGATATGTTCCGGAAAACATATCTGAGAAAGTCTTCCCCCCATGTTTGGGCCTGCCATTCGTCGCCTTGCCCTTGCCCTGGCCCTTCTGCCAGCAGCACCGCTTTGCGCGACGGCGGCAGAGGTGACGGTTTTCGCGGCCTCCAGCCTGACCGATGCGCTGCGCCGCGTGGCCGATGCCTGGACTGCTGCAACAGGTCACCGGGTGGTCTTGTCCTTTGCCGGGTCATCGGCCCTTGCGCGCCAGATCCAGCAGGGGGCGCCCGCGGATCTGTACATCTCGGCCAGCCAGGACTGGATGGATGCGGTCGCAGCCACGGGCGATCTGCGCGCGGGCACGCGGCGCGACATCCTGGCCAACAGTCTGGTGCTGATCGCCCATGGCGGCGATGCGGCCCCCGTGACACTGGACAGCGCGCTGGACCTTGCAGGTCTGCTGGGGGACGGGCGGCTGTCGATGGCGCTGGTCGATGCGGTGCCGGCGGGTATCTACGGCAAGGCCGCGCTGCAGCACCTGGGCCTGTGGGACAGCGTGGCCGCGAAGGTCGCGCAATCCGACAACGTGCGCGCGGCGCTGGCTTTCGTCGCCCGGAACGAGGCGCCCCTCGGCATCGTCTATGCCACCGATGCGGCGGTCGCGGAGGCTGTCGGCATCGTCGCCACCTTTCCCGCCGACAGCCATGCGCCGATCACCTATCCCGCCGCGATCACCGCGCAATCGCAAAGCCCCGTGGCGCAGGACTTCCTTGATTACCTGTCATCGGACGCGGCACGGGTGATCTGGCGTGATTTCGGCTTCGGGTTTCCCGGCTGATGTGGGCCGACTGGACAAGCTGGCTTGGCCCCGAGGAATGGCAGGCTGTGCGCCTGTCCCTGTGCGTGTCGTTCTGGGCCACGCTCATCAGCCTGCCGCCCGGCATCTTCATTGCCTATGCGCTGGCGCGCTGGTCCTTTCCGGGCAAGCAGGTGCTGAACGGGATCGTCCATCTGCCGCTGATCCTGCCTCCCGTCGTCACGGGCTACCTGCTGCTTCTGGCCTTCGGGCGGCGCGGCCCCGTGGGTGAATGGCTGGAGCAATGGTTCGGCATCGTGCTGTCCTTCCGCTGGACAGGTGCGGCGCTGGCAGCGGCCATCATGGCCTTTCCGCTGATGGTCCGCGCCATACGCCTGGCGATCGAAGCAGTCGATCCCAAGCTTGAGGCGGCGGCCAGCACGCTTGGCGCCTCGCCCGCATGGGTCTTTGTCACCATCACCCTGCCGCTGATCCTGCCGGGGATCATCGCGGGCTGGATCCTGGCCTTTGCCAAGGCGATGGGCGAATTCGGCGCGACCATCACCTTCGTGTCGAACATTCCGGGTCAGACGCAGACCATCCCCTCGGCCATCTATGCCCTGCTGCAGGTCCCGGGCGCCGAGGATCGCGCCGGACGCCTGGTGATCGTCGCGGTCGTGATTGCCATGGCGGCATTGCTTCTGTCCGAAGTCGCCGCGCGGCGGGTGGCCAGACGGGTGGCGGGCCGATGACGTTGCAGGTTTCGCTCAGGCATCAATTCGCGGGTTTCGACCTGGACGTGGCCTTCGAGGCGCCGCCGGGCGTCACCGTGCTTTTTGGTCCATCGGGGTCGGGAAAGAGCACGGTGATCAATGCGGTCGCCGGACTTTTGCGCCCGGACAGGGGGCGGATCGTCACCGATGACCTGGTGCTGCTGGACACCGATGCGCGCAGGGTCCTGCCCCCGCACAAGCGTCGCCTGGGCTATGTCTTTCAGGAGGGGCGGCTTTTCCCGCATCTGAGCGTCAGGCAGAACCTGTTGTTCGGGCGCTGGTTCGCCCCCCGCGACGCGCGGGGCGAAAGCCTTGACCGGGTGGTGGAACTCCTCGGGTTGGAACATCTGCTGGACCGCCGCCCCGGCGCCTTGTCGGGTGGCGAAAAGCAACGCGTCGCGATCGGGCGCGCCCTGCTGGCAGCCCCCAGGCTGATCCTGGCGGATGAGCCCCTGGCCGCATTGGATGAGACCCGCAAGGCCGAGATCCTGCCCTATTTCGAAAGGCTGCGCGACGAGGTGGCGGTGCCCATCCTCTACGTCAGCCATGCCTCTGCCGAAGTGGCCCGACTGGCCACCACCGTGGTGGCGTTGCGCGCGGGCAGGGTCGCGGCGGTCGGCCCGCCCGCGCAGGTGCTGGGCGATGTGGCGGCCGTGGGCGCGCGCGGGGCCTCGTCGATCCTGACGGCGCGGGTTGTCGCCCACCATGCCGATGGCCTGTCCCAGCTTGCCGCCGGAGAGGTGCCGCTCTGGTTGCCCCGGATCGAGGCCGCGCCGGGCCGGGTGGTGCGGGTGCGCATTGCGGCGCAGGACGTGATCCTGGCCACCGAGGTGCCACGGGGAATATCGGCGTTGAACATCCTGACCGGCACGATCACCGAGATCCGCCGCGGCCAGGGCCCCGGCGTCATGGTCACCCTGGACATCGGCGGCCAAAGGCTGAGCGCGCGGATCACCCGCCGGTCGGCCGAAGCGATGGGGCTGTCCGAGGGGCAGACCTGTCATGCGGTTCTGAAATCCGTGGCCGTCGCGCCCGAGGATGTGGGCACCGGCACAAGGGGGTGAGCGCGACCTGCCTGGCGCGGTCCCTGCCGTTCATTGATGCCGCAGCGCGTCGATCGGGTTCAGCCGCGCGGCGCGGCGCGCGGGCAGATAGCCGAAGACCACCCCCACCATGGCGGAAAAGGCGAAGGCCCCCAGCACGACCAGAGGATCCGGCGTATAGGGGATGACCATGAAACGCGCGGCCGCCGCCGCCAGCGCAAGGCCCAGCATGATCCCGAGGATGCCGCCCATCAGCGACAGCACGATCGCCTCGACCAGGAATTGCGCAAGCACCTGTCGCGCCTGCGCGCCCACGGCAAGGCGGATGCCGATCTCATGGGTGCGTTCGGTCACGCTGACCAGCATGATGTTCATGATCCCGATCCCGCCCACCAGCAGGCTGACGGCGGCCACCGCCGCCAGCAGGCCGGTCAGCACATTGGTGATCCCGGTCAGCATCGTGGCCAGTTGCTTCATGTCGATGACGTTGAAATCATCCTCCTCGCCCGGATCGATGCGCCGCATGTCGCGCAGCAATGTCTCGATCGCGCTGCGGGCCATGTCGGTCGGCACGTCCTCGCGCACCGCGACGTAGATCATGTTCACAGCGGAACTGCCCGCGATGCGCCGCTGGAACGTGCGGACCGGGATCATCACCGTGTCATCCTGGTCGGTGCCGAAACTGGAGGCGCCCTTGCTGTCCAGAACGCCGATGACCTCGCAGGACATGGTCTTGAGGCGGATCTTCTCGCCCACGGGGTTGGCCGCGCCGAAGAACTCCGCGCGCACGGTCTGGCCCAGGATGCAGACGGCGCGCCCGGCCTGTTCCTCTCCGGCAAGGAAAGAGCGGCCCAGCACCACGGGCCAGTCCGTCGCGGCAAGATAGGCATTGCCGACACCCTGCACCATGGTGCGGTGATTGATGTTGCCGAAGACCGCCACCATCTGTCGGCTTTCCGCGGCACTGGCCGTTTCGACCTGGGGCAGATCGCGGATGATCTGCGCGACATCGCCCAGATCGAAGGACCGTTCAGAGGTGACGGAACTGCGCGGTCCCATCGTGTTCTGTCCGGGACGGATCATCAGCACATTGGTGCCCAGTTTCGCCACATCGCGCGTGACCTGTTCGGACGATCCCTGGCCGACGGTCACCATGGCGATCACGGCCGCCACACCGATCACGACGCCCAGAACCGTCAGGATCGACCGCATCGCATTGCGCGCGATGGCCCGCAGCGCAAGGCGGATGGTTTCAAACAGCATGGCTTTTCCCCCGCGCGGTGGGCGTGTCCCGCGCGATCCGCCCGTCCACCATCCAGATGATCCGGTCGGCATAGGCGGCCATGTCGTCTTCATGGGTGACCATCACGATGGTCAGCCCGCCCCTGGCCCGCAACTGGCCCAGCAGCTCCATGATCTCGACCGAGCGGTGGGTGTCCAGGTTGCCCGTGGGTTCATCGGCCAGGATCAGGTCCGGTGCGCCCGCCAGCGCGCGCGCGATGGCGACCCGCTGCTGCTGACCGCCCGACAGTTCCGAAGGGTCGTGATGCGACCGGCCGGACAGACCGACCTGGTCCAGTGCCCGCATGGCGCGCGCATGCCGTTCCGCACGCGGCAAGCCCTTGTAGATCAATGGTAATTCGACATTTTCCAGCGCGGTGGCGCGCGGCAGCAGGTTGAAGCCCTGGAACACGAAGCCAAGGTAATGCCGCCTGAGCAAGGCACGTTGATCGCGGTCAAGTCCCGCGACATCCACACCGTTGAACAGGTACCGCCCGGATGTCGGCGGATCAAGGCAGCCGATCACGTTCAGGGCCGTCGACTTGCCCGACCCGCTGGGCCCCATGATGGCGACGAACTCGCCCGCCCGAATGGTCAGGTCGACACCGTCCAGCGCGCGGACTTCCGTCTCGTCCTGCCCGTAGACGCGGGTGATGCCCTGCAACGCGATCAGTGGGGGGCTGTCCTGCATGTTCCTATCCGGCCTGTCCGGTGATCACGGCCTCGCCCTCGGCCAGGTCCCCGCCGGTGATTTCCGTCATGCGGCCATCGCTGCTGCCGATCGTGACCGGCACCTCAACCGCGGCGCCTGCACGTAGCACCCAGACCGCGGGGCCGCTGCCATCGTCCTGTCGAGGGGCAGGCCTTTCGGGCATGATCAACCCTAGGAGCCCGCCACCCGCGCGTTCCTCGCTTGTCGCGGGCGGAGCATAGCGCAGGGCGGCATTGGGAACGCTCAGCACGCCCGCGCGTTCTTCCACGATGATGTCGGCCGTTGCAGTCATGCCGGGGCGCAAGGACAGGTCCTTGTTGTCGACACTGAGGACCGCGACATAACTGACGACCCCATCCAGCGGTTCCGACGCATAACGGATCATTCGGATGGTTGCGGGAAAGCTGCGCCGGTCGAAGGCATCGACCGTGAAAACCGCCGCATCACCTTCCGAGACAAGGCCGATATCGGCCTCGTCTATGGCGACCTGCGCCTCCATCTGGGTCAGGTCCTCGGCGATGGTGAACAGAACCGGCGCGGACAGGGACGAGGCGACGATCTGCCCGACGGATGCCGTGCGATCCAGCACGATGCCGTTGATGGGGGCGCAGATGCAGCCCTTGTCCAGATCGGCCTTGACCAGTTTCAGATTGGCGCGCGCCACGTTCAACTCTGCCTCGGCCACGCTCAGATCGGCCTGCGCGCGGTAGAAGGCGGCGCGTCGTGTCAGCAGGGCCTGCGGGCTTGTCACGCCGCGCTGTTCCAGCGCCACGGCGTTGTCATAGCTGTCGCGCTGTTCGGCCAGGGACGTTTCGGCCCGGCGCAACCGTGCGATGGCGGCCGTGACATTGGCTTCGGCCACGGCTTTCTGCGCCTCCAGCTTCGTGGTGTCCAGGCTGGCCAGCGCCTGGCCCACGGCGACCCTGTCATTGAAATCAACATGAACGGCGCGGATCGTCCCCGACAGTTCGGAAGAAATGTCCACCGTGTTGGTCGGCTCCAGCGTGCCGGTGGCCGACACCCTGACCACCAGATCGCCGCGGCTGACCGTTTCGGTGCGATACTGCGGTTCGGCCTTGCGGTCCGTCCAGCGCACCAGTCCCCACAGCGCCAGAACGCAAGCCACCACGGACAGGCTTGCCCAGAACCAAGCCGAAAGCCCGCGCCGCCTGCGCCCCAGTTGCAGGGTGCGGCTGATCGCGGCCTGCTTGTCGTCCGAATGATCTGCCATGCGCCAACCCCGTCGTGCCATGTGGATCTGCCTATCCCATGCCGGCGGATCATGGATTGATGCAGGTCAACCTTGGGGCTTGTGGCGAATGGGTCTTTTCGCGCATGCATTGTCGCCTGTCCGTGCGTCCTCGGCAAAACCGCCTCGAAGATCGCCTTTCGCGGTGTCAGAATGGCGGGGTCCGGCCCGGCATTGCGGTTGCCGATTGAAAAGCCAACTGGCTTTGGGTTTATGGGGCAAAAGCGTTCGTGCCGCAGAAAGAGTGATTGATGACCCTTGAACAGATATTCATGCTTGTCCTTCTGGCGGCTGTCTTCATCAGTTTCTTCAAGGAGTTCTATCCGCCCGAAGTGACGGCGCTTGGCGCCTCTGCGGCCCTGCTGGCCACGGGGATCATCCAGACCGGCGATTTCCTGACCGTGTTCAGTTCGCCCGCGCCGATCACCATTGCCATGATGTTCATCATTTCGGCCGCATTGGAACGGACCGGGGTGCTCATGGTGCTGGGCGGCATTCTCAAGCGCAAGGCGCGTGGCTCGTTCCTGCGCGCCATGGTGCTGATGATGGTGGGCGCGATGGGCGCATCGGCCTTCATGAACAACACGCCCGTGGTGATCCTGCTGACACCGATCATGATCTCGATGTCGGCCTCGGTCGGGGTTGCGCCTTCACGGTTCCTGATCCCGCTGTCCTATGCCGCGATCTTCGGTGGCACGCTGACGCTGGTGGGCACCTCGACCAACATCCTGATGAGCGGTGTGGCGCGCGACGCGGGCCAGCCCGCGATCTCGATGTTCGAGATGACCCTGCCGGGGCTGATCTTCGCGGGCGTGGGCATGGTTTACATGATCTTTGCCGGCCGCTACCTGCTGCCGGATCGGGCGTCCCTGTCCAGCATGATGGGCAAGGAAAGCAAGCGCAAGTTCATGGCGCGCCTGCTGATCCCGCATGAATCGAAATATATCGGCAAGCGCCTGTCCGAACTGCCCTTCAACACGCTGGAAACGCGCATCCTCGACGTGGTGCGCGGTGAGGTGTCGATGCGGCGCACCCTCAAGGACATGACGCTGGAAGCCGGCGACCGGATCGTTCTGAAGACCGGCACCGGCGAGATCCTGGGCCTCAAGGAAAACGGGCAGGTGGCGTTCCGCGACATCGACGATCACGCCTTCGAACCCGTAACCGCCGACCAGACCATCACGATGGAGGCAAGCGTCGGCCCGAATTCGCACCTGCGCGGGCGGCCCATCAAGGACCTCAAGCTGCGCCGCAAATACGGCGTCTACCTGATGGCGGTGCACCGCGCCGAGCAGAACATCTCGCAGGATCTGCCGGAACTGCGGCTGCAGTTCGCCGATACGCTGCTGCTGGAAGGCCCGCCCGAAGGGCTTCAGCGCTTGATGGAAGACGGCGGGATCATCAACCTGTCGGCCCCGTCCGAACGGGCGACCCGCTGGTCCAAGGCACCCATCGCCATCGCCACGATCATGGCCGTGATGGTGCTTGCCGCGTTCGAGGTGATGCCGATTGCCGGGCTGGCCGTGATCGGTGCGGTCGTGGTGATGCTGACCCGCTGCGTCGATCCGGAAGAGGCTTTTGATGCGATCGACTGGCGTATCCTGTTCCTGATTTTCGGCATGCTGGGTCTGTCCATGGGGCTGGATGCAACGGGCACGGCGCAGTTGATCGTCTCGGGGGTGGTCAGTTCGCTTGGCGATGCCGGGCCGCTTCTGATCCTGGCGGCGGTGTATTTCGTCACCAGTCTGCTGACGGAGATGGTGTCCAACAATGCGGTCGCGGTCCTTGTCGGCCCTATCGCGATCGCCCTTGCGGTCCAGCTGGGGTTCGATCCGCGCCCTTTCATCATGGCCGTGATGTTCGCGGCCTCGGCCAGTTTCGCGACGCCGATCGGCTATCAGACGAACACCTTCGTCTACAGCGCCGGGGGCTATCGCTTTGCCGATTTCATCAAGGTGGGCCTGCCGCTGAACATCATCTTCGGGATCGTCGCGATCACGATCATTCCGCTGTTCTTTCCGTTCTGAAAGACCGGCCGCATCTGGCCTTTGACCGTCATGAAACTGTCGCTTTTCGCCACGAGCGCCCTGATGGTTGTCGTTATGGTGCAAGGTGAGGTATGGGCCCGGACAGAACGGGCCATGAGGCCGGCAAGGGGCAGGTGCAAGACGTGCAGGACTTCGACTATGTGATCGTGGGGGCCGGGTCGGCAGGATCGGTTCTGGCCAACAGGCTGAGCGCGGATGCCCGCAACAAGGTGCTGCTGCTGGAAGCCGGCGGGTCCGACCTGACATTCTGGGTGCAGGTGCCGATCGGCTACGGCAAGGTCTATTACGACGAACGGGTGAACTGGAAATACACTACCGAACCCGATCCCAACCGCAACGGCAACCGGTCCTACTGGCCGCGCGGCAAGGTGCTGGGCGGATCAAGCTCGATCAACGCGATGGTCTATGTGCGTGGGCATCCCTCTGACTATGCCGAATGGAACGCGGTCGCACCCGGCTGGGGATGGGATGATGTTGCCCCGGTCTTCAAGCGGATGGAAGATTGGGACGGACCCGCGAACCCGCTGCGTGGAACTGGTGGCCCGCTGCATGTGCATGACGTGACGCAGGACGTGCACCCGCTGACGCGCATGTACCTTCAGGCGGCCGAGCAGGCGGGATATCCCACCAACCCCGATTACAACGCCGACGACATGGAAGGTGCCGCCCTCTACCAGATCACCACCAAGGGCGGGTTGCGCGCCTCGGCGGCGCGCGCCTATCTGCGCCCGGCGATGAAGCGCGCGAACCTCAGGGTCGAAACCCGCGCCCATGTGACAAGGGTCATCTTCGAGGGGCGTCGCGCCGTCGGAGTCGAATATGTGCAGAATGGCCGCACGCTGACGGCGCGGGCGCGCGCCGAGGTGATCCTGTCGGGCGGGGCGATCAATTCCCCGCAACTGCTGCAATTGTCGGGTATCGGTCCCGGCGCGGTGTTGCAGCGCCACGGTGTTGCGGTGCTGCATGATGCGCCCCATGTGGGGCGCAACCTGTCCGATCACCTTGGCGCGGATGCGCTGTATCGCGCGCGCGTGCCCAGCCTGAACCAAGAACTCAACCCGCTGATGGGCAAGCTCTGGGCGGGGCTGCGCTATGTGTTGACGCGCAAGGGGCCGCTGTCGCTCAGCCTCAATCAGGGGGGCGGGTTCATCCGGCTGATGGAAGGCGCCACGCGGCCTGACCTGCAACTCTACTTCTCGCCCGTCAGCTATACCCGCGCACCGGTGGGCACGCGCCCCCTGATGAACCCCGATCCCTTTCCGGGCTTCCTGCTGGGCTTCAACCCCTGCAAGCCGACCAGCACGGGCTACCTGCAGATCTGTTCGCCCGATCCTTTCGCGGCGCCCGAGATGCACACCAACTACCTTGATACCGACTATGACCGTGCGGTCATGCTGGCGGGCTACCGGCTGATGCGCAAGATCGCCCGGACGCCCGCGATGGCAGCCGTGATCGAGGACGAGATCACGCCGGGCTGGGACGTGGACAGCGACGAGGCGCTGGCCGACGTGATCCGCGAAAAGTCATGGACCGTGTTCCACCAATGCGGCACCTGCCGGATGGGGGCGGACCCCGCCCAATCCGTGGTTGACGCGCGGTTGCGCGTGCATGGCGTGGACGGGCTGCGTGTGGCCGATGCCGCGATTTTCCCGACGATCCCTTCAGGCAACACGAATGCCCCCGCGATCATGGTCGGTGAAAAGGCATCCGACCTGATCCTGGAAGATGCCCGGCGCTAGGCTGCGCGCCGGGCTTTGCCCTCAGTACCTGTAGTCGAAGGTGACCAGCGTGCCGTCGGCGCGCGTCATGGTGCGGGCATAGATCTCGCGCGGGCCGGGATCGTCATCGACGAAACCATGGACCGTGACCGTCTCGCCGACTTCGGCGGGAACAAGGTTCGGCCCCACGTAGACGCGGATGTTGCCGCTGCTGTCGCTCAGGCGGAAGGTGTCTTCGTCCAGGATGCGCGCGACCTGGCCCTGAACGGTCACCATCGTTCCGCGTTCGGCCTTGGACACAGGTGTCATGTCCTTTTGCGCATAGGCTGGAAGGGCCACAAGTGTAATGGCTGCAGTCAGAAACAGATGGCGCACGGGATATCCTTTCAATGTTGACGCACCGGAATGCATGTCAGATGGGGGCAGGATTTCCCCGCGCAATCGCCAGCCGATAACATCGGCGTCAGTGTCGCGTTATCCGGGTGTCACACCCTTGGCGGGCGGCTCTTGTAGACCGGCAGGCGCCAGCCGAAAGCCAGTGATCCCGCGCGCAGGACCCATGTCAGCAGGGCGCAGGCGGCCAGCATGACCAGCGTGTCCGCACCAAGCGCGCGCACGATCAGCGCGGCCCCGGCACCCGCAAAGGCGGCCGAGGCATAAAGCTCTCCCTGTTTCAGGACCAGCGGTACCTCGTTGCAGACCACGTCGCGCATCAATCCGCCAAGGCAACCCGTGACCATGCCCATGATCAGCACCATCGCGGCGGGCTGATTCATGCCGATGGCCACACCCACGCCCGCAGGCACCGCCACGGCCAGCGCCAGGCTGTCCAGCCAGATCAGCGCGCGGTAGCGGCTTTCCAGCAGATGCGCGGTGAAGAACACCACCAGCGCCGCCGTGCAGGCGATGGCGATATAGGTGGGCTCGGCCACCCAGAAGACCGTGTCGCGGTTCAGAAGCACGTCGCGCAGCGTGCCGCCGCCCACCGCCGTCAGGCAGGCGATGAAGAAGAAACCCACGATATCCAGCTGCGCCCGCGACGCGACCAGGGCACCCGTCAGCGCAAAGACCAGCACCGAGGCATAGTCCAGCAGGACCAGCAGGCTCATCGGCCCGCTTTCCCGTTCACCTTGAACGGCGCCATGCCCGCGCGTGCCAGTTCATCGGCGCGCTCGTTCTCGGGGTGGCCGGCATGACCCTTGACCCATTCCCAGGTCACCTTGTGCCGCGCCTGCGCCGCGTCCAGCCGCTGCCACAGCTCGACATTCTTGACGGGCTTGCGGTCCGCCGTGCGCCAGCCGTTCTTTTTCCAGCCGTGAATCCACGCGGTCACACCGTTCTTCACATAGGCGCTGTCGGTGACGATGGTGATCTGGCTGGGCCGTTCCAGCGCCTCGAGCGCGTTGATCGCGGCCAGCAGTTCCATGCGGTTGTTGGTCGTATCGGCCTCGCCGCCGTTCAACTCGCGTTCCTTGATGATCTTGCCGTCGCGCACCGCGCGCATCAGCGCACCCCAGCCGCCGGGGCCGGGATTGCCCGAACAGGCCCCATCCGTATAGGCGAAAAGCTGTGTCATGGCGCATGGTCCAGGGTGACGTGGCCGGGCAGGGCAGCCATGCGCCCGCACCAGGCAGTGATGCGGGGAAAGCGCGCCATGTCATAGCCGCCGCGCGTGTCGGCCGTGCAGGTATAGCCGTAAAGCGCAATATCGGCGAGGGTCGGGCCTGCCCCGCAGAACCAGTCCTGCCCCGCCAGCGCATCCTCCATCAGGGCAAGGATCGCATGGCCCTCGTCCAGCAGGGTGGCCATGCGCTCGGGCGTGGCTTGCGCCGCCCGGTGCGGATAGCAGCGCAGTGCCGCGCGCACCGCGATCACCGACTCGTGGCGGTTTTGTTCGAAGAACATCCATGACAGCATATGTGTCTGCGCCAACGGATCCGTGGGCACCCAAGTCGTGCCGGTTCCCAGATACCACAGGATTGCGTTGGATTCGTTCAGCACCTGCCCATCTGCCAGATGCAGCACCGGAACCTTGCCCAGCGGTGCCTTGCCCTCGGCCTTGGCCTGCGCCAGCGCGTCCGAACCGGCTTCGCAAGGCACATGGCGGTACGCGCGCCCCTGAAGCGCCAGCAGCAGCCGCACCTTGTAGCTGTTGCCGGATGAGGGCATCGAGTAGAGGGTCATCTGGGTCATGGCAGCATCCTTGATGTGTCGATCTCTATGTCAGGCGAAGGCCACGACCGCCAGACAGATCACGACAATCGCGGTCAGAAGGACCCGCAGGCTCATCCACCATTCCGGGGCAAGTCCCTGTTTCCAGAACATCCAGTCCAGCGCCAGCAGACCAATGAAGCCCGCGATCAGGTTGATCGCCGCACTGACCGGCCCGCCGCCTGTCATGAAGAACGCCCAAAGCGCCGGGATCACCGACAGCACATAACCCGAGGCCGCGACCGCCCCGCTTGCCTTGGTGGCGAACCCCCAGAGCACGCCGGACATGAAGGACAGGATCACCGCACCGTAGAAGAGCCCGACATAGGGGCCTGTGAAACGGCCCCCCAGTGTCTGCCCGCTCCAGAAATTCAGCGGCTCGGACAGTACGGTTATGGCCCCCCATACAAAGGGGATCAGGCCGGCAAGGCCAAGGATCAGGGCGGCGCGGGGAATACCTTGCATGATCCGCCTCAGGCCGGTTGCCGCAGGACACGCGGCACCTTGAATTCCACGTTTTCCTCGGCGGTGACGATCTGCTCCACCGTCACGTCAAAGCGGTCGCGGAAGGCGTCCACCACCTCGGTGATCAGAACATCCGGGGCCGATGCGCCCGCCGTGATCCCGATGCTGGAAATCCCGTCCAGCGCGCGCCAGTCGATGTCGCTGGCCCGCTGCACCAGCTGCGCATAGCCGCAACCGGCCCGCGCGCCCACTTCGACGAGACGCCGGGAGTTCGACGAGTTCGGCGCCCCCACGACCAGCATCGCCTCGCATTTGGGCGCCATCGCCTTGACGGCTTCCTGCCGGTTCGTGGTGGCATAGCAGATGTCTTCCTTGTGCGGCCCCACGATGCCCGGAAATCGCGCCTTGAGCGCCGCGACCACTTCGGCAGTGTCATCCACGGACAAGGTGGTTTGCGTCACGAACGCCAGCTTTGCCGGATCGCGCACCGCAAGGGCCGCCACATCCTGAGGGGTTTCGACCAGCAGCACCTCGCCATCCGGCAATTGTCCCATGGTGCCAATGGTTTCGGGATGCCCGGCATGGCCGATCATGACGATCTGCAGCCCGTTGTCATGGTGGCGTTCCGCCTCGATATGCACCTTGCTGACCAGCGGGCATGTGGCGTCGACATAGATCATCTGGCGCGCTTGTGCCGTCGCGGGCACGGATTTCGGCACGCCATGGGCCGAGAAGATCACGGGGCGGTCGCCGGGCACCTCGTCCAGTTCCTCGACGAATACCGCGCCCTTGGCACGCAGCCCGTCGACGACGAATTTGTTGTGCACGATTTCATGGCGGACAAAGACGGGCGCGCCCCATTTGTCCAGCGCCATCTCGACGATCTTGATGGCGCGGTCCACGCCGGCGCAGAACCCGCGGGGTGCAGCCAGATAAAGGGTAAGGGGCGGTTTGGTCATCGCGTTCTCCTGTTACCCGCAGAGGTAAAGCCTGATCCGCCTCGGGTCCAGCCCCCAAGACGGCAGGGCCGCGATCTCACGGCGCTGTGACTTGCCCGCCAAGGCCCTGTGGCAGATGGTGCGGGCGACAACAGGAAAGGATCGTGACGATGCGGATGCGGATGCTGGCCATACTTGCCCTTGCACCCGTGGCGCAGCCGCTGAGCGCTGCGGAGCAGGCCGGTTTCCTGCCGTGGCGCGATGCGGCGGCGGTGGCGCGGGGGCAGCAGATCTATGGTGAATATTGCGCGGCCTGTCATGGCGCGAACCTTGAAGGACAGCCGGACTGGCAGGTCCGGGGCGATGACGGCTATTTGCCCGCACCGCCGCATGATCCCGGCGGTCATACCTGGCATCACCCGGACCAGCAGCTGTTCGACATCACGAAATACGGGATCGAGGCGATGGTGGGTGGGGGCTATCGCAGCCGCATGTCCGGCTATGGAGACATCCTGACCGATGCCGAGATCGCGGCAACGCTGGCCTATATCAAAAGCACCTGGCCCGACCGCGTGATCGAGATCCATGACCAGATCAACGAAAGGGCCGCCGCGAACTGATCTGCCGGCAGGCCCGGGGCTGAGCCTCGCCCCGGCTCAAATGGGAAAGGGCGGATTGCCGGTGCAACCCGCCCCTTTTCCGTGTTCCCGAGGCAGGGGCCGAAAATACGGTCCAGTCCTCAGGCTTCGGCCGAGACGCCGTTTTCCCGCGGCGCCATCATGTCGCGCGGAGGGCGACCGATCACATCCTTGAGCTCGTCCAGTTCGATGAAATTATCGGCCTGGCGGCGCAGTTCGTCCGCGATCATGGGGGGCTGGCTGCGGATCGTCGACACGACCGACACCCGCACACCCTGCCGCTGGAGGCTTTCCACGAGGGGGCGGAAATCGCCATCGCCGGAGAACAGAACGATATGATCCACACGCGGGGCCAGCTCCATGGCGTCGACCGTCAGCTCGATGTCCATGTTGCCCTTGACCTTCCGGCGTCCCTGGCCGTCGGTGTATTCCTTGGCGGGTTTCGTCACCATCGTGTAGCCATTGTAGTGCAGCCAGTCGACAAGGGGGCGGATCGGCGAATATTCGTCGTTTTCCAGCAGCGCCGTGTAGTAGAATGCACGCACCAGCTTGCCGCGACGCATGAATTCCTGGCGGAGCAGTTTGTAGTCTATGTCGAACCCAAGCGAGCGAGCGGCCGCGTATAGATTCGATCCATCGATGAACAGCGCAAGCCGTTCGTCCTTGTAAAACATTTTAGGGTCCTTCCGGGTTCCGTCCCGTCGCGGCAATGGGTAGGGTGAGTGGTGGGTCAGAACAAAAAAATGGGTAATCGCGAGTGGTGCGAGGTGTAAAATACGCGACAGGTAGCGGTGAAATTAGGCTGAGCCTGTTCTGATCGCAAGCCATTAGGGACTTATCGAAAGACAGCTGCAAATTCATGTCGGTTCACGAATATCTCATCGCCCTCGGCGGCAATCTTCCCGGACAGGACGGCGGCGCGGACCGGACATTGCGCGCCGCGCTCGACGATATCGCGGCCTCGGGTCTGCAGGTGCTGGCCGTCAGCCGTTTTTTCGACACCCCCTGCTTTCCCGCGGGTGCGGGTCCCGATTACGTGAATGCCGCGGCACGTGTGGCAGCTGACAAGACCCCGCAGGAGGTGCTTGAGATCCTGCACCGGATCGAGGACCGACATGGCCGCAAACGCTTGCAGCGCTGGGGGATGCGCACTCTTGATCTGGATCTTCTTGCCGCCGGTGACACGGTTCTGCCGGATGCGGCGACCCAGACCGCATGGCGCGACCTTCCGGCCGAGCGTCAGGCGCAGGACATGCCCGACCGGCTGATCCTGCCTCATCCCAGGCTTCAGGATCGCGCTTTCGTGCTGGTCCCGCTGAGCGACGTGGCACCCGACTGGGTGCATCCGCTGACCGGCCAGACCGTGTCGCAGATGTGCGCGGCGCTTGCCCCGGCAGACCGGGTGGCGGTGCGACCCGCGCAATCGGGACCCTGCCAATAGCGGCTTGTAAATGGCATCGATCCAGCCTAGATAGCGGGTTTCTACAAGGTACACCGTGGCGTGTATCTACACGACATCCGCTGATTGGAGTGATCTCATGGCCCGCGTAACCGTTGAAGACTGCGTAGACAAGGTTCCGAACCGGTTCGAACTGGTGATGCTTGCCGCACACCGGGCGCGTGAAATCGCTTCTGGCGCGGCCCTTACCGTGGATCGCGACAAGGACAAGAACCCCGTCGTCGCCCTGCGCGAAATCGCAGAGGAAACCCAGTCCGCCGGCGAACTGCGCGAGCGCCTGATCGAATCGAACCAGAACCAGATCGAGGTCGACGAGCCCGAGGATGATTCGATGGCCCTGCTGATGGGTGGCGGCGAAGCGGCCGACAAGCCGATGGACGATGACATGTCCGAGGAAAAACTGCTGCGCGCCCTGATGGAAGCACAGGGCCAGGGCTGAGGCCCGCGCGCAGGAAGGAAGCGGACGGAATGATCGCGGTTGAAGACCTGATCGCACTGGTCCGCAACTACAACCCCAAGACCAACGAGGCGCTGATCCGCGCGGCCTATGACTATGGCCGCGCCTTGCACGAGGGTCAGTTCCGCCAGTCGGGTGAGCCGTATTTCACCCATCCCGTCGCCGTGGCGGCGATCCTGACCGAGCAGCGGCTGGACGATGCCACCATCGTGACGGCGCTCTTGCATGACACGATCGAGGATACCAAGGCATCCTATGCCGAGGTGGCCGAACGCTTCGGTACCGAGATCGCCGATCTGGTCGATGGCGTGACCAAGCTGACGAACCTGCAACTGTCATCAAGCGAGACCCAGCAGGCCGAGAACTTCCGCAAGCTGTTCATGGCCATGTCCAAGGATCTGCGCGTGATCCTGGTCAAGCTGGCCGACCGTCTGCACAACATGCGCACCATCAAGGCCATGCGCCCCGAGAAGCAGGCCAAGAAAGCGCGCGAGACGATGGATATTTTCGCACCGCTTGCTGGCCGCATGGGCATGCAATGGATGCGCGAGGAGCTCGAGGATCTGGCATTTAAGGTCCTCAACCCCGAAGGCCGCGCCTCGATCATGCGCCGCTTCATCACCCTGCAGAAGGAAACCGGCGATGTGATCCACCGCATCACCGGCGACATGCGTTCGGAACTCGAAAAGGCCGGCGTCGAGGCGCAGGTTTTCGGGCGGGCCAAGAAGCCCTATTCGATCTGGCGCAAGATGGAAGAGAAGGAGATGGGGTTCTCGCGCCTCTCCGACATCTACGGGTTCCGCGTGATCACCCTGTCCGAGGAAGATTGCTACCGCGCACTGGGCGTGATCCATCAGCGCTGGCGCGCGGTGCCCGGACGGTTCAAGGATTACATCAGCCAGCCGAAATCCAACGGCTACCGGTCCATTCACACCACCGTTTCGGGGCGCGACGGCAAGCGGGTCGAGGTGCAGATCCGCACCCGGCAGATGCACGATGTGGCCGAAACCGGCGTTGCCGCGCATTGGTCCTATCGCGATGGCGTGCGCACGCAGAACCCCTTTGCCGTTGATCCCGCCAAATGGATCGCGGGCCTGTCCGAACAGTTCGACGCCGAAGAGGATCACCACGAATTCCTCGAGGCGGTAAAGCTCGAGATGTATTCGGATCAGGTCTTCTGCTTCACGCCCAAGGGCGATGTGGTGAAACTGCCGCGCGGCGCGACACCCATCGATTTCGCCTATGCGATCCACACCAGGATCGGGAACGCCTGCGTGGGTGCCAAGATCGACGGGATGCGCGTGCCGCTCTGGACCCGGATCAAGAACGGCCAGTCGGTCGAGATCATCACAGCCCAGGGCCAGATCCCGCAGGCCACATGGCTTGAAATCGCCACCACCGGCAAGGCCAAGGCCGCCATCCGCCGCGCCCTGCGCGAGGTCGACCGCGGCCGTTTCATCAAGCTGGGGCAAGAGCTGGCGCGATCCGCATTCGAGCATCTGGGCAAGAAGGCCACCGACAAGGTGCTGGATACCGCCGCGCGCCATCTGCGTCTGGACGGGCGCGACGAGGTGCTGGCGCGCCTTGGCAGCGCCGAACTGAGTGCGCGCGAGGTGGTGCGCTCGGTCTATCCCGACCTGACGCCGGATCAGACGGACGAGATCGACACCAAGCGCGCCGTGATCGGTCTTTCGCCCGAGCAGAATTTCGACCGCGCCCGCTGCTGCCAGCCCCTTCCGGGCGAGCGTATCGTGGGCATCACCTTCCGCGGCAAGGGCGTGGTGGTGCATGCCATCGATTGCGAGGCCCTGACCGCCTACGAGGATCAGCCCGACCGCTGGCTGGACCTGCATTGGCATTCGGGCAAGCACCCGCCGATCCACACCGCCACCCTGAACCTGACCATCGGCAATGACGCGGGCGTGCTGGGGCGCATCTGCACGCTGATCGGTGAACAGAAGGCCAACATCTCGGACTTGCAATTCGTGGATCGCAAGCCAGATTTCTATCGACTCCTGATCGAAGTCGATTTGCGGGATGCCGAACACCTGCACTCCGTCATTTCCGCTCTTGAGGCGGAAAGCGACGTGGCCGCAGTCGAAAGGTTTCGGGATCCATCCCGTGCCGGCGCGTCGAACGGGTAGAGGAGGAGCAGGTCCTTGGTATTCAAGCGCAGGGAAAAGCGTCCGCTCTGGCAGGTCGTGTTCGAATTCTTCTGGCCGCGCGGCGGCTGGTCGCGTGCGGCGCAATATGTCCGCCACCGCCTGCATCGCCTGCCCGATACGCCGGAAAAGATCGCCCGCGGCATTTTTGCGGGTGTGTTCACCACCTTCACACCCTTTTACGGCCTGCATTTCCTGACTGCGGCCATCATCGCATTCGTGATGCGCGGCAATATCCTGGCGGCCCTGCTGGCGACCTTCTTCGGCAATCCGCTGACCTATGTCCCGATCGGCGTCATCTCGATGCGGATGGGATATTTTCTGTTGGGCACGCCGGCGCATTCCGATGATCACATCGCGCGCTCGCTGGGCGGCAAGTTCATGGATGCGGGCGAGGCGCTGCAACACAATTTCATGGCTATGTTCACCGATGCCACCGTCGACTGGCACAGCCTCAAGATCTTCTACGACGAGGTTTTCTTTCCCTATCTGATCGGGGGGATCATTCCGGGCCTTGTCGCGGCGACGATCTGCTACATCATCAGTGTCCCGCTGATCCGCGCCTATCAGAAACGCCGCAGCGGGGCGATCAAGGCAAAGCTTGCGGCACTCAAGGCCAAGGCCAAGCGCTCGGCCGAGGTGCGCCAGAAAACCGATTGACCCGAAAGGAAGATTGCGATGAAGCCGCTTGGAAAGCTGCGCCTTGGTGTGAATATCGACCATGTGGCCACTGTGCGGAACGCACGTGGCGGGGACACGCCTGATCCGCTGCGGGCCGCGAAACTGGCCGAAGAGGCGGGGGCCGACGGCATCACCGCCCACCTGCGCGAAGACAGGCGCCACATCTCGGACGCCGATATCGAAGGGCTGATGCAGATGCTGCGCGTGCCGCTGAACTTCGAGATGGCCGCGACCGAGGAAATGCAGCGCATCGCGCTGCGCCACCGCCCGCATGCTGTCTGCATCGTGCCCGAAAAGCGCGAGGAACGCACGACCGAGGGCGGGCTTGAAGTCGCGCGCGAGGAAAACCGGCTGGCCCATTTCATCGCGCCCCTGCGCGAGGCGGGCTGCCGCGTATCGATCTTCATCGCCGCCGATGCCCGCCAGATCGAGGCCGCGCACCGGATCGGTGCGCAGGTGATCGAACTGCACTCGGGCGCTTATTGCGATGCCCATCACGAGGGGCGCTTCGATGACCGGGACCGCGAACTCGAAGCCCTGCGCGAGATGTCCAGCTTTGCGCATTCGCTTGGCCTTGAGGTGCATGTGGGCCATGGCCTGACCTATGATACCGTGAAACCCGTCGCCGCCTTTCCAGAGGTGATGGAGCTGAACATCGGTCATTTCATCATCGGCGAGGCGATCTTTCGCGGGCTGGCCCCGGCCATTCACGAAATGCGCCGCCTGATGGACGAGGCCCGCGCCCCCGAACAGGCCTGATCCCATGGCCGCCCGGCGCTTGACCCTGTGGCGGCAGGCGGTCCTGCTGCTGGGCATGGGGCTTGCGCTGCTGGCCTTGTGGCAGCTTGAGCGCGCGCGCGCCGGTTTGCAGATCGACAGGATCAGCGTGGCTGGGACACCCGTCACCCGTGCCGCCTTGCCCGGCGCCGAAGGCCCGCTGGTGATCGTCGCACATGGATTTGCAGGGTCGCGCCAGATGATGCAGGGCTATGCCCTGCCGCTGGCGCGGGCAGGCTATCGTGTCTGGTCCTTCGATTTTCAGGGCCATGGGCGCAACCCGGTGCCGATGTCCGGTGATGTCACCGTGATCGAAGGCACGACCATGCGCCTTGTCGATCAGACCTTGGCGGTTGTCGCCGCCGCCCGCATGGCCGAAGACTGGGACGGGCCGGTGGCCTTGCTGGGGCATTCGATGGCGACCGACATCATCATCCGCACCGCTGCCGCCGATCCCGGCATCGGCCCGATCGTGGCGATTTCCGCCTTCTCGCAGGCCGTCACCCCGGCTTTCCCCGCCGACATGCTGCTGATCAGCGGGCAGGGCGAGCCGCCCCTGCGCCGCTTTGCCCTTGACGCCTTGCGGATGCTGGACCCGCAGGCTGCGGAAGGGCAGACGGTGACGGACGGCGCCATCCGGCGCGCGGCTATCGTCGCGCCGGGTGTCGAGCATGTGGGTGTTCTGTTCAGCCGGGCCGGGCAAGCGGCGGCGCTGGACTGGCTGGACGGGTTCTTTGGTCGCTCCAGCGATGTCAGGCCGCCTGCGACGGGTGGCTGGCTGGCGTTGCTGCTGGCCGCAATCGTGGCGCTGGCCTGGCCGCTGTCGCGCCGCTTGCCGAAGCGCGCCATGGCGCAACCGTCCGTCAGCCGCAGGCAGCTTGCGCTTGCCGTCCTGATACCGGCCGCCGTGGCCCCGGTGCTGGCGGTGATGCTGGGCCTGCAGACCCTGCCGGTGCTGGTGGCCGATCATCTGGCGGTGCACCTGTTTGTCTATGGTGTGCTGCAACTGGCGATCCTGTGGCGCTGCGGCCTGCGGCCCGGCCCGCTGTCATGGCCTGCGGCAGGTTTCCTGTTGCTCTGGGGGCTGGGCGTCTTCGGTCTTGCGCTGGATCGCTATGGTGCGAATTTCCTGCCCACGGTCGAACGCGGCTGGATCATCGCGGCGCTGATCCTGGGCGCGGTGCCCTTCATGCTGGCCGACGCGCTGGTCAGCGGGGCAGGGCATGGCACCTGGGCGCGACGCATCCTGGTGCGGCTGGGATTTATTGCCTCGCTGGGCATCGCCGTGGCGCTGGATCCCGAAAGGCTGTTCTTCCTGGTGATGATCGCCCCTGTCATCCTGCTGTTCTATGTGATTCATGGTCTCATGGGGCGCTGGGTTGCCCGGCGCAGCGGTGCTGCGGCAGCGGGACTGGGTCTTGGGCTGGTGCTGGCCTGGGCGCTGGGTGTCAGTTTTCCGCTGTTCAGCGCGGCTGGTTAGAAAGGAAAAGGCAATGATCCTGGGCATCGGCACGGACCTTGCGAATATCGACCGCATCAGCGCCACGCTGGAACGTTTCGGCGACCGTTTCCGCAACCGCGTCTTCACCCCCGTCGAACAGGCCAAGGCCGAAAGGCGCAAGGATGTGGCCGGCACCTACGCCAAGCGCTGGGCTGCCAAGGAAGCCTGTTCCAAGGCGCTGGGCACCGGCCTGCGCATGGGCATCAGCTGGCGCGACATGGCCGTCACGAACCTGCGCAGCGGCCAGCCGCAGATGCAGGTTACCGGCTGGGCGGCCGAACGCCTGCGCGAGATGACACCGCCGGGGCACGAGGCGATCATCCACGTCACCCTGACCGACGATCACCCCTGGGCACAGGCCTTCGTGGTGATCGAGGCGCGTCCCATCGCCGAAAAAGGCCCCTAAGCGGTAAAACCGGCGGGAAGTGGCGCGGCATTGGGCGCAGCTTGGCTTGACTCGCGCCCCCCCGCCCCTCATGTAGCGCAGACCGCCCGAGCAGGAGCACGACCCAATGGCCACCGAAGCCAAAAAAGGCAATTCCGTCATCGAGACGATCAAGACCGTCGTTTATGCCCTCCTGATCGCGGGCCTCTTTCGCACGCTGTTCTTTCAGCCTTTCTGGATCCCGTCAGGGTCGATGAAAGAGACATTGCTGATCGGGGATTTCCTGTTCGTCAACAAGATGACCTATGGCTATTCCTTTGCATCCTGCCCCACGATCCGCATTCCCGTGGTCGGGCTGAACATCGACGCGGAAGACATCTGCGGCTTTGTCGGTGGCGACAACACGCGCCTGTTCGGGGGCGAGCCGCAGCGCGGCGATGTCGTGGTCTTCCGCCATCCGGTGAACGGGCAGGATTACATCAAGCGCCTTGTGGGGCTGCCCGGTGAAACCGTGCAGGTGATCGGTGGGGTGCTGCATATCAATGGCCAGCCCGTGCAGCTTGAGGATGACGGCATCTTCGAAGAGGTGATGACCGCCCAGGGTCCCCAGCGTCTGCGTCCGCGCTGCGAGAATGGCCCGGTCGGAGAAGGCGGCGCCTGCCTGAAGTCGCGCCAGATCGAAACCCTGCCGGGCGGGCGCAGCCATATCGTGCTGAACATCGCGCGGCAAAGCTCGGATGACACCCCGCTTTATACCGTGCCTGCGGGGCATTTCTTCTTCATGGGCGACAACCGCGACAATTCCACCGACAGCCGTGTCCCGCAGCAGGCGGGTGGCGTGGGTTTCGTGCCCTATGAAAACCTGATCGGCCGCGCCGACCGGATCATGTTCTCCTCTGCGGGCAGCTCTATGCTGGCGTTCTGGACATGGCGCAGCGACCGTTACTTCAAGGGGATCGAGTGAAGCTTTCCGCGGAACTGAAGGCGCTTGAGGGCCGGATCGGGTATCACTTCGACCGGCCCGAACTGCTGCTGCGCGCGGTGACGCATTCCTCGATGTCCTCGGCCACGCGGGACGACAACCAGCGGCTTGAATTCCTGGGCGATCGCGTGCTTGGCCTTGTGATGGCCGAAGCCCTGCTGGCCCGTGACGCCAAGGCGACCGAAGGCCAGCTGGCCCCGCGCTACAACGCATTGGTGCGCAAGGAAGCCTGCGCCGATGTCGCCCGAGAGATCGCGCTGGGCGACGTGCTGAAACTGGGCCGGTCCGAGATGATCTCGGGCGGGCGGCGCAAGCTGGCGCTCTTGGGCGATGCGATGGAGGCCCTGATCGCGGCCGTCTATCTGGATGCGGGGTTCGATCCCGCGCGCGCCCTGATCCTGCGGCTTTGGGGCGAGCGGATCGGTGCCGTCGAGGACGATGCCCGCGACGCCAAGACCGCGTTGCAGGAATGGGCGCAGGCCCGTGGCCTGCCGCCGCCGA
This sequence comes from Seohaeicola sp., assembly GCF_048006315.1. Classification (GTDB taxonomy): domain Bacteria; phylum Pseudomonadota; class Alphaproteobacteria; order Rhodobacterales; family Rhodobacteraceae; genus Seohaeicola. The sequence goes on along the minus strand of NZ_CP180350.1, from coordinate 1,481,084 downwards.
AATATGTTGAACTGAAACGGTCCGGGCCAGATCATGCCCCGGTCTTCACAATGGCCGCCCAGCTTGAGACGGGCGACAGCGAAAGCGCCACCGCGGGATCCAAGCGGCAGGCGGAACAGGCGGCGGCAAAGGCCCTGCTGGACAGATTGGAGAGCGCATGACACGCGCAGGATTCGTGGCCCTGATCGGCGAGCCGAACGCAGGCAAATCAACGCTTCTGAACCGGATGGTGGGGGCCAAGGTCTCGATCGTCACCCACAAGGTGCAGACCACCCGCGCCCGTATCCGCGGGGTCGCCATGGAAGGCGATGCGCAGATCGTCTTCGTCGATACACCCGGCCTTTTCGCCCCCAAGCGGCGGCTGGACCGGGCCATGGTGGCGGCTGCGTGGGGCGGGGCGGCCGATGCCGATATCGTGGTGCTTATGGTCGAGGCGCATCGCGGCGTGACCGAAGGCGTGCAGCGCATCCTTGAAGGTCTGGAGGGGATCGGCAAAAGCCGCCCCGTGGCGCTGGCGATCAACAAGATCGACCGCGTGAAATCCGAGGCGCTGCTGGCGCTGACCAAGGATCTGAACGACCGTTTTCCCTTCGTGGAAACCTTCATGATCTCGGCCGAAAAGGGTCATGGCGTGAAGGCGTTGCGCGAATGGCTGGCCAGGGAATTGCCCGAAGGCCCCTGGCTCTACCCCGAGGATCAGATCGCCGATCTGCCGATGCGCATGATCGCGGCCGAGATGACGCGCGAAAAGCTGACCCTGCGCCTGCATCAGGAATTGCCCTATCAGCTGACGGTCGAGACCGAGAACTGGGAAGAGCGCAAGGACGGCTCGGCCCGTATCGATCAGGTGGTCTATGTGATCCGCGACGGCCACAAGGGCATCGTGCTGGGCAACAAGGGCGAGACGATCAAGGCTGTTGGCCAGGCCGCCCGCGCCGAGATGGAGGAATTCCTGGGCCGCAAGGTGCACCTGTTCCTGCAGGTCAAGGTGCGCTCCGGCTGGCTGGACGAGGCCGAGCGCTATTCCGAGATGGGGCTGGATTTCAAGGACGGGAACGCCTGAGCCCGGACACTGCCGCGCATTGAGTGTTTTGGGAACAAGGAAGCAGGGGGCGTGCCATGTCGGATCGCTTGACCGCAAGTTTCTGGGTGTCGGCCTATTTGGCGCGGCTGCGCCTGGCCGATATTCCGGGTTTCGTGGTGGCGCATGGCGATGACAGTGCGGGCGCGGTTCTGGTCAAGCTGAACACGCTGGACGGACGCGCCGTCGCGTTTCAGCGATCCTTCGATCTGATGTTGGGCGCGCGCGCATGGGTCGTTCTGGCCGAGGGGGACGAGGCCGCGGTGGACGCCGCCCTGCGCCGCCAGCGCGACCGCGACCGCGATGTCTGGGTGATCGAGGTCGAGGATCGACAGGGCAGGCATCTGCTGGACGAACCGGGATTGTCGGACTGACGGCAGGGCCTATAGTCAGGCGATGGACTGGCGCGATCAGGGGATATTGCTGAGCAGCAGACGGCACGGGGAATCCGCGGCCATCATCGAGGTATTCACCCGTGAACACGGCCGCCATGCAGGTGTGGTGCGGGGCGGAGCAAGCCGCAAGATCGCACCGATCCTGCAGCCGGGCGCGCAGCTTGACGTGACATGGCGCGCGCGGCTTGAGGATCACATCGGCAGTTACACCGTCGAACCCCTGCGCAGCCGCGCGGCGGCGGCCCTCTCCGACAGGCAGGCCCTTGCAGGGCTGAACGCGGTTACAGCCTTGCTCTTGTTCGCGCTGCCCGAACGCGAAGGCCATCCGGTGCTTTATGCGCGCAGCGAGGCGCTTCTGGATCTGCTGGGGGATCAGGACCTTTGGCCGCTGGCCTATCTGCAATGGGAACTGGCGCTGCTGGAAGAGGCCGGGTTTGGCCTGGACCTGAGCACCTGCGCCGTGCTGGGACATGGGGCCAATGACCTGAGTTATGTCTCGCCGCGCTCGGGGCGCGCGGTGTCGCGGGCGGGGGCGGGCGACTGGGCGGACCGTCTGTTGCCCCTGCCGCCCTGCTTGATGGGGCACGGTCCCGCCCCTGATCACGAGATCGCGGAAGGCCTGCGCACCACCGGCCATTTCCTGCGCGAACATCTGGCACCCGCCATGGGCAACAAGCCCCTGCCCGAGGCGCGTCAGCGTTTTGTGGATGCTTTCGCCCGGCGCAGCGCGCAGGGCTGAGACCGGATCATCGCAGCGCCAGCACCAGGTCGACCAATGATCCCATCGGGCCCGCATTGTCGCGCCCGTCACGAGCGGCCAGATCCTGCATACCCACATGGGCCGCGTAGATGATCCGCGCCATCTCGGGGTTGGTGATCTCGACCTCTGTCAGAAGCTGCTGCACATGCGCCATGCGGGCGGTGTCGACGCGGGCCAGAACCTCGGCCACGGTGGCGTCCTCGCGGGCCCAGGCACGTATCGCGGGTTCTACCGTCAGATCGCCCAGAACAGGATGACCGCCCCCCGCCACGACCTGTCCCAGTCGTCGCAGCCGTGCCACGGGGGTCGGCTGATCCGCCAGAAGCGACGGGATATGATCCAGCGCCCCTTCGGCCCACAGCGACAGCATCTGGCGGTGAAAATCCGGCACATCCGCGAAATGCCAGTAGAACGAACCCTTGGTGGTGCCCAGCCGCCGTGCCATCGGTTCGGCCTTCAACGCCACTGGCCCAGCCTCTGCCAGGGCCTTGAAGCCGGCCAGCAGCCAATCGGGTCGGGTCAGGCGGGCGCGTGTGCTCATGTCTTGCGGCCTACGCTGCACCCGTGATTCCCGCAATGACAGACAGGTGATCAACGGCGAAATGTCGCGCTGCGCTGCAGCGAAGACAGGCAGATGCCTGCAAACGTGGCAGTTGGCCTGCCAAACACCCCGGTGTCACGCCGGCCAGTCTGCCCCGGCGGCCCGCCCCAGCACCACCGCGCTCAGCAGCCCGTTGCCGGACAGATAGCCGCTGTCGGCCGTGCCCGACACGCCGCAGGCGGCACCGCCCGCCGCATGCAGGTTGGGGAATACCGTGCCGTCCTGATGGCGCACGCGGCCTGTGCCAGTCACATCAAGCCCGCCCTGCGTGTGAAACAGCGCCCCCGTCACGCGCACGGCGGCATAGGGGGGTGTCAGGGGCGGGGTGGCAAAGGTCCGGCCAAAGGCATCGGTGCCCCCCTGCGGGATATTGGCCAATGTGTCGGCCAGCGCATCGGCGGGCAGGCCCATGACCGCGGCCAGCTCCGTGACGGTGTCGGCCGTCTTGATCGCGCCTTGTGCCTCGGCGGCCTGGAAATCGGCGAATTGCCGGGCAATCCCCGCGATGCGGCTGTCGAAGACAGCCCAGGCCTGACCCTGCGGCTGGCCCATCACGGCGCGGGCGGCCTCGGAATAGCCCTGCGCCTCGTTCCAGAAGCGGTGGCCGTCAAGGTTCACCTGCACGCCGCCTTCGGTGATCACCGCCCAGGTGATCAGGATGCCATGCGGATGGGCGACATTTCCATGTCCCTGGTAGGCGCCCAGATGCCGGGTCCCTGCGCCAAGGGCCTGACCCCACAGCACCGCCTCGCCCCGGTTGCCGTCATGCCCGAACCACAGCGCCTCGCTGATCGCGGGCATGTGTTCGGCCACCATTGTCCGGTTGCCGCCATAGCCGTTGCAGGCAAGGATCAACCGCGCACATCCGATGGTTTCGGCGCTGCCATCGGGCAGGGTGACCGTCACGCCGGTGACCGTCCGGCCTGCGTGGTGCAGAACCGTCGCGCGGCGTTCGCAGATGATGTCGATCCCTTCCGCCTCGCAGGTCTGGCGCAGCCGGTCCACCAGTTCCGCGCCCGATCGCGTGGGCAGCCCGTGCATCCGGCGCCGCGAATGGCCGGGATAGTCGAAATCCGTCACCACCGAGAACGGCAGGCCGAACCGCTCCGCCAGCCAGTCGATCGCCGGACCCGACCCGTTGGCCAAAGCCGCGACCAGATCGGGGTCATTCTCGTCATGCGCCTTGCGCTGGATGTCGGCGGCAAAAAGCGCGGCATCATCGGCAATCCCTGCCGCCGCCTGAAACGATGTCCCCGCCGCGGGGATCAGGCCCGCCGACAGCGCGGTGGACCCGCGCGGCAGGGGATCGGCCTCGATCACCAGCACCTCTTGCCCGGCTTCCCGCGCGGCCAGCGCCGCCACCATGCCGCAGGCACCGGCCCCGATGATCAGGGTCTGCACCTCAAGGTCGAAGCCACCTTCGGGGCTGGGTGCGATGGTCATGGTTCAACCCTTGTCCTGCCCGTCGAAACGCTGACCAAGGGCCAGCATCTCGGGTGTGCCGATGCAGGCGTTCAGCCCGTCGAAATCGAACATCCGGTCCGCAAAGGGCGTATTTGACCCGTTGGCGCGCAGGCTCGCGTAGTAGTCCTGCGCGGTGCGCGCCAGCGCCCGCACGATTCCGCCCGGAAAGATCACGATGTCGAAGCCGATGGACTGCAGATCCGCGGCCGAGGTGATCGGCGTATGCCCACCCTCGACCATGTTCGCCAGCAGCGGCACCCGGCCCTTGAAGGTCTGCGCGATGCGCGCCAGCTGTTCGCCCGAACGCGGTGCTTCGATGAAGAGCACATCGGCCCCGGCTGCCACATAGGCCTCGGCCCGGTCCATGGCGGCGTCGAACCCTTCGACCGCGATGGCATCGGTGCGCGCGATGATCAACGTGGCGTCATGCGCGCGCGCATCCGCCATGGCGGCGATCTTGCCGGCCATTTCAGCGGCCGAGATAAGGGACTTGTCGGCCAGATGGCCGCAGCGCTTCGGGTATGTCTGATCCTCGACCTGCAGGGCCGAGGCCCCCGCGCGTTCATAAAGCCGCATGGTGCGCTGCGCGTTCAGCGCATTGCCAAAGCCCGTATCGGCGTCGATGATCACCGGCAGCGCGGTGCGGTCGCGGATCAGGGCCATCGTATCGGCCATTTCCGAGACCGAGGTCAGGCCGATATCGGGCCGTCCCAGACGTGTATAGGCGACGGCCGCGCCGGACAGATACAGCGCCTCGAACCCGGCCTGTTCGGCCAGGGTCGCGGTCAACCCGTCATAGACGCCGGGGGCGATCAGGATCTCGGGGGCACTCAGGCGGGCGCGCAGGCTCATGTCGCGGCCTCCAGCAGGGCGATGGTGTCAGCGCAGCTCATGACATGGGTGACGGTCCCCAGCGAGATCAGCGTCGCCTCATGCACCTCGGACTTGAAGGCGGCGCAGCCATCCGACAGCATGACCGTCTCGATGTTGCGCAGATGCGCGTCGCGCAGGGTGCTGGCCACCCCGCCATTGGTGACGATCCCGCCGACGATCAGCGTATCAATCCCCAAAGCGCGCAGGATATATTCCAGCCGGGTTTGGTAGAAGGCGGAATAGGCCACCTTTTCAACGGTGTAATCCGCAGGGGCTAAGCGATCCACAAGGCTGTGCCCGAACCCGCCCGGCGCGAAATCGCCCTTCGTCAGGAAAGGCCGCAGCTGTTTGAGATGTGGTGCGATCAGGGGCTCGCCACCCGGTCCGGGCACCAGCGTGAACTGCGCCGACACATAGGTGCCGCCCTTGGCGCGCAGTGCGTCGCGCACCGGGGCCACGCGGGCGGGCAGGGCGGCAATCGCATCCGCCCCTTGCCCGGCGCGGCCATAGGCGCCTTCGGGATGCAGAAAGTCGTTTTGCAGATCAATGGTCAAAAGCGCGGTGCGCTTGGGATCAATCGTGCTCATCGCGCCCATGGATCAAACCTCCTGCCGTGTGATGATGGTGTTGCCATAGGTATCGACCGTGCCTGTCAGCCCCGGTTCGATCAAGACCGTCGTATCCGGCTGTTCCAGGATGGCGGGGCCATGGATCACGGTCCCGACAGGCAGGTCGAGCCGGTTGTAGATGGTGGTGTCATGCCACTGATCACCGAAATGCACGGCACGCGATCCTTTGTGTGCCTGCTCGGCCGTGCCTGTCCCGCGCGGGGCCAGGGTGGCCAGGTCGAATTTGGGCCGCCGTCCCGTCACGGCAGAGCGCAGGTTCATCACCCGGCGCGCGCCCTTGGGCAGCAGGCGGCCATAGGTGGCCTTGTAGGCGGCATCGAAGGCCGCGGCGATCTGGGCGCGGGTGGGCGGCACCACGCGGCCATCCGTGATAGTCACGGGCAGCGGCACGGCGACGGTATGGGTCTGCCCGACATAGGCCATGTCCAGTTCGAACGTGGTCTCGCGCGCCTCGAACCGGGTCTGCGCCGCGTCCAGCATGGCCAGGCCCTGTTCCATGTGGGTCTGCATGTAACCGGCCAGCGCGGCCTCGTCCAGGCCGTCCACCATGGCGTTGATCGTCTGCACGAAATCCTGACGCATATCGGCGATCACGCAGCCCATGGCCGAGGTCACACCCGGATAGCGCGGTACAATCGCGCGGGCCAGACCCACATCCGCCAGCATCGCGCCGGAATGCAGCGCGCCGCCGCCGCCGAAGGGCATGAAGGCAAAGCGTTTTGGATCAAACCCCCGTTCGATGCTGACCAGGCGGATCGCCCCCGCCATGCGGCTGTTGGCGACCCGCAGGATCGCCTCCGCCGCCGCCAGCGTGGACAGGCCCAGGGGCTGGCCCACATGTTCGTCAATCGCGCGCGCCGCCGCTTCCACATCCAGCCGTGTCAGCTTGCCGCCGATGGGATTGTCCGGGTCGATCCGGCCCAGCACCACATTCGCATCCGTCACAGTGGGGCGCGTATTGCCAAGGCCGTAAGCCACCGGGCCTGGGTTCGATCCGGCACTTTCCGGCCCGATCATCAGCAACCCGCCCTTGTCCACCCAGGCGATCGAGCCACCGCCCGCGCCGATCGTCGTGATCTCGATCATCGGGGATCGCACGACCATCCCGAAATCGATCGAGGTCTGGGGCGACAGCATCGACTGCCCGCCCGCGATCAGCGAGACGTCGAAACTGGTCCCGCCCATATCGCCGGTGATGACATCGGGAAAGCCTGCGGTCTGCGCGATATAAGCCGCCGCGATGACGCCAGCCGCAGGCCCCGACAGGGCCGTGCGCACCGGCAGACGGCAGGCGGTATCCACCGCCATCACCCCGCCATTCGACTGCACGATCATGAACTCGCCCCCGAACCCGCCTGCCTTCAGCGCGGTTTCCAGACGATCCAGGTAGCCCGATACCTCAGGTTGCAGATAGGCATTCAGCGCCGTGGTCGAAAACCGCTCGAACTCGCGGATCTCCGGCAGGATCTCGGAGGAGGCCGAGACATGCGGGTTCGGCCAGATCTCGCGGATCGCCGCCACCGCCGCCGCCTCGTTGGCAGGGTTGGCATAGGCATTGGCAAACATCACCGCGACAGCGGCGCAGCCCTGATCCAGAAGGGTTTGGGCCGCCGCGCGCACCGCGTCCAGATCGACGGGCGTGCGGATCGTGCCATCTGCCAGCGTGCGTTCCGGCACCTCGAGGCGCAGGTCGCGCGGCACCACGGGCGTGAAATCCCCGCGCAGCCCCCATGTCCGGGGCCGGTCGCGGCGGCGCATTTCCAGCACGTCGCGCAGCCCTTCGGTGGTGATCACGCCGATCTTGGCGCCCTTGCGTTCCAGCAAGGCATTGGTTCCCGCCGTGGTGCCATGCACGACGACGGCGACGCTTGACAGGTCCGACACCTGCCGCCCGATCCCGTCAAGAAAACCGCCCGACTGGTCGGGGCGGGTGGTCGGCACCTTGGCGACGGTGGCGGTGCCTGCGGCCTCGTCCAGCACGAAGACGTCCGTGAATGTGCCGCCCACATCGACGCCGATCATGCGGCCCGCGATTGTTGCCTCGCTCATGCCTGCGCCCCTTTCCATGCGTCGCCATAGGCCTTGTCGGCCTCTTCGGCGCTGATCAGTCCCAGCGCCACGTCATGCGCAACGGCCTTGGGGTCACGATCCGCCGCCTTGCCATAACCGCCGCCACCGGGAGTTTCCAACCGCACGGCCTGTCCCTGGGTCAGCTTGATCCCGCGCATTTTCGAGGCCAGCGGCGGGTGATGCCACCCATCAGCCTGCTCATAGGAAAAGACGTTCAACGCCGCCTCGCCGCCACCTGCGGCCCCCTTGGGTGCAAAGCGCCCACGCTCTCCGAACAGGAAGGCCTCGGCGCCGTTCTCCTCCAGCACTTCGATCTCGTAGACCGCCCCAAGACCGCCGCGATGGGCACCGGCCCCGGCGCTGTCCGGGCGCAGCGCCCATTTGCGGAACATCACCGGATAGGCGGCTTCCAGAATCTCCATCGGCGGGATCGTCGCGGTGGAAATCGGCGCGTTGCCGTGGTTCAACCCGTCGCCTTCCGGCGATCCGCCATGCCCGCCGCCGTAAAAGCTGAACATCACCCAGGGCTGGCCGTTCTTGCGCTTGCCCGCGATCGACAGCGCGTTGATCGTGCCATAGGCATTGGCCACCACGCGGTCGGGCGCGGCCTGCCCGGCGGCGGCAAAGATCACGTCGATCATGCGCAGGATCGTTTCGGTATAACCGCCGACGGGGGCGGGGAATTCGGCGGCCAGCAGCGATCCTTCCGGGATACGCACATCAATGGGCCGCATCACACCCGCATTGGCGGGCAGGGCCGGAAAGATATGCTTGATCGCCACATAGGCGGTCGCCACCGCCGTGGGCAGCGCGATGTTCACCGGCCCCGCACAGCGCGGTGCGGTGCCCGCAAAATCCAGAACCATCCGGTCGCCCTTGATCTCAAGCGCGACCTTGATCGGCAGGGCCACGTCGGTAATCCCGTCATTGTCCAGGTAATCCACCGCTTCCCAACGCCCATCGGGCAGGGCGGAAAGCTCGGCGCGCATCAGCGCCTCGGCCCGGTGGCCCAGCGCATCAAGTGCCGCGCGCACGGTGTCCGCGCCGTATTCGTCCAGCAGCTCATCCATCCGCCGCACGCCCAGATCAAGCGCGCCCAACTGCCCGTTCAGATCGCCCATGGCCGATTGCGGCAGGCGGGTGTTGCGCATCAGGATGTCGATGATGTCGGTATTCACCTCGCCGTCCCGCGCAAGGCGCACGGGCGGCAGCACAAACGCCTCCTGAAAGGCATCGGTGGCGGCGGGGTTGTAGTTGCCGGGAACCGCGCCCCCCACATCATGCCAATGCCCGACAGACGCCAGATAGCAGAACAACTGCCCATCCCGGAAATAAGGGCGCACCAGACGCATGTCCGACAGATGGGTGCCGCCCAGATGCGCATCGTTGAAGATGTAGATGTCGCCGTCGCGGATCTCTCCATGCTCGGCCGCCTTGTCGATCACCGCCTTCACCGCGAATGACATGACGCCCACGAAGATTGGCAGACCCGACTTGCCCTGCACTAGGGTGTCGCCGCTGACCGCGTGATAAAGGCCGTGCGAGGCATCATGTGCCTCGGCGATGATCGGGTTGAAGGCGGCGCGGAACAGGGTCGCGTCCATCTCGTCGGCGATCTGTTCCATCCGGCCTGCCAGGACGGCCAGGGTGATCGGGTCGATATCTGCGGTCTGGGTCATGCGTTGGGTGTTCCTGCGGATTTGACTTCGGCGATGTCGTTCCAGACATCCTGACGGGTGATCTTGCCCGCCGTGACCTCGAACCGGTCGATGAAGCGGATGCCCTCGAACGCCGTGCCATCGGGCCATTCGCCGTAAAGCGTGCCGCGCGAATAGACGACGGCATGACCATCGCCCTGCAGGGCCTCGAACCCGTCATAGGTTTTCTTGACGAAACGATAGCGCGGTTTCGACCATGCGATCAGCTCTTCCAGCGTGGTCAGGCCGGATGCGCCGGGAAAGTTCATCACGAACCCCGCCCCCAGCATGGCGTGGGCGCGGTCCAGATCGCGCGCCTCCATCGCCGCCAGATAGTCGCGCACAAGTGCACAAGGATCGGGCAGGGCGGGCGCACCGCTGCGATGGGTGCCGCCGCGCATGTAATGGGCGCGCGGCATCTCGTGCAGAATCACGGTGATCGCGTCGGGTGCGGCTGGAACGACAAGCTGCACCGCATCGGTCAAAGCCTTGCCAAGACGCGTTTTCGCATCATTGTCATAGCCCTCAAGAACATGCGCCTCGATAATCGGCATAGCGTCCGTCCTCCTGAAAATCTGTATCTTTGGTAATACAGATAGTGGTATCTGGAAAGCTCAAATATTTGCGCTCTGAAGTGACGGATTACTTGCTTTTCGAAAAACCGTTGATACGGTTGAGTGCGAATCCGGCCCGTTTGGGCGGTGGTTTGGGGGATTGGTTTGGACACGCAGGGCAGAGCAGGTCTTCCGGAAGGTGGCAAGGCGCGCAGGGTCTATCTGCTGCTGCGCGATGACATCTCGAACGGTACCTATGCCCCCGGCGTCAGCCTGCCGGGCGAGCAGCGGCTGGCCGAAGTGCATGCTGTCTCGCGTGTTACGATCCGCCGCGCGCTTGAGGCGCTGTGCGCCGATGGGTTGATCGAAAAGCGCGTCGGCAGCGGCAGTGTCGTGCGCGCCCCCGATGGTGCGGCAGCCCCTCTGGCGGCCGATTTCACCACCCTGATCCCGCAGCTTGTGGCCATGGGTCAGGCCACCACGGCGCGGCTTTTGTCCTTTTCCTACGGGCCTGCCCCCGAGGTGGTGGCCAAGGCCATGGCCCTGCCCGATGGGGCGCGGGTGCAGACCGCGGTCCGCGTGCGCCTTGTCGACGGGCGGCCGTTTTCGCATCTGACCACCTATGTGCCCGAGGCCATCGCCGCCAATTACACCGAGGCCGATCTTGCGACGACACCTCTGTTCCGCCTGCTGGAACGTTCCGGCGTGCAGGTCGATGCCGCGCATCAGTCGGTGACGGCCACCCTGGCATCCCCCGATGTGGCCGAGGCGCTGGGCGTCTCGGTCGGTTCTGCCCTGCTGTCGCTGCGCCGTGTCGTGCGGGACGTGAACGGGCAGGGGGTCGAATACCTGTCTGCCCTTTATCGCGCGGATGCCTTCCGCCTGGAAATGACCCTGAACAGGGTCGGCCAGGGGGCGTCGCGCCATTGGGAACCCGTGATCGGCGATCCCGCCAGTCGGGAGGCGGCGGAATGAACGCGCCCGCCCGCACATTGTTCGACAAGCTTTGGGAGGCCCATCAGGTGCTGCGGCGAGAGGATGGCGCCTGCCTGCTGTGGGTGGATCGGCACCTTGTGCACGAAGGGTCCCACCATGCGTTCGCCAAGCTGGCCGAGCGGGGCCTGCCTGTGGCAGAGCCTGCGCTGACCATCGGCGTGGTCGATCATTATGCGCCCACGCGCAACCGCGACAGGATCGCAGACCCGGATATCGCCCGGATGATCCGCACGCTGGAAGAGAACACCGCCCGCCACGGCATCCGCTGTTTCGGGATGCGCGACCCGCGTCAGGGTATCGTGCATGTCATGGGGCCCGAGCAGGGGTTGACCCTGCCGGGACTGCTGATCAATTGCGGCGACAGCCATACCTCCACTCACGGAGCCTTCGGGGCGCTGGCCTTCGGGATCGGCGCAACCGAAGTGGCGCATGTCCTGGCGACGCAGACGATCTGGCAGAAGCGTCCGAAAACCATGCGGATCACCGTGACCGGGAAATTGGGGCCGTCGGTCACGGCCAAGGACCTGGCATTGTCCTGGATCGCCGAGCTGGGCGCGGATGGTGCGCGTGGCCATGCCATCGAATATGCCGGGCCGGTGGTCAGGGCGCTGTCGATGGAGGGGCGCATGACGCTGTGCAACCTGTCCATCGAGGGCGGCGCGCGCTGCGGCATGGTCGCCCCGGACGATGTGACCTTCGCCTATATCAAGGGCCGCCCTTTCGCGCCTGCGGGGGCGGATTGGGACAGGGCCGTGGCGGACTGGCGGGCGCTGGTTTCTGATGAGGGCGCTGTATTCGACCGCGAGGTCACGATCGATGGCGCGGCGATTGCCCCCACCGTCACCTGGGGCACCAGCCCGGAAGAGGCCTTGCCGATCACCGCAAGCCTGCCCGATCCCGACCGGCTGGAAGGCGCGCGCGCTGATCAGGCCCGCGCGGCGATGGACTACATGGGGTTGACCCCCGGCCAGCGGATCGAGGGCACGCCTGTCGATCAGGTCTTCATCGGGTCCTGCACCAATGGCCGGATCGAGGATCTGCGCATGGCCGCCGCCGTTCTGGCAGGCCGCAAGGCCAAGGTGCCGGGCCTCGTCTCGCCCGGTTCGGCCCTGATCAAGGCGCAGGCGGAACAGGAAGGGCTGGACAGTATCTTCACGCAAGCCGGTCTGGATTGGGTCGATGCGGGCTGTTCCATGTGCGTCGGCATGAATGGCGATCTGGTGGCGCCCGGCAAGCGTTGCGCCTCATCGACCAACCGCAATTTCAAGGGCCGTCAGGGGCGCGGCGCACGCACCCACCTGATGAGCCCCGCCATGGTGGCAGCCGCCGCCGTCACCGGCACGCTCAGCGATGTGCGCCCCCTGCTGGAAGGGCGCGTATGATCATGGCGGGTTGGAACATCATCGACGGTCGCGCCGTGGCCCTGCCGCAGGACAATATCGACACCGATCAGCTGATCCCGGCGCGGTTCATGTCGGTGCCGCGCAAGGATGGCTATTGCCCTTACCTGCTGCACGATCTGCGCTTTGACGCCGAGGGCGCGCCGCGCCCCGACATGGCCCTGAACCGCCACCCCGAGGCCAGCATCCTCGTCACCCGCCGCAACTTCGGCTCCGGCTCCTCGCGCGAGGCGGCGGTCTATGCGCTGGTGGATTTCGGCATCAAGGCCGTGGTCGCACCCAGTTTCGGCGATATCTTCGCATCGAACGCGGTCAACAACGGCCTGTTGCCCGCGCGCCTGCCCGAGGACCTGATCGAGGCGCTGATCGCCCGGCTGGGTGATGGCGATGCTGCGATGACCGTCGATCTGAACGACTGCGTGATCCGCATCGGGAACGAGGTCATGCCCTTCGATCTGGATCCGGTCTGGCGTTTGAAGCTGATCAACGGCTGGGACGATATCGACATGACCGCCAGCCATGGCCGCGAGATCGCGGCCTTCCGCGTCAATCGTGCGCAACATGCGCCCTACGCCATGCTGCCGCACGAGACTTGAAAGACCCGCGCGCGCCTGATGGGGCGCGCGGCACCAATCGGGTGACCCTGCAAGGGCGCCTTCAACAGGGCGGGGGCCTGCCCCCGAAAAAGGAGAGAGAACGATGAAAATGACCCTCATCGGCGGTATTGTCGCCGGTTCCACGATGTTCGGCGCGGTCGCCACGGCACAGGAAACCCTGACCGCCGTGCATGCCTTCCCCGGCACGCTGATCTATACCCAGTCCTTCCTGCAGTTCGTCGACAAGGTGAACAAGGCCGGCGAAGGTGTCGTGCAGATCGAAGTGCGCGGCGGCCCCGAGGCGATCGGCATGTTCCAGCAGCCCGATGCCGTGCGCGACGGGATCGTGGACATGGTCTACACCCCCGGCAGCTTCTACGGTGGCGCGCTGCCCGAGAAGGATGCGCTGGTCGCATCGAACCTGACCGCGATCGAAGCCCGTGAAAACGGCGGCATCGCCCTGATCGACGAGATCCACCAGGCGAAGATGGGCGTGAAATACCTGGGCTGGTTCGATAGCGGCGTCAGCTATAACCTGTGGATGAAGAACGAGCCCAAGCTGGATGCGAACGGCAATCTGGACGTGTCGGGCATCAAGCTGCGCGGCAACGCGGTCTACAACGCCTTCTTCACCGAATACCTTGGCGCGCAGGTGATCGACCTGCCCACCACCGAAGTCTATGCCGGGCTTGAGCGTGGCGTGGTCGATGCGACCGGCTGGACCCAGATCGGCCTGATCGACCTCAAGTGGAACGAGTTCCTGAACTACCGGGTCGAGCCCAACTTCTTCTCGACCGACCTTGGTGTGATCGTGAACCTGGAAAAGTGGAACAGCCTGTCGGACGAAGCCAAGAAGATCCTGCAGGATACCGCGATCGAGCATGAGAAAGAATCGGTCGAGGCGCTGCGCCTCAAGCGCGATCAGGATTTCGCAGCCCTTGAAGCCGGCGGCATGAAAGTGGTCGAGCTGCAGGGTGAGGCCCGCGCCAACTACCTGGCCGCAGCCCGCGAAAAGACCTGGGGCCGCATGAAGGGCCTGATGGCCGAAAGCCCGATGGGTGACGGCAACTACGACACGCTGATCGGCCTGTTCTACAACGCCGACCTGGACAAGTAAGTCCTTGTGGCGCGGCCTCTGACGAGGTCGCGCCATCCACATCACGGCGCGGGCGCGACACCGTGCCCGCATCACATCACCAGAGGCAGACATGCAGCAGTTGACCCGTCTCTATACGCTGGTTCTTTACGGCATGGCCGTTCTTGCCGGGGCCATGCTGGTCTGGGTGATGATCGCGGTCATCATGTCTGTCGGCATGCGGAACCTTGGCATGCAGCCCTGGGCGTGGCTGTTCACATCGACCGAATACGCGATGCTCTACATCACCATGCTGGGCGCGCCCTGGCTGGTACGCGAAAAGGGCCATGTGCATATCGAACTGGTCACCGCCGCCTTGCCGCCCGCGCTACGCCGCCTGGTCAGCCGGGGCGTGGCCCTGGCCTGTGTCGTGGTCAGCCTGATCCTGGCCTGGAAAGGCTTCGAACTGTTCCAGACCAACATCGCGCGCAACGACTATGACGTGCGCGCCTATTATTTTCCGCGCTGGATCCTGACCGTGTCATTCCCGATCTGTTTCGGTCTGATGGCGATCGAGTTTTCGCGCTTTGTCTTCGGGACCGAGCTGATGCATTCCGGTGAAGCAGGGATACACGAATAATGGAATGGTATGAGGCACTTGGCCTGCTGCTGGGGTCTATCCTGGCGCTGATGGCAATCGGCATGCCCGTGGCGCTGGCCTTTCTGGCCGCGAATATCGTGGGGGCCTGGGTCTTCATGGGCGGCGAGCGCGGCATCGGCGCGCTGCTGAACAACGGGCTTGGGTCGCTGACCAGTTTCGCACTGGTGCCGATCCCGCTGTTCCTTCTGATGGGCGAGATCTTCTTTCACACGGGTCTTGGCGGGCGGATGTTCAACGCCATCGATAAGCTGCTGGGCAAGCTGCCGGGGCGCTTGTCCTATGTGACGGTTCTGGGCGGCACCGGCTTTTCCACGTTGTCGGGCTCGTCCATGGGATCGACCGCGCTGCTTGGCTCGCTGATGGTGCCGGAAATGAACCGGCGCGGCTACAAGAAGCACATGTCGATCGGCCCGATCCTGGGCACCGGGGGCCTTGCCATCATCATCCCGCCCTCGGCGCTGGCCGTGCTGCTGGCGACACTGGCGCGCATCGACGTGGGCAAGCTTTTGATCGCGGGCATCATCCCAGGCCTGATCCTGGCCACCTTCTACCTGGCGACGATCTTCATCCAGACGAAAATCGACCCCGACGCCGCCCCCGCCTACGAGGTGGAGCCGATGACCCTGGGCGAGAAACTCTCGCTATTCATCCGCGACGTGGTGCCCATGGTCGGCGTCATGGTGGTGATCGTGGCGATGATGGTCGGCGGGATCGTCACCCCGTCCGAGGCCGCGGCCTTCGGTGCGCTGGGCGTTCTGATCCTGGCCGTGATCTTTCGCTGCCTGACCTGGGAGGCGGTCAAGAAATCCATCGTCGGCGCATTGCGCGTGACCCTGATGGCCTATCTGATCGTTTTCGGATCCGCGACCTTCAGCCAGCTTCTGGCCTTCTCGGGGGCATCCAGCGGCTTGATCAAATGGGCGACCGGGTTCGATCTTGAACCCATCGCCATGCTGCTGGTGATGTTCGGCGTGCTGCTGCTGCTGGGCATGTTCATGGAACAGATCAGCATGATGCTGCTGACGGTGCCGATCTTCTTCCCGCTGGCGCAAAGCCTTGGCTTCGATCCGATCTGGTTCGGGCTGATCATGCTGCTGGCGCTGGAGATCAGCTTTACCACGCCGCCTTTCGGGTTGCTCCTGTTCGTGATGAAGGGCGTGGCCCCGCCGGATACGACGATGCGCGACATCTACATGTCGGCCATCCCGTTCATCCTGTGCTCGCTTGGTCTTGTGGCGCTGCTGATCATGTTCCCGCCGCTGGCGCTCTGGCTGCCGGGCTGAGGACGCGCAGGCTAGCCTGACTTGCCGGGCGGTTGCATCGGTGCGCGGCTCTGATCGTTGCCGGCCTGGGTGGTCTTGCGCATCAGGGTCATGAATTGCGCACGCTCATCCGCCGAAAGGCCGATCAGGATGTCATCCTGAAAGCCGCGCACGATCGGGCGTGTCCTGTCCAGCAGGGCGCTGCCCGCATCGGTGAGGCGCAAGGAACGGGCACGGCGGTCCTGCCGGCTGACGGTGCGGCTGATCAGGCCCTTGCCCTCCAGCCGGTCCACCACCCCGCCTATCGTGACCCTGTCATAGGCGATCAGCCCGGCCAGCGTGGCCTGGTCGATCTCGGGGTTCGCATCAAGCGCGCAAAGGGCAGCGAATTGAACCGGCGTCAGGTCGACCCCGGACGATTTCATCCGGTCCGCAAAGACCGATACGGAAATCTGATGCAGCCGTCGCACCAGGTGCCCCGCCATGTCATATAGTTCCAGCATTCCATTCCCATCGTCGCGCCATGCAGCAGCAGATTACCGCCGCGGGATGGAATTTGACAAGCATGCGGATGGTTAGCATGCGACCTTCCGGTCGGCCTTGTCGGCAGACCCCTCCGACGCGCCGGAAAAGAGAGGTTTTTCCTGCCGGTTTTTGGACTTATAGATCACGATGCGGGGCAGGGCCGCACCCTGGTCCGCATCACGAGGTCCCATTGCAGGAGGCAATGGGCCAGCAAGAGGAGCCCCGCCGATGAGCCATCTGTTCGATCTGCCCGCCATTCCCGAGATACCCGTAACGGGCGAGACCGCGACCTATCCGATCCGCCGCATTTTCTGCGTCGGGCGCAACTATGCGGCTCATGCAGCCGAAATGGGGATCGCGGTCGATCGCGAAAAGCCGTTCTATTTCACCAAGTCGCCGGCATCGGCCATCCTCAGCGGGGCGACCGCACCCTATCCGCCGGGCACGGACAATTATCACTACGAGATGGAACTGGCCGTGGCGATTGGCGCACCGGTGTTCAAGGTGGCCGTCGAACAGGCGATGGATTGCGTCTATGGCTATTGCTGCGCATTGGACATGACACGCCGTGACCTGCAGCTGTCCGAACGCGCGCATCAGCGGCCCTGGGACCTTGGCAAGGATGTCGAAAACTCGGCCGTCTTCGCCCCCATGACCAAGGCCGCCGATTTTGGCGCCATCGCCGATCAGCGCATTCATCTGTCCCTGAACGGAGAGATACGGCAGGACGCAACGCTGACCGAACTCGTCTGGTCGATCCCCGAGATCATCAGCCATCTGTCCGGCTTCTATCACCTGCAGCCCGGTGACCTGATCATGACGGGCACGCCCGCCGGTGTGGGGGCGGTTGTGCCGGGCGATACGATCATCGGCGGGATCGACGGGCTGGCGCCGATCAGCCTGACCATCGGGGCCGCCGCCTGAGAAGGCGAGCCGGAAAATCTTATACCTGACAGAAAAACTCGGATTGACTTATCCAAGTTTTTTTGTCAGATATAGGGGGTGTTCCAGCCACCCCCGCGCTTACAGAGGGGAAGCCCGAATCGAAAGATGAAAGGACTTCCGCCATGTCGACCCCGACCAGACCCCATCTTTTTGCCGAACGCCCTGTCAGGATGGGCATTCCTTGCCAGGACCGCGCCTTGGCGCTTGACCTGCTGCAAGGGTTTTCCCTGCCCGAGGCATGCAATGTCGAAACCTGGCTTGACCGCATCGAGACCAGCAATGGCCGGGAGGCACGGCCATGATCGTGCTGCGTCAATATGAAGGGGCCGTCGTGCATCAGCAGGACAGTCTGCCCCGCCATGCCGCCCGTGATCTGACGCAAGGCGGCAGCCAAGCCCGGATCGAACTGGACGGTCAGGTCTATACCCTGCGCATCACCCGTGCGGGCAAGCTGATCCTCACGAAATGAGCGACATGTCCCCCATAAGACCGCCGCGCGGGGCAGCGGCCGTGGGCCGCATTGCCGAGCTTGATCCCGTCGAGGCGGGCGCAGTGCTGTATATGCGGCTTTGCGCCTCTGCGCCCGATGCGCTGGACCGGATGAGCGATGATTTCATCGCGCTGCTGGGCATGGACGCGGGCCAGCAGGCCGCGCGCGGATTTCATCGCCTGATCGAACTGTGCAACGGGCACGCCCGTCGCCCCCTGTGTCCCCATGCCCTGAGTTGTACCTGTCTGGGTGGTGACGAGGCGTGCTTTGCCCGGATGGTCGCAAGCGCCGCAGATGGCGCGCGCGAAGATGCCTTGATGATGGCGCTGCTTCTGGTGCGCGCCGATATGGCGCCCATCGTCCTGGGCCTGGCGCAGGATGCCGGGCTTTCCCTGCGGCGTATGACATTGCGGGGCATCCCCGGCACCGCTGTCCCCTCGACGCGTTCCCCCGGTCACAGACTGCATTGAAAGCAAGGTCATGATCGTCTGCCATTGCCAATCCATCACTGATCACGACATCCACGCCGCCATCGACTGGATGCGCGCAGCCGACCACGAAACACTGATTACCCCGGGCAAGATCTATCACGCCCTTGGCAAATCGCCGGAATGCGGCGGCTGCATGCCGCTGTTCCTGTCAACGATGCGCCGCAATGAAAAACTGGAAGTTCCCATGCACCTCCGTTCCCTGTGCAAAGGCGCGCAGCGACGGACCAACACAGGATAAGACGTATGAAAGGCGACGCGAAAGTCATCGACTATCTGAACAGGGCGATCCGATCCGAACTGACGGCGGTCAGCCAGTACTGGTTGCATTACCGATTGCAGGAAGACTGGGGCCTTGGACACATGGCCAAGAAAAGTCGCGAGGAAAGCATTGAAGAGATGCATCACGCCGACAAGCTGATTGCGCGCGTCATCTTTCTTGAGGGGCATCCGAACCTGCAGAAGCTGGATCCGCTGCGCATCGGCCAGACCCCGCGCGAAACACTGGAATGCGACATGGCGGCCGAGCAGGAGGCGCGCAGCCTGTACCGCGAAGCGCGCGAATATTGCGCGCAGGCGGGCGACTACGTGACCATGAAGCTGTTCGAGGACCTTCTGGCCGATGAGGAAGGGCATATCGACTTTCTCGAGACGCAGTTGGACCTCTTCGACAAGATGGGCGCCGAGAAATACATGCAGCTCAACGCCTCAAGGATGGATGAGGCCGAGTAGGCCCATCCTCCAATCCGGTGCAGCCGATCTTGACGGGGTTGGCCCGACTGCGCACATTGGGCGCCGGACCGAAGGGGCCGTGGGACACCGCGGCCCCGATCAGCAGAAACGGGCAGGACGCGTGACAGTCAAGGAGATGAACGTCTCGGCGGAAGTGCCAGACTGGAGCCGCGAGCGTGTGCGCCGTTTCTGGGATCCCGCATCCAAGTTGTTGCGCGCGGTCAGGCGCTATCAGGCGGCGCGTGAGCGAAAGGGCCCCCTTGCCGCCCTCGCGCGGCGATACTGGGTCTTGAACCACCTGTTCTGGTCCACGATCACCCAAAGCGAGATCCATCTGCATTGCCGGATCGCGGGTGGTCTGCGCCTGCCGCATCCCACGGGCATCATCATCCATCCCGGATCAACGATTGGTCCCAATTGCATGATCTTCCACCAGGTCACGCTGGCGGGGCCTGTCACATTGGGCGGTCATGTCGATATCGGGGCAGGCGCCAAGATATTGAATGGCGTGACGATCGGGGATCATGTCACCATCGGCGCGAATGCCGTGGTCACAACCGACGTGCCCTCGGGCGTGACGGTGGCCGGCGTGCCCGCAAGGATCATCGGCGGTCGTTACGACATGCCCGATGACGCCTGACGCGGGTTGCGGCTTCAGCGCGTGGTCTCGAAGATCAGCCAGCCGTCGCCACGGTATCCGCTGAAGGCATAGCCGGCCGCGCGCAGAAGACGCGCCGAGGCAGTGTTGTCCGGATGAACAAGTGCCAGAATGCGGCGCAACCCGCCATGATTTGCAAAGGCTGCCCGGGTCGCCATCGTCACGACCGCGCGCCCGATCCCCTGGCCCCAATGGGACCGGCCCAACCAATAGCTGATCTCGGCCTCGCTGCGGTCGCGGCCCTGTCCTGCAAAGGCAAGGCGCACTTGTCCCACGGGTTCGTCCCCGTGCAGAACGGCCCTGACCTCGTGATGATCAGCCGCATTCGAAATCTCGATCAGGCCATGGGCAAGGTCTTCGGTCATCGCGCCGGGCCAGGTTTCGTGCATGAAGCGCCAGACCTGTGCATCGTCCAGAAGGGCGCGGTAGGTGGCGGCATCCGACAGATCCCAGGCCCGCAGCCGCAGCGAAAGCCCCCCTGACTGCTGCCGGTTCGTGTCTTGCCCTTCAAGCAAGCTGCCGCTCCAGGATAGTGGGGATGGTCGATGTGCGGCATTGTCCGGCACATGTTCCAGCGCCACCCAGCCGATCTGCACCGGGTCAAAGGCAAGCGGCAGACCCTTCTCACGGAACCGCGCCAATTGGTCCGAGGTCAGAACGCCATCCCAGCGCTGATCCTCTGCAATGGAAAAACTGTCGGACGGTCGGCGATGAAATGCGCCCCCCTGATCACTCATGTCGGCATCCTCCCCAAGGTGCCCGTTCCGACTGTCAGGAGGGTGTAAACGCATACCACACTTCGTTTGAAAACTATTACAATTCAAAGGCCCACCGCGAACGGTGTCCATCCTGTCAGCAAGGCGGGTCTGTTTTTGTAATTCAGGAAAGAGGTGGGAATGATCTATCTGATATGCAAGTTCAGCCGCGAAAATTTTTTACAGGCATCAGGCGGCCCTGATTACCCCTGACAGACAGGGGTGAAACAGGTGCCGTGACGCCGGTTTTCCGGTTCAGAATGTCTTGCGAATACCCAGGATCGCGGCCGTATCCCGCTGCCCTGCGATATGGCCGTGATTGACCGCGTGTATCGCGCCCACGAACAGATCGGTGCCGCGTCCGATGGGGGCGTCATAGGTGACCGAAAGGTTGATCTCGCGGTCGCGCGGGGAATAGTCGATGCCGACCTGGCGATAGTCGATCCCCGATGCACTGCGCGCGACCGGCAGGGCGATCTCTGTCCGCCCCGATGTCACCGCGATCGGAAGCGAGACACCGAAGCGCAGCTTGTCACCTGTCCGCAAGATGTCTCTTTGACCCGCCTCAAGCCGGAAGGCGTTGAAGCGCACGTCGGATTGCCGTGACAGCGCCACACCGCTTCCGCCGGGGGCCATGCCGAAACTGCCGCCCATTTCCACGAAGGCGCCGTTGCTGCCCTGATGGGTAAAGGCCAGCTCCAGCGCGGCCAGCGTGCTGGCCTGTCCGCCGATCCCCGGAAGCAAGGTCCCATCGTCACGCGTAACATTGAGGCCGATGAACACTTCGCCCCCGGCAGCGGCGATGCGTTGCCCGATGGTGGCGGCCATTGCCGGATCGCCATTCAGCGCGCGGCTGGAATTGGGTGCGATGAACGCCATCTCCAGCCCGCCAGCGGCAAAGGCCATGTCGGCCCCGCCATAGGCCTGGATCACACCGGGGCGTTGGTCCGGGCTGAACATGCTCTGCCACAGACGCGTGCTGACCGGGGGGGTGGATGGCGTTGCGGCCAAGGCCGATCCGGGCATCGTGAAATCCCCGCCAAGCGCATCCGTGACCAACACGGGCACGGCTGAAAGGCTGCGCGCCACGGCATCCCCCGTCGCGCCGCCGGCGACGATCATCGGCTGATCCGCCACCTGTGCGGTGCCGTCGGCCATGCGTGCCACGGGCGTGCCGATGGGCAGAAGGGCCGCCCGCACATCCAGAAAACCATGACCCCATTCGGTGCTGTAATCGTGGAATACGCCGGAACCCGGGATCACCTCCAGCCGGCCCGAGGCGGTGAAGCCCGCGAAGTCATTGTCTGCCGTCGCGATCAATCGCGCGCGCAGGTCATGGGCTGTCAGCGTGGGAAAGGCCTCGGCCAGCAGGGCGATCGCGCCGGACACCACGGGCGCGGCAAAGGATGTGCCGATCACCGGGGCTGTCCCATAGCTGCTCACGCTGTCCGCACTGGCCGCCATCCACGACCCATCCGCGACAAGGCACCACCGCGCCGCTTGCAGACAGGGGGCCGAGACCCTCTGGACACTCAGGATGCGGTTGTCGTCGAAGCTGGGCACGCCGCTGATGACCGTCAGCCAGCCGGGTTCCAGTTCTGGCGCGAAGAGGGGCAGGGCCTCCATGATGCCGGCGGTGGTCTCGAACGGGTTGTTGCCGGCGGCAAAGACCACGACACCGTTGCGCGTGTAGTTTTGCAGGGCCGCAAGATAGGGCGCCTCGCTGCCGTTTGCGAAAAGCCTGCTGAAGGTCGCGGAATTGGCGGGTTCTCCGACAAAACCCCAGGAATTGTTCTGGACGATCGCGCCGCGCGCCCGTGCCAGGTTGGTCGCGGCGGCCCGGTTCTCGGGGCTGTCATAGGTCCCGAGGACCAGGGTGGCGCCCGGCGCAACACCGATCATCTCGGAGGACAAGCCCGCCAGGATCGAGGCGACGGCAGTGCCATGGTTCTCGACCGGTCCGGTGTAACCGGCGGTCACGCGCCCGGCGATGGTCTCGTGCGAGGCAAGAAAGCCGTCGTCCATGACGGCAATGGTCTGGCCCGCGCCTGTCAGAACCGGCCGCGTGCGCATAATCCACCCGCGACGAGGCGATCGAGAAGCTGTTGAAAAGCGGCTCTGTTGCCGGATCGCGCGCAGCGTTGTTGTTGCTGTCGACATACCAGGAAAACTGCTGCGTCTGATAAAGCGCAGTGTTGCGCAGGTCTTGTGCCGCCTGACGCCAATCCGTCGTGATGCTTTGAAACCGGCTGACCGACAATGCATCGGCGCTGAAGGTGCCGCCTGTCAATGTCTCGACCATAAGGTTCAGCACAGCCGTGGCTGTTCCGCCGCCACCACCTCCGCAGCCGGCCAGAACAAGGCAGGACACGGCGGCAAGGTGCATCTTTTTCAGGTAACGGCGCACGCGAGCAAGCCCCTTTCAATTCACGCTGAAGGACCGGCAAAAAGCACCAGATAAAGTGGGAGTTCACACAAAGGACGCACGGTATCGCGTGATTCTAGCGCAAGCCAAGCGCTTCGGGCAACCGGTCGTTCTGCTGTCCGGCCACTTTCGTGACCGGACAACCGTTTTGCCGCAGCTCATCTGCTGCGCGCGCCTGCTTTTTGCAGGAAAACTCAGGCTTGCTGTGGTCTGTTCCGCCTGCTCTTGACCCAGTTGAAGGCGATGATGCCCAGCACCAGTGCCGCGCCCGCCGCCTCGATGATCTCATCGGGGTTGAAGATGGCGATCACGCCGGGAACAACCAGAACCCGCGAGAGCTTGTCCATCCAGGTGAAGAGGTATCCCTCGATCGCCGCCGCGAACCCGACAAGGCCGATGACCACGATGATCCCTGTCCAGATCACGTACCAGGTCTCGCCGCCCATGATGATCTCGGGATTGTAGACCATGAAGGCCGGGATCAGATACAGGCCCTTGGCGTATTTCCAGGCCTGCATGCTGGTTTCCATCGGTTTCGATCCTGCAATCGCGGCCCCTGCGAAGCCTGCAAGCGCAATGGGCGGGGTCACGTTGCTGTCCTGACTGTACCAGAACACCACCAGATGCGCGATCAGCAGGGGCACGCCGAACTCCTGGTTCAGCGCCGGGCCCACCAGGACGATGAGCACGATGTAGGCGGCTGTCACCGGCAGGCCCATGCCAAGGATCAGGCTGGCGATCAGCACGAAGATCAGCGCCAGCGCAAGGTTCCCCCCGAGAGCGAGATCATCATCGACGAGAACTTGAGCCCCAGACCGGTCAGGCCCACAACGCCCACGATGATGCCGGCCACGGCACAGGCCACGCTGACCGCGACCGCGTTGCGCGCGCCCAGTTCCAGGGCCTGTCCGATAAGGCGGATCCCGCTCCAGAGGGCCTCGCGCAGCCGTTCCCCGGTCAGGGGCTTGCCGGCTTTCGGGTCAAGGAACATCAGGGTAAAGCCTGAGCGCAGCGCCGTGACCGCGATGACCGAGATGATCGCCCAGAAGCCCACGCGCGTCGGCGAGATGTTGTTGACCAGCAGCCAGATCAAAACCAGCAGAGGCACGATGAACTGCCAGCCTGCGGCCAGCACATGCCGCACCACGGGCAATTCTGCTGCCGACATGCCGGTCATGCCTGCCTTCATCGCCACCAGATGCACGAACAGGTAGACCGTGCCCAGGTAAAGGATGGCCGGGAAGATCGACACCATCACGATGTCGATATAGGGCACATTGGTATATTCCGAAATCAGGAAGGCGCCTGCGCCCATCAGCGGCGGGGTGATCTGCCCGCCGGTCGAGGCGGCGGCCTCGATCCCGCCGGCTTCCTTCGGTTTGTAGCCCAGCTTTTTCATCAGCGGGATGGTGAAAGCCCCGGTCGTCACCACGTTGGCGATAGCCGACCCCGAGATGGACCCCATCCCGGCCGAGGCGATGACCGCCGCCTTGGCAGGTCCGCCAGGTTTGCGCCCGGTCGCGGCGAATGCCAGGTCGATGAAGAACTTGCCCGCACCGGTCACCTCGAGGAAGGCGCCGAACAGGACGAACATGAAGACATAGGTCGCGGCCACGCCCAGCGGCAGGCCAAAGATGCCTTCCTGCCCGAGGTAGAGTTGCCCCACCAGGCGATCCACGCTGGCGCCGCGATGCGACAGGATGCCGGGCATCCATTCGCCCAGCCAGGGCAAGGCGCCGCGCGGGCCTGCCAGCGCGTAGGCAATGGCAATCAGCCCGATGACGGTCATGCCAAGCCCGACAACCCGGCGGCTGGCCTCAAGCACGGCCACGGTGGCGATGATCCCCATGATGATGTCGGTCTGGGTCCACCACCCCGCACGGTCGATGATATCGTCAAGGAAATAGAAGATGTAGAAGCCGCTCAGGAAAGCCGCTGTCAGAAATGCCGCATCGATGATCCAGCCGATCGTGCCGCGCGGTTTGGTCGGGCCGGTGACGGGAAAGACCAAGAAGGCCAGGAACAGCACGAAACCCAGATGCGCCGAGCGTTGATAGAACAGGCCAAGCGGTTCGATCCCGGCCGTGTACATCTGGAACAGCGACATGGCGATCGCGGTCAGCGTGATGATCCACAGGATCGGACGCGGCTGAACGAGATCCGACAATTGCGCTGCCGGCGTCACGTCGGCCTGCGGCGATGTCACTGCGGTTTGATCGGCTTTCGGGTCTGTCATGGTGTGGTCCTGTCGGTACACGGGGCTTTTCATGCTGTCAGCCCGCGGGGTTGGCGTGTCAGGGCGTCCGCGACATCAGTCGCAGGTTGACGCGGGCACCGGCCGCCAGTGCGCTCAGGTTCAGGCGTTGTCCTGATCCGGTCAGCACATGCCCGACACGGGGCGCGCCGACGCGCAGCGGCAGGGCATTGCCGGGGATCGCCTCGTCGATGCCATCGATCCAGTAGCCGCCCCCCTCTGCGGATCGCAGGGTGCCGCGTCCGGGGACCTCGCCCAGACCGGCCGCGAAATCATGCAGATAGGTACGTGTCAGCATCAAGATGCCATCCCTGTTCTCGAAACAGTCGGATACGGGGCCGCCTGTCACGGAATGGGACCATGACAGGCAGATTTCCTGACCCGCTTCGAAGCGCAGTAGCCCGATCACAAGCCCTTGGCGGCTTTCGACGACAAGACGCGGTTCAGCCCCCAGCGGGGCAGCCCAGATCAGGCTTACGCAGGCGGAAAACGCAAGAAGGGCGGCTCTGCCGAGCCGCCCCGCCCATGCGCGCCTCACTGGCGCTGATGGTCCTGCACCGCGGCACCGATTTCTTCCAGATAGCGAAGTGCGCCGGGGTGGAAGGGGATCGGCGTCGACGCGACCGAGAAGTCGATGGTGGTGTCGTTGGCCGCCGGATGGATCGCGATCAGCTCGGCCACGTTTTCATACATGGCTTTGGTGATGTTGTAGGCCAGTTCCTCGTCCATGTCGGCATGCACGACCAGAACGTTCGGGGTCGAGATGGTCGTGACCTCTGCGGCCACGCCGTCATAGAGGCCAGCGCGCAGCGTGTAGGGGGCGAAGGTCGGCTCGGCCGCGCGGGCCTTCGCGACCTCGTCCGCCGTCAGCGAGACGATGCTGATCTCGCGGGTGGCGGCCAGGTTCATGATCGACGAGGTGGGGGGACCCACGCTCCAGAAACCGGCAACGATGTCGCCGTCACGGATCGCGTCTGCGGTTTCGTTGAAGTTCAGGCGCTGGGGGTCGAAATCCTCGTAGGTGATTCCGTTCGCCGCCAGAATGGTCTGTGCGCTCAGTTCGGTGCCCGAACCGGGTGCGCCGACCGACACGCGCTTGCCGCGCAGGTCTTCAAGGCTGGTGATGCCGCTGTCGGCCAGGGTCACGATCTGTACCGCGTTCGGATAGATCGAGGCCAGCGCGCGGGCTTCGGGGATCGCCTTGCCCTCGAACTTGCCGGTGCCGGTGTAGGCCTGATAGACCGCGTCGGCCAGAGCCAGGGCCAGATCGCTTTCGCCGCGCTGGATCAGGGCCATGTTCTCGACCGATGCGCCAGTCACTTCGACACTGGCCGTGTAGCCTTCGACATGCTTGCCGATCACTTCGGCCAGGCCGCCGCCATAAGGGTAATAGACCCCGCCGGTTCCGCCGGTTGCAATCGAAAGCTCTTCGGCCTGGGCGGCGGTACCCAGCGCGAGGGCTGCGGTTGCCGCAATAAGCAGATGTTTCATTGTTACTCTCTCCCGGTAATGTTGTCGCGTTTGTCGCGAACTTTGGTGCAGGGAAAAAACACGTTGAGGCGCGGCAGGTCAACCAAGATCGGTTGCAGACCCGCATCACCCGTGACGTATGCGATGCAAAGAATGTCTTTTCGATATCCCGGCCATCATCATCCCGAGGGACTTGGGACGACATGCACCATCGTTGCGGGCCGTCTGTGCCGCGCCCGTGCGACGTGATCCGCAAGCGGGCGGCGGGCGGCGCCGACACGCCGATAGAGCAGCCTGAAAGTGCTGCTGCGGATGCCCGAGGCGTCGTCCCGTCGCGTGGAAAATCGGCATGAACCACGAAAAGTCTCGCGTTATCATGGGCTTTCGTGTAGCAAGACTTATCCCATTCAGATTTCCGTAGAAAACGCGACCCAGTCTTACTTCAGCCATTTTTTTGGAAAACACCTTTACATATGCTTCTGATGCTCAAGCAAGTGACCAAATATGACCCCTGATACGACTACAGAGGCCGCGACTTCAGCGGCCCCGGTGCTCGGTTGGAGCCTTGCCATATGCACCTACAACCGCCTGCACTTTCTGGTGGAGACGCTGGCGCATGCCGTCGTGCAAACCCGCCTTCCCGCCGAAGTGGTGATCGTGGACGCGTCGGATGATTGGGACATGCATCGCGCCGAGGTGCAGAGCCGCTTCGCGGATCACTGGACGGACATTCGGCTGATCTATGTCCCCGCCGATGTGCGTTCGCTGACATTTCAGCGCAATCAGGCGATGCGGCTTGCCACGTCTGATATCGTGTTTTCGATTGACGATGACATCTACCTTTTTCCGGACGCGGCAGAGCGGATCATGCAGATCTACGAGGCCGATATCGGGTCTGAGGTTGCGATGGTCGCGGGCCATTTCACACCGCATGCTCCGGGCGAGGACACTGCGCCATCCGCCACCGACCTTGCCGCGCCGGCCCAGGGGCTGAAGAGCCGCTTTCTGACCTGGCTTGAAGATCAACTCAGCCTCGACAACCATTTCGTGCCCTATGATGCAAAGGTCGACAAGGGGCCCTTGCCGCCCGCGATAGAGGCGGCAGGCGGTAGCGCGAACGGCCTGATCAATGGCGGACGCACGACAGCGCGTCGTGAATGGGCGGTGCAGAACGGCTGGTCGGAAATCCTGCGATACTACTCTACCCACGAGGACGGAGATTTTTCCTACCGCATGTCACAACGCGGGCGCCTGGTTCATGCAACGCAAGCAGGCTTCTTCCACGCTGACGGCAATGACAGCACGGCCAGCCGGTTCCGGATCAATACCATCCGGGTGCGCAACCTCATGGCGCTGCACGCGATCCACAGTCAGGCGCGGGCGCGCTCGGCCATCCGTCTGGCGCGCTCCTTCCTGAAATTCGCCCTGCTTTATGCCGCGATCGACCCGCTGCGGAAGCGCTACAGCTTTCCCACGGTGCGCGCCTATCTGCTGGGCGTTCTGCAGATCCCCGTTTTCCTGTTCTGGCCGTTCCGGGATTTCACGGCCTGGTATACGGACCTTCAGGAAAAGATGTACGGCAACCGATAGCGCCCCGCCGGATCAACGGGCCCCGTTCTGGATCCAGTTCCAGCTTGAAGCGCACATGTCCTCAAGGTCGCGTGTCGCCTCGAAGCCCAGCAGCGCGCGCGCCTTCGACGGATCGGCGTAGGACGCCGCCGGATCGCCGGGGCGGCGCGGCGCGATGCGGAAGGGCAGGGCCCGTCCGCAGACCCTTGAATAGGCCGTGATCAGCTCCAGCACCGAATAGCCCCGCCCGGTGCCAAGGTTCACCACATGGCCCGTGCCATCGCGGAAGAGCGCATCAAGCGACAGGACATGACCCTGCGCCAGGTCGGAGACATGGATGAAATCGCGCACGCCCGATCCATCGGGCGTCGGGTAATCGTCACCGAAAACGGCGATCTCGGGCAATTCGCCCGCGGCGACCTTGGCCACATAGGGCATCAGGTTGTTGGGCCTGTCGGTCGGGTCCTCGCCGATCAGGCCGGAAGGATGGGCCCCCACGGGGTTGAAATACCGCAAGACCCCCACCGACCAGCGCGGGTCCGATGCGATTGTCTGTTCGATCATCTGCTCGCCGACCAGCTTGGTGTAGCCGTAGGGGTTTGCATGGCTGCGCGGTGCTGTCTCGGGGATGGGCAGGACCTCGGGCACGCCATAGACCGCGGCAGAAGACGAAAAGACCAGCGTGAAGACCCCGGCGGCGGCCATTGCCTGCATCAGGGTGACCAGTCCGCCGATGTTGCAATGGAAATAGTCCAGCGGTTTCTCGACGCTTTCGCCCACGGCCTTGAGCGCTGCAAAATGGATCACGGCGTCAAAGGCATGCGCGGCAAACAGGCGATCAAGCATCGGCCGGTCCAGCACATCGCCCTCGACCAGTGTCACCGGCAGGCCGGTGATCTGTTCAAGTGCGCCGGGCACGCGGCGCGACGCATTCGCGAAATTGTCCAGGATGACGACATCATATCCGGCCTCGACCAAGGCCACGAATGTGTGCGAGCCGATATAGCCCGCCCCGCCTGCCAGAAGGATACGTCTTGTCATGTCACCACTCCACTCGCGGGGCGCAGGCCCCAAGTCACGCATACGATAGTCCAAGGACCCCGGTCGGAATGCAATGTCCTGCAGCGTCTTGTCAAAATGATTTCAGGGCAACAGGCGCGCGCAGGGTGGTTTCAGAGCCTTGCATGGCCCAGGCTGTCCGTATTGCATGCGGCTTTCTGGCGGGGTGCCCGGGACGGTCCGTCAATACGCCATCTAAAGGTGTTTTTACCATATGGAGATTCGCCAAAGGCGCCGCGATCCATCCGTCTGGACTATCAGTTGTGGTCGATATCCGGCGAACCCTCCACAAATTGACAATATTTTGCACAAAATCGGGTCTACTGTTTCCAAAATAAGACCATAAAATATGGCAAAACGAAGGTTTTTCGTTGCCCAAACCAAGTTTTCAAAGGTATAGTCAACTTTGAATAGTATTTGTTCCGAGTGCGATGTTTCGAGCATGGCGGCATGCGCCGTCCTGGGGGAAAATTTTAGTTGAGGAACGAATAACGTGATTGGATCGAAAATCATCTCTACGTCTCTGGTTGCTGCTACAACCTTTGCAATGACCGCTTCGATGGCTCTGGCCATGGGTGGCCGCTCTGGCCGTCCCGATGGTGGGTCGTCTTCGGGTTACGGCGGATCGTCGTCGGGCTCCTTGTCCACTTCCGGCACCACGCCGCTTTCTGTCGGCGAAGGCGTGCCCGGTGGCGGCACCGTGACCAGCGTCCCGGAAATCGACGCATCCACCGGCCTGCTGGCGCTTGCAGCCGTTCTGGCCGTGGTTGCTTTCGTGTGGGAACGCAACCGCCGTCTGCGCGCCTGAGCCAAGGCGACTGCGGAATGATAAAGGGGCGTGGGGATCATATCCCCGCGCCCTTTTTCTTTGCGCGCTGCCTTTTGGCGTGATCAGGCCCGGGGCCGGAGTGCCTGCAGCGTTCAGATCAGTGCGAAATCGAACTGCGCCAGCGCCCAGAGGGCGACCACCAGATTGGCGGCCAGATGCGACTGTACCGCATCGCCGACCTTGCCCCGCCGCAGCATGACCAATGCAAAGACAAGTCCGGCCAGGCCAGCCGCGACCCAGCGCCCATGCAGTGCCGCGAACAGCAGCGATGAGACCGCAATGGCCAGAATGCGCAGCGCCAGCCCGCCCCTGTCGATGCGTTGCAGCACGTAGCCGCGAAAGAACATCTCTTCGATCAGAGGGACCAGAAGGACCGTTCCCGTCAGTCGGGCGATCACCCAGATCGTCAGCAGAAGCGGGCTTAGCCCGTCAAGCGCGTCCGTCAGCGCACCGCTTTCCCCCGATGTATCGGCCAGCAAGACCCAGGCCAGACCCACAAGCGCCCCCGCGCTGAGGCCCACCAGGTCCAGTTGCCAGCTCAGGGCGCGCAACTGGTCGCGGAAATACCATGCAGCCCCCGCCAGCGAGATGGCGACCAGTGGATAACCCAATGCGGGATGCGGAAACAGCGCCTGCGCAATGACGCTGGACAGCATGAACACGACGAATGGCAGGATCTGCGCGGCCACCGGATCGCCCTGCAGCGGTGCGGCCCGGTCCAGCAGCGTGGGATCGCGATGCAGCCAGCGGACCTTTTGCAGCCCGTAGACGATGCCCAGAGCCAGAAGAGTGAAGAACAACCAGCCCGCGTAGCTGTGAAACCCGTTCACGGCCAGTTCTGGCGAAATCCGCGCGCCGATCAGCACAAGGACGGCGATCCGCACGATATTCAGCAGCAGGCTGAGCATGATGGCCACGGGCAGCACCACAAGCCAGTAATGCGGAAAGCGGATATCCTTGCGGAACATGAGCGCATAGAGGCAGACAAAGGCGGTTACCAGCGCGACCCCCTCGATCCCCGAGCATTGACGCGCGATATGCACGGCGAAACTGTCGACGCCGATGATATAGGCCGCGGGATCGGCAAATGTCTGGCTGCTGAAGACCGACAGAAGCCAGTAAACTGCGGCGAAGGTCGCCGTTGTGATGGCCTGCCAATCCCACAGGGGCAGCAGTTCGTCTGCAAGATCAGGGACCAGTGCGGCAAGCATCAGGACGATCAATGGCATGAAGCGTTCGTTGCGCAGCATTTTCGCCCATGCCGCGCCCGGTGCGATCCACAAGGCCCCGCCAACCGAGGCCAGAGCCGCACCAGCCCCCCAGAACCATGACGCCCTGTGGAAGAACGCCACCAGCCCGTCCGGCCCGGCCAGCAGCAGCGGCAACCATAGCAGGACCAGGCCTGTCAGATGCACCCACATCCAAGCCCCGCCCGTTGCCGTTCCGGCGGATTGCACGAAATCGCGAAAGATCGCGGGGCGCGCCCAGACCAGCACGCCGAAGGCCGCAACCATCACCAGCGAGCGGGCGACCAGGCTTTGCAGGAACTGGCATGTCCGGAAATCTGCGGTTTCGCCGCAGTCGAAGGTGACGAAGAACTGATGTACCACGACAAGCGCGATCAACTCGACGATCATCACGGCACAGATGATTGCGCCGCGGTTGCGGAAGACGCCCGCCATCGGTCTTGATCGTTCTGACATCCGCTCTCCGTTTGTCGCTTTGACAGACCCGGCTTTACACAGAGGGCATTGGTTACTGGCCTGCCTGGGCAGGCGCGGGCAGGTCGGACCCAGACTTTTCGTTACCCATATTGTGCTGTCTTGAAAACCCCGGGGCGATCAAACACGGTATTGGATGTCCGAATATAACATAAACAACACGTAATGATTGTTTACTGAACTCTTTCAATCGAAGAAAAAACGAGGGGCAAGACTGGCCTGCCCCCCGCGTTCAAAGGATCCTGCGTATGCTGGATTATTTCGGCAAAAGCACGCTGTCGATGCGGTGGATCACGCCGTTCGCGCCGATGATGTCGGCCTGCGTGACATTGGCCTTGTTCACGCGCACACCGTTGGTGGCGTTGATGTGCACGGTCTGGCCCTGCACGGTTTCGACGTCCAGACGCTGACCGGCCAGCTGGTCCGAGGTCACGGCGCCAGGCACCACGTGATAGGTCAGGATCGCGACCAGTTTGTCCTTGTTTTCAGGCAGCAGCAGGCTTTCGACGGTACCGGCGGGCAGGGCGGCAAAGGCAGCGTTGGTCGGTGCGAATACGGTGAAGGGGCCATCACCCTTCAGGGTGTCGGCAAGGCCTGCCGCGCCGACAGCCGCGACGAGTGTGCTGAACTGGTCGTTGCTGGCCAGAATATCGACGACGTCGGGCTCGGACGCCATGGGGGCGCAGGCGGCAAGGGTGGCGGCAAAGGCCAGCGCTGCGCCGCCTTTGAGGATGGAGCGGCGGTTGGCTGATTTCATTGAAAAATTCATTGTCTTCTCCCAGATGATTAAACATCGTTGCGTTCAAACGATGTTAAACAAATACGGAAGTGCGATCACATCGGATCAAATTTGGTAACAATAACACCTTTAACGGGTAATTGAACTCCAGGGGTGTCCATTCCTTCCGCCTTCCACCGCGGCCTCGGCAGGGCGATGGCCGCAGTGCCGGGCCGCAGTGTTGCCCGTGCTGGCGATCACGCGGTTGCGGGCCGCATGCTGCCTTTCATGGCGCCAC
Organism: Seohaeicola sp.; assembly: GCF_048006315.1. Taxonomy (GTDB): domain Bacteria; phylum Pseudomonadota; class Alphaproteobacteria; order Rhodobacterales; family Rhodobacteraceae; genus Seohaeicola. Next base: position 1,448,034 of record NZ_CP180350.1, on the reverse strand, counting down.
CTGCGCCTTTGCGGGCGTAGCGGTCAAAGCCCAGGTCGCTGCTGTCGATCTGCGTGGCGCGGCCAGACACGATATCCGCAAGGACCCGCCCGGAACCGGCTGCCATCGTCCAGCCCAGCGTGCCGTGGCCGGTGTTCATGAACAGGTTCGCCACAGATGTCTTGCCCACGACCGGCGTTCCATCGGGCGTCATCGGGCGCAGGCCGGTCCAGAATTGCGTCTGCCGCGTTTCGCCGGCACCGCCGAACAGATCCTCGACCGAATGCAGCAGCGTGCGCTTGCGCTTGTCATGCAGCGACAGGTCGAAGCCCGCCAGTTCCGCCATGCCGCCCACACGGATGCGATCGCCCAGCCGGGTGATCGCGATCTTGTGGGTTTCATCCATGACGGTCGATACGGGCGCGCGGGCTTCGTCGACGATGGGCATCGTGATCGAATAACCTTTGACCGGGTAGACGGGCAGGCGAAGGCCCAGCGGCGCGACCAGCTTGGGTGAATAGCTGCCAAGCGCCAGAACAAAGCCGTCGGCCGTCACATCGCCTTGCGAGGTGCTGACAGACAGGATGCGCCCGCCCTCCATGTTCAGCCGATCGATCGAGACGCCATGCCGGAAGGTCACGCCAAGTGCCGCGGCTTTCGCGGCCAGCCCTTGGGTAAACTTGAAGCAATCGCCGGTTTCGTCACCGGGCAGGCGCAGGCCACCTACGATCCGGTCGGCCGATCCGCGCAGGCCGGGTTCGGCGGCAAGGCAGCCGGCACGATCCAGGACTTCGAAGGCCACGCCGCCCTGGCGCAGAACCTCGATGTCCTTGGCGGCGGCATCCATCTGCTTCTGCGTGCGGAACAGCTGCAGCGTGCCTTGCTGGCGTTCGTCAAACTGCAGGCCGGTGTCGGCGCGCAGATCGGTCAGGCAATCGCGGGAATATTCGGCAAGCCGCACCATGCGCGCCTTGTTCACCGCATAGGCGGCACTGGTGCAATTGCCCAGCATCTGCGCCATCCAGCGCAGCTTGGTCAGGTCCATCTTCGGCTGGATGATCAGGGGGGCATGTTCCATGAACATCCATTTCAGCGCCTTGAGCGGGATGCCGGGTGCGGCCCAGGGTGAGGAATAGCCGGGGCTGATTTCACCGGCATTGGCGAATGAGGTTTCCAGCGCGGCGGCGGGCTGGCGGTCGATCACCGTCACCTCGTGACCGGCCTGCGCCAGATACCACGCAGATGTCACCCCGATGACGCCAGAGCCGAGAACCACGATTTTCATGCCATAACCCTTCCGGTGAAGCCGATGTCAGATTGCGCGGCATCATAGGCATCCGGCTGGAAATGTTCTGGCGATTGTCATGCCTCTGTAGTCAAAATTTCGAAGAAAACACGAGAGTGATGTAAGTATTCGAAATATTCTTCGACATATTCTGTATTGTCGCGAAGCAATGACGGCCAATGCCGGGAATCGCGGGCGATCTGCCTGCGCAAGGCTGCCGGACCGGCATTTGCGGCCTCAGGCGTAATCCTGCGGGGTGATGTTCATCGACCTGATGCGTGAATAGAGAGTCGTGGGTTGCACACCCAAAAGCGCAGCGGCGCCGTCCGTGCCCGAGACCTTGCCCTTGGTTTCGCGCAGGCAGGCGACCAGGTTGTCGCGGATCGTCTGCTGGATCTCGGCTTCGGTGCGGATGGCCTGCGGCGCGGGTGCGCGGGCGGGGGCGTCGTTGCCCAGTTCGACCATCAGCTTGCCGCCGGTCGACAGGATCGCCGCCCGTTCGATGACATTGCGCAATTCGCGCACATTGCCGGGCCAGCGATAGGCGCAGAGCCGCTCCATGGTGCGTTCGGTGATCACGGTGCGGGGGCGGTTCATCCGTTTGCAGGCGATATCCAGCAGGTGCACCGCCAGTTCGGGGATGTCTTCGGAGCGATCACGCAGGGGCGTGCAGGTGATCGGAAAGACGTTCAGCAACAGCCACAGGTCCTCGCGCATGCGCCCGGCAGCGACCTCGTGTTCAAGGTTCTTGGTGGTGGCGGCGATCACGCGGATATCGATCTGGCGCACACGTGTATCGCCCAGGCGCGACACCTCGCCGGCCTGCAGCGCGTGTAGCAACCGCCCTTGCTGTTCCAGCGGCAACTCAGAGACATCATCAAGAAACAAGGTGCCGCCATGGGCCAGTTCCAGCTTGCCGGGCTTGTCGCGCAATGCCCCCGGAAACGCCCCACGCATCTGCCCGAAAAGCTCGGCCTCTGTCGCGTCGGCGGTCACCGATCCGCATTTGAAGTGGATCAGCGGACGGCGACGGCGGGGGCTGTCGCTGTGAATGGCCGTGGCCACAAGCGCCTTGCCGGTTCCGGCCTCGCCCGTGATCAGAACGGTGGCGTCGGTCTGGGCGACCAGCCCGATCTTGGTGACAAGCTGGCGGATTGCGGGTGAGCGGCCGATGATGTCGTGATGCGCACGTTCGGATGTGATCGCCTCTTGCAGATAGGCGTTTTCCTGTTCCAGCCGGTCGCGCAGGGCGGCGACCTCTTCCATCGCCTCGCGCAGCTTGCGCTCGTTCTCCTTGCGCTCGGTGATGTCGCGAAAGATCACCACGGCCCCTGCCAGCACCTTCTGATCATAGATCGGGGTCGAGACATATTCGACGCGGATCGGCTTGCCGTCCTTGCGCCAGAACACTTCATCCTCGATCCGGGCGACCTGTTCAAAGCGGAAGGACTGGTAGATCGGGCAGTCGTGGGAATGATAGACCTCGCCGTCCAGGTGATGATGGTGGATCACCGAATGAATGTCCTGACCCAGCAGATCCTCTGCGGTCCAGCCCAGCATTTCCTGCGCGGCGCGGTTCAGGAACGTGGTCTTGCCATCGGCATTGACCCCGTAGATGCCTTCGCCCGCCGCGTTCAGGATCAACTGGTTCTGCCGTTCCAGCTCGGAAAAGAACCCCTGCGCGCGCCGCCATTCCAGCAGGCCCGAGCGGTGCAGCTCGGCCGCTTCCGCGATGCGGTCATGCCGCTCCATCTCGTCAAGGTCCAGAACGGTCAGCAACAGGAGTGAGGGGTTGTCTTCCAGCAGGCGGCCCCGGATCTCGCAGCGCAGGGGCGTGCCGCCCGCCGTGGCCAGGGTGATGTCGCGGCTCCAGGCTTCGCCGCGATGCGCGATTTCGTCCACGAAGACGATGAATTGCGGCAGCGTTGCGCCGACCAGTGGGGAAAAGGTGGTGTCCAGATCCTGCGGCAGGTCCAGCAATTCGCGGGCACGGCTGTTGGCGGCGACCGTGCGGTCCCCGGCCAGGTCAATCAGCAGCGCAGCCTCGGACAGGGCGTTGAGCAGGGAATCGGGAGGGGCGTGAAGATCCAGCATGACCCGATCTGGCGTGCTGCGCTGCGGCAGATCAATACGAAATATCGTAAATTACGAAAAATAGTAATACATGGCGTCGTCGAAATGCAGTTAAACCATTGTAAATAAATCATAAAGATTAATGCCTAAATTTTAGGCGTACCCCTTTCGAAACAGGCCGCTGCCATCCGATGATGGGGCAACGACACCTGACTGAGAGGATCTGACATGACGATGAAAAGCCTGGGCAACCCGTTCTCCGAAAAATCCGACCTGCGACATGGCGCGGCCTGCGGTTGCGAGACCTGCAAGACCGGACAGCACCAGCACGCAAGCGAGGTGATGTCCTCGGAAGCGATGATGGAGCGCGCCGTGGAAAGCGCGATCGTGCGGTCGGTCTTCGGTCACAGCGACATCGGGCGCCGTTCGTTCATGGGGATGCTGGGGGGTGGCACGGTCGCGGCGGCACTGGCTTCGGTCTTTCCGATCGACAAGGCCAAGGCCGCGATCCTCGACAATCTGGGCACGCCGGAAAAGACAGACCTGAACATCGGCTTCGTGCCGATCACCTGCGCCACGCCCATCATCATGGCGCAGCCCATGGGCTTTTACGAGCGTTACGGCCTCAATGCGAGTGTCATCAAGACAGCCGGTTGGGCCGTGGCCCGCGACAAATCTCTGTCGGGCGAATATGACGCCAGCCACATGCTGACGCCGATGCCCTTGGCGATGACGCTGGGTGCGGGTTCGGTCGCGCAGCCCTACATCATGCCCGCCGTGGAAAACATCAACGGCCAGGCCATCGTGCTGTCGAACCAGCACCTGGACAAACGCGATCCCAAGATGTGGAAGGGCATGACCTTCGGTGTGCCGTTCGAATATTCGATGCACAACTTCCTGCTGCGCTATTACGTGGCCGAATTCGGTCTGGACCCCGACAAGGACATCCAGATCCGCGTTGTGCCGCCGCCCGAGATGGTCGCCAACCTGCGTGCAGGCAACCTGGACGGTTACCTTTCGCCCGACCCGTTCAACCAGCGCGCGGTCTGGGAAGGCATCGGTTTCATCCACATGCTGACCAAGGAGATCTGGGACGGGCATCCCTGCTGCGCCTTTGCGGCACCCCTGTCCTTTGCCGAGCAACTGCCCAACACCTATGGCGCGCTGCTCAAGTCGATCATCGACGCCACGCAATACGCCTCGAACCCGGAAAACCGGAAAGAGATTTCGGCCGCGATCGCGCCCACCAACTACCTCAACCAGCCGGTCGAGGTGATCGAGCAGGTGCTGACAGGCATCTATGCCGATGGTCTGGGCGAGGTGAAGAACGTGCCGGACCGCATCGATTTCGACCCGTTCCCCTGGCATTCGATGGGGGTCTGGATCCTGACGCAGATGAAGCGCTGGGGCTATATCGAGAACGACATCGACTACAAGGCCGTGGCCGAACAGGTCTATCTGGCGGCCGATGCCAAGAAGGTCATGAACGATCTGGGCTATGCGGCACCCGACGTGACCTACAAATCCCACGTAATCATGGGCAAGACCTTCGATCCCGCACAGCCCGAAGCCTATGTCAAAAGCTTCGCGATCGGGAGGGGCTGATCAATGCCGTCCCTGTCACTGAACCAGCGCGCCCTGCTGCTGTCGGTGGTCATGCTTGTTGTCGGCCTCCTGGTATGGGAGGCCGCCATTCCCGCGCAGAAAGCGGTGGGCGAGTTGACCGAATACGAGCGTCTGACCGGCGGTGGCGCACCCAAGGCGGGCGTACCGCCCCCCAGCCAGGTGTTGGCAAAGGCCTGGGAAGAACTGTCCAACCCCTTCTATGACGCAGGTCCCAACGACAAGGGGATCGGCATCCAGATCGGATATTCCATCTACCGCGTTCTGTCGGGCTACCTGATGGCCGCCGTGGTTGCCATTCCGCTGGGGTTTCTGATCGGCATGTCGCCAGTTGCCTACAAGGCGCTGAACCCGTTCATCCAGGTGCTGCGTCCGATTTCGCCGCTGGCGTGGATGCCGCTGGCGCTGTTCATCATCCAGGACAGCGAGGCCAGCGCGATCTTCGTGATCTTCATCTGCTCGATCTGGCCCATGCTGATCAACACGGCCTTTGGTGTGGCCGGTGTCAGGCAGGACTGGGCCAATGTGGCCCGCACCCATGAACTGGGTCATCTCAAGACCGCCTTTACCGTGATCCTGCCCGCCGCCGCGCCCACCATCGTGACGGGGATGCGGATTTCCATCGGCATCGCGTGGCTGGTGATCGTTGCGGCAGAGATGCTCGTGGGTGGCACCGGGATTGGCTATTACGTCTGGAACGAGTGGAACAACCTTGATCTGACCTCGGTCATCTTCTCGATCCTGATGATCGGTGTCGTCGGCATGATGCTGGATGCGGCTTTCGCCTCGCTCCAGCGCGCCGTGGCCTATGCGGAATAAGGAGAGTTCCCCATGACAAAACCGTTTCTGTCGATCGAAAACCTGACCCAGACCTACCCGGACGGGCAGGGCGGCACGATGACCGTCTTCGAGAATGCGACCTTCGGGGTGGAGAAAGGCGAATTCGTCTGCATCCTGGGGCATTCCGGCTGCGGCAAGTCGACCATCATGAACATCCTTGCCGGTCTGGCCGAACCGACCAGCGGCGTGGTGGTGATGGACGGCCGCGAAGTGTCCGGCCCCAGCCTGGATCGTGGCGTGGTGTTCCAGAACTACTCTCTCCTGCCTTGGCTGAGCACGCTGAAGAATGTCAGCTTCGGGGTGGCGGCGCGCCATCCCGAATGGTCCAAGGCCGAGGTGCTGGAGCATTCGCGCAAGTACCTGGCCATGGTCGGGCTGGAGGGTGATGTGATCCATCGCAAGCCAAGCCAGTTGTCGGGCGGGATGCGCCAGCGCGTGTCGATTGCGCGGGCCTTTGCCAACCATCCCAAGCTGTTGCTGCTGGATGAACCCTTTGGTGCGCTGGATGCGCTGACGCGGGGCACAATCCAGGACGAGCTGCTGAAGATCTGGGGCGATTCCGGTCAGACGGTGTTCATGATCACCCATGACATCGACGAGGCGATCCTGCTGGCCGACCGTATCCTGCTGATGACCAACGGCCCCTTCGCCCGCGTCGCGGAATCCGTCGAGATCACGATCCCGCGCCCGCGCAACCGGACCGCCATCGTCGAGCATCCCAACTACTACGCGATCCGCAACCACCTGGTGCAGTTCCTGGGCAAGCGGTCCAAGGAACTGGCCGGACAGGCGTCCGATGGCGCAAGGCAAAGCCCTGAAACCGTGCGCATCGACCTGACCGATGCCGCTGATGAACCCACCCCCGAGCCTCGGCTTCGGGCCGTGAACACCTGACACTGACACATCGAATAACTGGAGGACGACATGAAGGACAATCTGGACATGCCCGCACTGATGACCAAGGAAGACGTGACCACGCTCATCCTGATCGCCAAGAAGAAATCCGGGATGAAGTGGGAAGAGATCGCATCGGGCATCGGCATGTCCCCGGTCTGGACCCATTCCGCCTGCATGGGCATGAACGCCATGCCCAAGGCCAAGGCCGAGGCGCTGGTCGCCCTGCTGGACCTGCCCGCCGAGGCCGCGTCCGTGCTTGAGGAATATCCCACCAAGATCTGGGATCAGGCCGTGCCGACCGATCCCTGCATCTACCGCCTCTATGAAATCGTGGGCGTGTACGGCCCCACCATGAAGGCGCTGATCCAGGAAGAATTCGGCGACGGCATCATGTCGGCCATCGATTTCGACATGAAGATCACGCGCGTCGCCAACCCCAAGGGCGACCGCGTCAAGGTCGAGATGTCGGGCAAGTTCCTGGGCTACAACAGCTGGTAATCGGCGGAAGGACTGGGGCGCCGGACCAGGTCGATGGGCCTGATCCGGCGCCTGTTCATTTGCAGGTTCCGCCCGTGTGCCGCGTTTGTGGGCACATCCCTTGTCGCGGGGGGATTTTCGGCGGGCATGCCTTGGCTTTCCGCCCGTCAGCGTTTAGGGGAAGGCCGACATGAACATGGACCCGGCCCACAGGTGCCGGGTGGCTCTTCCAGCCGCCGATCCGCTGGACAACGCTAAAAAAGGACCGCGCCGCGCCTTAGGGCATGGGTCAGACCGGGCGCGACGGCATGCTGAATGATATCATTGGACGCCTATCGCCGGCAGTGGACGGGCAATATTCGCGCTGACCTTCTGTCAGGGCTGGTCGTGGCACTGGCCCTCATCCCCGAGGCCATCGCCTTTTCGATCATCGCGGGCGTGGATCCCAAGATCGGTCTTTATGCAAGTTTTTCCATCGCGGTGATCACCGCGATCACCGGCGGGCGGCCCGGCATGATCTCGGCCGCGACGGCGGCAACGGCCGTTCTGATGGTCACGCTGGTGCGCGATTACGGGCTGGAATACCTTCTGGCGGCGACGGTGCTGGCCGGTCTGATCCAGATCGGGGCGGGGATCCTGAAACTGGGTTTCGTGATGCGCTACGTGTCGAAATCCGTGATGACGGGCTTCGTCAATGCGTTGGCGATCCTGATCTTCATGGCGCAACTGCCCGAACTTGATCCGCGCGCGGTGCCATGGATCACCTATCCGCTGGTCGCGGCAGGGCTTGCGATCATTTATCTTTTCCCGCTGCTGACCCGCGCGATCCCTTCACCGCTGGTGACGATCCTTGTGCTGACCGCACTGGTCTGGATGCTGGGCATGGATGTGCGCACCGTCGGTGACATGGGGGCCTTGCCCGACACGCTGCCGGTTTTCCTGATCCCGGACATTCCGCTGACGCTTGAGACACTGATGATCATCCTGCCCTATTCGATCGCGGTTGCGGTCGTGGGGCTTCTGGAAAGCCTGATGACCCAGAACATCGTGGACGATCTGACGGATACGAAATCCAGCCGTACCCAGGAATGCATCGGTCAGGGTCTGGCCAATACCGCGACCGGCTTCATCGGCGGGATGGCGGGCTGCGCCATGATCGGCCAGTCGATCATCAACGTCAAATCAGGCGGCCGGGGGCGGCTGTCGTCCTTCGTGGCCGGGGTATTCCTGCTGATCCTCGTGGTGGGGCTTGGCGATTTGGTCAGCATCATCCCGATGGCCGCACTGGTCGCGATCATGATCATGGTCTCTGTCGGGACATTCTCATGGTCATCGATCACGTCTCTGCGCACGCATCCGCGATCCTCATCGATCGTCATGGTCGCGACGGTCGTGACCGTGGTCTACACGCATAACCTGGCCATCGGTGTGCTGGTCGGCGTGCTGCTGTCGGGCATCTTCTTTGCCGGCAAGATCGCGCAGCTTTTCAAGGTCAGCTCGCGCATTTCGCGCGATGGAACCGAGCGCACCTATGTGGTCGAGGGGCAGCTGTTCTATGGTTCGGTCGAGGATTTCATGAACGCCTTCGATTTCCGCGAGGCGCTGGAGCGCGTCGTGATCGACGTCAGCCGCGCGCATATCTGGGATATTTCCAGCGTGCAGGCGCTGGACATGGCCGTGCTCAAGTTCCGCCGTGACGGGGCCGAGGTCGAGATCGTCGGCATGAACGAAGCCTCTGAAACCATCGTCGACAAGCTTGCCCTGCATGACAAGCCCGGTGCGATGGACAAGCTGATGGCGCATTGAGGGAGGCAAACATGACAGACAAGATCATCGCGCTGGTGGACGGCTCCATCTATTCCGAAAGCGTATGCGACCATGCGGCGTGGATCGCAGGCCGGACATCCGCGCCCGTGGAACTGATCCATGTGCTGGGGCGCCGCGAGGCCCCCGCGCAGAATGACCTGTCCGGTTCGATCAAACTGGGCGCCCGCACCGCGCTGCTGGAGGAGTTGGCCGCACTTGACGCGCAGCGTGCCAAACTGATCAGCCACCGCGGCCGCGCCATCCTGGACGATGCCCGTGCCATCGTGGAACGGGACGGGGTCAGCGATGTGTCTACCCGCCTGCGTCACGGCGACATCGTCGAGGCGGTCGCCGAGGTCGAAGGCGATGCCAGCGTCATCCTGATCGGCAAGCGCGGCGAGGCCGCGGATTTCGCCAGGGGTCATCTGGGCTCGAACCTTGAACGCATCGTTCGCGCCAGCCACAAACCGGTTTTCGTGGCCTCGCGCGCCTTCAGACCGATCCGCAAGGTGCTTGTGGCCTATGATGGCGGCAATTCGGCGATGAAGGCGGTGGATCACATCGCGCGCAGCCCTCTGTTCCAGGGGCTGGAGCTGCACGTGGTGACCGTGGGCGCCGCCACCGCCGGGGTGAAAAAGGGGCTCGAGGATGCCAAGGCCCTGTTGCGTGCCGCAGGCCTTGCGGCGGAGACGTCGATCCTGCCCGGACAGCCGGAAACCGGGCTTGGCAAACTGGTCGAAGAGGCACAGTTCGACATGCTGGTGATGGGTGCCTATGGACACAGCCGCATCCGCAGCCTGATCATCGGCTCGACCACCACCGCGATGATCCGCTCTTGCAAGGTGCCGATCATTCTGATGCGGTGACACAAGGGCCTGCTGGGCGCCCGCGCCGGTGCTGGCCCTCGTGTGGCTGTGCCCCCCTTGGGCTGGGGCGCTTTGAAAGGGCTGGCCTGTGACGTTCCTGGATTTCCTGCGCGAGAACGCCCGCTGGCTTGCGGCGGGCTTTCTGCTGACATTCGCATCGAGTTTCGGGCAGACCTTCTTCATCTCTGTTTTCGCCAGCGAGATACGGGGCGCTTTCGGGCTGAGCCACGGTGCCTGGGGCGCCGTCTATGCGGCCGCTACCATGGGGTCGGCGGCGGTCATGCTGCTGGCAGGAGGGCTGACGGATCGTTTCCGCGTGCGCCATATCGGGCTTGGTGTCCTGACGGGGCTGGCCTGCGCCGCCGTCGCGATGGCCCATGCCACCGAGGTCTGGATGCTGGTGATCGTGATCTTCCTGCTGCGGCTTTTCGGTCAGGGTCTGATGGGCCATACCGCGATGGTGGCCATGGCGCGCTGGTTCGTGGCGACACGCGGGCGCGCCGTATCCGTGGCGGGGTTGGGCGTGGCGCTGGGCGAGGCGCTCTTGCCGATCCTCTTCGCGGCAGCCCTGACCCTTGGTGACTGGCGCAACCTCTGGCTTGTCGCGGCCTGTGCCTTGCTGGCGCTGGTCCCGGTGCTTTGGGTGCTGTTGCGGCAGGAGCGCACGCCGCAATCCTTTGCCGCAGCCGCCGGGGCCACGGGGATCGGCGGGCGCATGTGGACCCGTAGCGATGTGCTGCGCCATCCGGTGTTCTGGCTGATGCTGCCGGCGCTGATGGGGCCAGCCGCCTGGAACACGGCCTTTTTCTTTCAGCAGGTCCATCTGGCCGAGGCCAAGGGCTGGGGGCATGTGACGCTGGTGGCCTTGTTTCCGCTGTTCACGGCGACAAGCGTCGGTTTCATGCTGCTGTCCGGCGGGCTGGTCGATCGCTTCGGCAGCACCCGTCTGGCCGGGGTCTATCTTTTGCCGCTCGCCCTGGGGTATCTGGGGTTCTGGCTGGCGGGCAGTGTCGCCGCGGGTGCGCTGTCCATCGTGTTGATGGGGGCGGGGGTGGGCATGCATGTCACCCTGATGGCGACCTTCTGGGCCGAGGCTTACGGCACCCGCCACCTGGGGGCGATCCGCGCGATGATGGCGGCAATCATGGTGTTGGGCACGGCGCTGGGCCCGGCGCTGACCGGCACGCTGATCGACATCGGTATCGACTTTCCGGCCCAAAGCATCGGGATCGCGCTTTATTTCGCAATCGCCTCCGGTCTCGCGGGTCTGGCCGGGCGACTGGCGCGGGACACCGCCAGTGTCCGGCTGCAGCAACCTTGACCTGAATCAAGGCGCTCCGTCTCCCCTGCCGCGATCCTGACCTCGGGCATACCATCCTGGGGAGGAGGGGACGGCCATGACATTCGACATCATCCGCAAGGGGGCGGCGGCTGCGGCGGCCATGTCCGCCAGGGCCGATCCCGATTGGGACGCGTTGATAGACGGCCTGCCGCAGGGTGGCATCAACATCGCCCATGAGGCGCTGGACCGTCACGTGGCGGCCGGTCACGGCGCGCAGACGGCCCTGCGGTGGTTGCCGAAGGACGCAGGCCCGCAGGATATCAGCTATGCCGCGTTGGCCGACATGTCATCGCGCCTTGCAAATGTGCTCTGCGCCCATGGGCTTGTTCCCGGTGACAGGGTGTTCGGCCTGCTGGGCCGTCAGCCGCAACTCTATGCGACGGCCCTTGGCACGTTGAAGGCGGGCATGGTCTTTACCCCGCTCTTTTCCGCCTTCGGGCCAGAGCCGATCCTGACCCGCATGCAGATCGCCGATTGCACCGCTCTGGTGACGACCGCCGCGATCTATACCCGCAAGATCGCAGCTCTGCGCGACCGGGTGCCGGGGCTGAAACTGGTGCTTGTCACCGATGACGACGCGCCCGAGGGCTGTGTTGCCCTTGGTCCGGCCCTGCGCACGGCATCGCCCGAATTCACCACGTTTGCGGCAGATCCCGAAACGCCTGCATTGATCCATTTCACATCCGGCACGACCGGACGACCCAAAGGGGCGGTGCATGTCCATGGCGCCGTACGGTATCACGCCTTTTCCGGCCGCTATGCGCTAGGTCTGGAACCCGGCAGGGTCTACTGGTGCACGGCGGATCCGGGATGGGTCACCGGCACATCTTACGGGATCATCGCGCCGCTGGTGAACCGCGTGACCATGATCGTGGACGAGGCCGAATTCGATCTGGACCGCTGGTATGCGACCCTTGCGCGCGAAAAGGTCGCGGTCTGGTATACTGCGCCCACCGCGATCCGCATGATGATGCGGGCGGGCGATGATGCGGCCCGCGGGCACGATTTTTCGTCGCTGGGCTTTCTGGCCAGCGTGGGCGAGCCCTTGAACCCCGAGGCCGTGGTCTGGTCCCACCGCGTCTTCGGCAAGCCCTTCCACGACAACTGGTGGCAGACCGAAACCGGCGGCATCATGATCGCCAATACCGCCACGATGGATATCAAGCCCGGTTCGATGGGCAAGCCGCTGCCGGGGATCGCGGCGGGGATCGTCGAGACTGCGGATGGCACCGTCACCGAACTGGGCGCGGGCCGGATCGGCGAGCTGGCCCTGCGGCCCGGCTGGCCTTCGATGATGCGGGCCTACCTGCACGAAGAGGCGCGATATGCCAAGGCGTTCCGGGATGGATGGTATCTGTCGGGTGATCTCGCGATGCGGGACGAGGACGGGTATTACTGGTTCGTGGGGCGTGCCGACGATCTGATCAAGTCATCTGGCCACCTGATCGGTCCCTTCGAGGTGGAAAGCGCGCTGATCGAACATGACGCCGTGGCCGAGGCGGCGGTGATCGGCCTGCCCGATGACACCGCGGGCGAGGTGGTCAGGGCCTATGTCACGTTGAACCCCGGCTTTGATCCCTCCGCGGCGCTGGAGCGCGACATTCGCGGCCACGCCCGCAAGCGGCTGGGCGCGGCCGTAGCCCCGCGCGACGTCGTATTCCGCAAGACCCTGCCCAAGACCCGGTCCGGCAAGATCATGCGCCGCCTGCTGAAGGCCCGCGAACTGGGTCTGCCCGAGGGTGACATTTCCACTCTGGAGACCGACGAGACATGAGCGCCTCAGACAAGCCGAAACTGGACCGGGCGCATGTTTTGATGCTGCTGCGCCACATGATCCGCATCCGCCGGTTCGAACAAGGCTGCGCCGAGCTTTACACGCGTGAAAAGATCCGCGGTTTCCTGCATCTCTATGACGGGGAAGAGGCGATCGCGGCAGGCGTCATTCCCGTTCTGACCGATCAGGACCGGATCGTCGGCACCTACCGCGAACACGGCCATGCGCTGGTGCGGGGCGTGCCGATGAACGCGGTGATGGCCGAGATGTTCGGCAAGGCCACGGGCTGTTCCGGCGGGCGCGGCGGGTCCATGCACCTGTTCGATGAGGCGACCAATTTCTATGGTGGCAACGCCATCGTGGGGGGCGGTCTGCCGCTGGCCGCGGGCCTTGCGCTGGCGGATCGGCTGCGTGGCGAAGATCGCGTGACCGTCTGTTTCTTCGGCGAAGGCGCCGTGGCCGAGGGCGAGTTTCACGAAACCATGAACCTTGCCCGGCTCTGGTCGCTTCCCGTTCTCTTTGTTTGCGAAAACAACGGCTACGCCATGGGGTCGGCCCTGGCGCGCACGGAATCCCGGGTCGATATCCAGGCCAAGGCCGCCGCCTACGGGGTAGAGGCGCAGCGCGTCGACGGCATGGATGTCGTCGCGGTCGAAGTGGCCGCGCGCCGTGCTATCGCCCGCATCCGCAAGACCGGCCAGCCGGTGTTCCTGGAATGCGCCACCTATCGTTTCCGCGCCCATTCGATGTTCGATGCCCAGCTTTACCGCGACAAGGCCGAGGTCGAGGCTTGGCGCAGGAAAGGGCCGATCCTGCGGTTTCAGACCTGGCTTCTGGACAACGGCCTGATCCACCGCGACGATGTGGACCGGATCGAGGCCGAGATCGATTCCGAAATCCAAGAGGCCGTGAACTTTGCCGAGACCGCGCCTTGGGAGCCGATCGAAGACCTGTCCCGTCATGTTCTGGGGGCGCAACCAGAACCGCCCGCGCCGCAAGCCCCATCCGGTCGCACTATCGAGACGACCTATCGTGAAGCCGTGAAAGAGGCCATTCGCGACGCGATGACTCGCGATGACCGGGTGTTCCTGATGGGCGAAGATGTGGGCGCCTATGGCGGCTGCTATGCCGTGTCAAAGGGGTTGATGGACGAGTTCGGGCAGGACCGCATCCGCGACACCCCGCTCAGCGAGTCCGGTTTCGTAGGGGCGGGCATCGGCGCGGCCGCCGCCGGCATGCGCCCCATCGTCGAGGTGATGACCGTCAACTTCAGCCTGCTGGCGCTGGATCAGATCATGAATACCGCCGCCACGATCCGGCACATGTCGGGCGGTCAGTTCGGCGTGCCGCTGGTGATCCGCATGGCGACGGGTGCGGGCAAGCAGCTGGCCGCACAGCATTCCCACAGCCTGGAGGGCTGGTATGCGCATATTCCCGGCCTCAAGGTGCTGGCGCCCGCCACGGTCGAAGACGCGCGCGGCATGCTCTGGACGGCGCTGCAAGACCCCGACCCGGTCCTGATCTTCGAGAACGTGATGCTCTACAACATGACGGGCCAGATCGACGAGGCGGCAGGCCCCGTGGATATCAGCCGCGCAGTGGTGCGGCGCGAGGGGCGCGATCTGAGCCTGATCACCTATGGCGGATCCCTTTGGAAGACGCTCGATGCCGCCAGAGCGCTGGAGGCCGAAGGGATTTCCGCCGAGGTGATCGATCTGCGCAGCCTGCGCCCGCTGGATGACGCCACCATCATGGCCTCGGTTGCAAAGACACGGCGCGCGCTTGTCGTGGACGAGGGCTGGCGCAGCGGATCGCTGGCGGCCGAGATCATGGCCCGGATCACCGAACAGGCCTTCTGGTCGCTGGATGCCCCCTTGGGGCGGGTCTGTTCCGCCGAAGTGCCGATCCCCTATCCCGCGCATCTTGAACAGGCGTCGATCCCGCAGCCGGGCAGGATCGTGGATGCGGCGCGTAAGCTGACAGGGCGCTGACATGGGCATGTTCACCATGCCATCGCTGGGTGCCGACATGGAGGCGGGACAGCTTGTGGAATGGCTGGTTGCCCCCGGCGATGTGGTCGGGCGCGGTGATGTCGTGGCCGTGGTCGAGACCCAGAAAGGCGCAATCGAGGTTGAAACCTTCGAGGCTGGAACCGTCCAGCGTCTGATCGCCACGATCGGGCAGGACCTGCCCGTCGGTGCGCCGATGGCGCTGATCCTTGCGGAAGACGAGGCCGCACCACCGGACCTGCCCGCAGTGGCCTTGCCGGCTGCAACCTTGGACAATGATGCCAAGCAGGGGCCACCGCCTGCCGATCTGCCCGTGCGCAAGGCTGGCGTTGTTGGGGCGGCCGCGTCGCCTGCGGCGCGCGCGCGGGCGCATGCGCTGGGCATCGATCTGTCGCAGATCACGGGGCAGGGCCCGGACGGGGCGATCCTGTTGGCCGATGTCGAGGCGTCCGCCTTGTCCGCGACCAAGCCCGCCAAGACACCGCGCGGCGATATCAGGCCAGGTCCGGGCACCGAGATGCGCCGCGCCATCGCGGCGGCGATGACCCGGTCGAAACAGACGATCCCGCATGTCTACCTGTCCCAGACGATCGACATCCAGGATGTGATGGACCGGTTGAACGGGTGGAACGCGCAACGCCCCCCGGCCGAGCGTATCCTGCCCGGCGCGGTCTTCCTGCGCGCGACGGCCCGCGCTGCCGTTGATGTGCCGCAGATCAATGGCCACTGGGTCGACGACGGCTTTGCTCCGGCGCAGACCGTCAATCTGGGTGTCGCCATCGCCTTGCGGGGTGGCGGTCTGGTTGCGCCGGCCATGATGTCGGTCGAAACCCTGACGCTGCCGCAGGTGATGGCGGGGATGCGCGATCTTGTCACGCGCGCCCGCGCCGGACGGTTGCGGGCGTCGGAAATGACCAAAGGCACGCTGACCCTTTCCAGCCTGGGCGAGACCGGGGCCGAGGCCATGACCGGGGTCATCTTTCCGCCGCAGGTGGCCTTGGTCGGCATCGGCGCGCCGCATGTCCGACCCTGGGTCGTGGGGCGCACGGTAAAGCCGCGCGTTCTGATCACCCTGACAGTATCGGCTGATCACCGCGCCCTGGATGGGCGCCTTGTGTCGCGCTTCATCGCCGCCTTCGAAACCCATCTGCACAGCCCGGAGAGACCATGACAAAGGATGACATAAGGGCCTGTTTTCTAGAGGAACTGGTCAATGTGGCCCCCGATATCGATCCCGATACGGTGCAGCCCGACGCGCATCTTCAGGATGATCTGGGTCTTGATTCCATGGATATCCTCAACCTGGTAACGGCCCTGCACGCCCGGCTTGGCATCGACATTCCCGAGAAAAGCTATCCCGAGATCGCGACACCCGCCCGCGCCGTCGACTGGATCGCGCTCACTTTGGGCTAAGGGCCGGCTGTCTGCGCCCTTGGGACCATGCCCGTTTTCCGCATGCCTTGATCTGCGACAAGGCCGGTCTTTCGGAACTCATCTATGATTTCGAATGTGATCGGGGAGATCACATCAAGGAGGAGAACAGACATGAGACGTTTCAGTGCAGTGGCTTTCTCGGTGGTTCTTGGTGCATTGCCCTTGGCCGGTCAGGCTGATGGGCTTTCAATCGGCGAGGCCGAATACATGAACAGTTGCGCGCAGTGCCATGGCCCTGCGGGCAAGGGGGACGGTGTCATTGCGGGCTATCTGAATTCCAAGTTGCCCGACCTGACACAGGTTCAGAAAAACAACGGCGGTGTTTTCCCGGTATCGCAGATCTACGCGACAATAGACGGGCAAGGGGCAAGCGGTGCGCATGGCAGCACTGACATGCCGGCGTGGGGTTTGCGTTATTCCCGTGCGGCGCCCCGGAACCTTGGTTTCTACTATGGCCCGACGGACGAGGAAACTTTCATCCGGTCCCGCATTCTGGCCCTGGTCGAATTCATCGCCTCCATTCAGGAGTAAGCCTGTCGGCGCGGCCTGCCGCGGTGGTGGCCGCGTCTTTGTGGCGAGTTGCCGAAATGTGCAATGTGCAAAGGGCAAAGGCGATTGCGCGATCTGCGTGATTGCCTTTGCCAGGTGTCTGGCAGGATCATGGGGTCTGTCTTAGGCTGTTCGAAACGGGGCCTTGGTGACCCTTGGGAAAACAGCGAGTGAAAGTGCGGCCATATGGCATGGGGCGAGTTCGGTAGCGTGGTTTGCCTTTTCCTGCTGACACATGCGCTGCCGGTGCGTCCGCCGCTGCGGCCATGGCTAGTGGCGCGACTTGGCACGCAGGGGTTCACCCTGGCTTATTCCGTCTTGTCACTTGCCATGCTGGCCTGGCTGATCGCAGCGGCAGGGCGGGCGCCCTTCGTGCCGCTTTGGGAAAAGGCGTCGTGGCAAAGGCATCTGCCGATCCTGGCGATGTTGCCTGCCTGCCTGATCCTTGGTCTTGCGATTGCAAGGCCGAACCCCTTTTCCTTCGGAGGCACCTCAAATGTGGCGTTCGATCCGGCTCATCCGGGGATCATCCGCCGGATGCGCCACCCCTTGCTGGTGGCCCTTGCGATCTGGACGGGCGCGCATCTGGTGGCCAATGGCGATCTGGCCCATGCGCTGCTGTTCGGCCTTTTCCTGATTTTCGCGCTTGTGGGCATGCGGATGATCGACCGGCGCCGCCAGCGTGACATGGGCGCCCGCTGGCACGCTTTGGTCGTGGCGATGGCGGCCGGGCCGATCTGGCCCCGCCCCGCCAATCAAGGCCGGGCGCTGCTGCGGCTGTGCCTGGGGCTTGGCCTTTACGGGCTGCTGCTGACGCTGCACCCTGCGGTGATCGGGGTCTCGCCCTGGCCGTGATGGTCCTGTGGCCACGGATTGTCGATGCGATGGCAGCTTTTCTTTTCGTATCGAAAGTTGAATTATCCTGCGACAGGATCGGAACCGTGCGGGCAGGCACCGTTTTCAGGCGATTGGAAACAGGTGCATCCCGGGTCAGGTATGAGGGCAGGGATTACCAGTGAACGACACAATCAAGAACATGCGACCATGGCAGCGCCGCGAGCGCGAGCAGCAGATCAGGGATATTGCGCTGACGCAGCTGACAACGCCGCGTGCGGGGTTCGACCCTTACGTCTATATCGATGAGCTGGAGCATCTGTCGCCCGCGCGCCGCCGGACGGTGGAAAACCTCGAGGCCACGATCATGCTGTACATGGGGGCGCAGATGCGACCGACCCGGACGCGCCAATCACTGCGGTTCCTGCGCGACAAGCGGGCCGAAAACGGCGAGCTTCACCTCTTCGACGCTTTCGAGACATTTCTGAAGGATGCGATCGGCAGCGATGTCCTGCTGGCGCATGGCTTTGCCCCCAAGGCCTTTGGGTCGATGGATCACGACGCGATCTGGAATGACCTGCGGGGAACCGTCGCGCGGCTGAACGATCTGGGGCCGGGGGTTTTTCTGAACTCGGGCACGCTTCTGGGGGTGACCCGCGACAAGGCCCTGATCGCGCATGATGACGACATTGATCTGGCGTTCGTGATGAAGGCGCAGGATGCAGAGGCCGCCGCGCGCGAATGGATCGAACTGCGCGGCAAACTGGTCGGCATGGGCCTGTTCTCGGAAGAGCATTACAATCCCAAGGACATTGCCATCCTCAAGGCCAAGTCCGCCGGTGATTACATGGTCGATCTGTTCCCCGCGTGGATCGAAGGGGGGCGCGTTTTCGTCTATCCCCATACCTATGGCGAACTGGATGAGGCACAGGTCCTTCCGACCAAGCCCTGCGCCGTGACCGGTCTGCCTGTCCCGGAAGAACCCGAGGCGATGCTTGCCCTCAATTACGGACCGGGGTGGCAGGTCTCCGATCCTTATTTCAAGTTCCCCTGGGCGCAGGCCAAACGCAATTTCGCGGCCTTTCTGGATGCGGTGGAGCGTGAGGCCAAGCAGGCCTGATCGGCCATGCCCTCGGAGCCGCGCACGACAAGATCGAAGTCAGGGTCCGTCTGGTCGCGCAAGGCGTTTCTCGAGGCGCGCATCCGACGATTGAACCTGAAATAGGAATAGCGCATCAGGACCATGGCTTTTTTCGAAAACATCGTCTTCGCGGGTCAAACAGGGACCGCCACAGCGTCTCTGACGCCGGTTCAGGGCCGTAACACGCGAAACCGCTGCTTCAGAGGCCTCTTTCCTCGGATGCATCTAATCTTCGGCCAATTCCCGAACAAGCAACTGGTCTGACGCTGCGCCCACGGGGGGCTGCACAGCGGATTACCGCGCGGCTTCGGTGCGCGCCATAAGCCCGGCCAGAGCAATGCCGGTGATCACGTGCCACACCCCCCACAGGGCCGCCACCACCGCCATCCCGCCAAGTCCCCCGAAAAAGCCGAAGATCAGGATCAGCCCAAGGCCTGAGTTCTGGATGCCGGTTTCGATCATGACGGCGCGGCGATCAAAATCCGATAGCCTCATCAGGGTCGCCATGGCGTAGCCGCCAAACAGGGCGAGGGCATTGTGCATGAAGACAAGCGCCGCGACACCCCCCGAGAATTGCAGGAAAAGCGCCCAGTTCGCGGCCAGGGCCAGGGCGATGAAGCCCAGGAAAATCCCCATCGAAACATATTGGAGCGGCATCCGCAGACGGGCGGCGATGTCGGGTCGTTTGACGTTCAGCAGCAAGCCGAGGCACAAGGGCGTTATCAGCATCAACCCCACGGTGATCGCCACCGAAACGGGGTCGATCGAGGTTTTCTGCAGGATCTCGCGCGTGGGGCCATAGAGGCTGCCCCAGAAGCCGATGTTCAACGGTGTCAGAACGATCGCGGCAACCGAGGAAAACGCCGTCATCGACACGGACAGCGCCGCATTCCCCCGCGCCCGATGCGTGATGAAGTTCGAGATATTGCCACCCGGACAGGCGGCGACAAGGATCAGTCCCAGCGCAATCGACGGCTGCGGCGCGGTCACCAGGATCAGGCCAAAGGTCAGGGCGGGCAAGACAAGGAATTGCGAGAGCAATCCGACCAGGACAGGTTTCGGCGCGCGTCCCAGGCGTCTGAAATCCGCAGGCTTGAGGTCGATGGCGATGGAAAACATCACGATCGCCAGAACCGCATTCAGGATCTGCAGACTTGTGGGCGAGAAGTTCAGCATCACCTCGTCGATGCTTGTGATCATCTGGTTGTTCATGATGCCGTTTCTCGCGTCAGGCTGCCGAACCGGCAGATGGTCAGGCGTTTGGGCCCGCTTGCCCTTGATGATACACGCAATGACTCGCTTTGGAATGGCTCATTGTGATGCCGCGTCTTCCAGGGTTGCGACGGCCTGTACTGAACCGTATGTGGGCGCGGGAATGCTGTGCTAGCCTAGCCGGAAGATCGATCCGAAGCGCGGGGAACAGCGTGGTCAGACCCAGGAAACAGAACCCGATGGACGACCTTTTGCGTGCGCGCTTGCGCATTGCGGAAGGGGCCGATCTGCGGCTGAAAGCCCTCAGGCTTGCCATGCAGGGCGTGGATACGATCTGCCAGACCTTCATGGGGCAGGCCTTTTTTGCCCTGCGCGAGACGGAACAGGTCTTGATCGAATTGGGCGACAGAACCGGGCCTGACCTGGTCAAGGCCGTGCTGGCGATGAAGGGGGGCACCCGGATCACGGCACATGGGCTGGACAATATCCCGGCCTCGGGTGCCGTTGTCATCGGGGCGACCCATCCGATCGGTACATTCGACTTCATCGCCCATGCCGGCGCGCTGCTGGATCATCGGCCCGACCTCAAGGTCGTGGCCAACCGCGAGGCAGAGCGCTTTCTTGGGGCCGGGCGCATCGTTGCCGTGGATCTTGATCGCAAGGACAGGGTCCTGACATCCCGCCAGACGCGCGAGGGGATGCTGGGGCATTTGAACGACGGTGGCGCGCTTCTGGTCTTTGGGTCGGGACGTGTGCCGGACATGAAGGATGGCCTGCTTGTCGAGCCGCCATGGCGTTCGGGCATCACCCGCACTTCTGCTGCAACCAATGCGCCGATCGTGCCGGCCTCGGCGAACATGCGCAATTCCGTCCATTACTACCGCACCCGGAGACTGGCGCGTGCCCTCAGGGGGGGGAACGATGACTTTGGACGCACGGTGGCGTCCCTGCGCTATGTTTCCGAACTACTGGCGAAGCTCGGTGGCAGTTATGATGTCTATTACGGCCCGGTGCAGCCTGCCGGAACCTCGCCGGAAGATCTGAAGGCGCTGGCCGAGGGCCTCGTGCCCGGACTTTACGACACATCCGCAAGCTGACCCCGCACTGACGCCGGACAGGCGGCCATCGTCCCCTTACATCGCCCTTGCCATATCGGCACGGAACCCTGGCCCTCCACGCCGGGGCGCAGCGCATTCAAAAAGGAAACAGTTTTAACAGCCTTAAGCATATTATGCATGATCCGGCAGCTGAATAAGAATTAATGTGCATATCGATATTTGTAAGTTCTACTATGGGCTGATCTTTGAATGTGCGGCGATGAGTCGAATTTGGCGCAGGTGAAGCTATTGTGAACGAACAGAAATTCATTGTTTTCGGCAGCCCTCTGCTGGGTGATGCGGAAATTGACTCGGTTACGACAACACTGCGTTCGGCCTGGATCGGAACCGGCCCGCGTGTGCAGGAATTCGAAAAGGCGATGCGCGATTATTCGGGCGCGCCCTATTCTGCGGCGGTCGCGTCATGCACAGCGGCCCTGCACCTTTCGATGGTTGTCGCCGGTGTCGGACCGGGTGACGAGGTCATCACGACGGCCCTGACCTTTGCGGCGACCGCAAACTCGATCATTCACGCCGGTGCGGTGCCCGTGCTTGTCGATGTCGAACGCGACACGATGAACATCGACCCCGCCGCGATCGAAGCGGCGATCACACCACGCACGAAGGCGATCATCGTGGTTCATTTCGCGGGCAGGCCCTGCGACATGGACGCGATCGCCGCGATTGCGGCCAGGCATGACCTGCTGGTGATCGAGGACGCAGCCCACGCGATCGAGGCGGAATACAAGGGCCGTCGCATCGGCGCGATCAGCCCACTGACCTGCTACAGCTTCTACGTGACCAAGAACATCACCACGGGCGAGGGCGGCATGATCTCCTCGACCCGGCCGGATCTGATCGACAAGGTCAAGCAATACGCGCTGCATGGGCTGTCCGCCGATGCATGGAGCCGGTTCAGCGACAAGGGATACAAGCATTACGAGGTCACATTTCCCGGCTTCAAGTACAATATGACCGATCTGCAGGCGTCACTCGGGCTGGTGCAGCTTGCCAAGATCGAAACCTGGCTGGAACGGCGCAACGAGATCTGGCGCCGCTATGATGAGGCCTTTGCCGACCTGCCCTGCATCCTGCCCGCGCCCGAACAGGCAGACACGCGCCATGCGCGGCATCTCTATACGATCATGGTGGACACCCCGAACCCGCCCGCCGACCGGGACACCCTGATCGCACGTCTGCGCGACCGCGGGATCGGAACGGGCGTTCATTACCGTGGCATCCACCTTCACCAGTATTATCGCGAACGCTTCGGGCTGGTCCCCGAGGATTTCCCGAATGCCTCCTGGATCAGCGACAGAACACTGTCGCTGCCGCTGTCTGCAAAGCTGGATGATGGCGATGTCGAAAGGATCATCACTGCCGTCAGATCGGAGCTTGGCAAGGAATTTTCGTGAAACATCTGGACGCCGAAGGCCTCGCTCGAGATCGAGTGAAAGAGCCGCACATGATTTCAAGACTGGGCTACCTGGCGCCGGAATTTCCGGGTCAGACCCATGCGTTTTTCTGGCGCGAGATCCGCGCGCTGGAAGAGCTTGGTGTCAATTCAAGGCTGATCTCGACCAAGCGTCCCCCGGTGCGGATCAACGTCCATGGCTGGGCTGCGCAGGCTCAGGCGCGAACCACCTATCTGTTGCCCCTGCAATCGCGCGACATCCTTGCGATCATGGCCGAACTGCTGCGAGCGGGGCCTGTGAGGATTGCCAGATGCCTGAAGATTGCCCTGACGGCGGATGATTGCACCTGGGCCGAACGTCTGAGGCTTTGTCTCATGGTCGCCGCCGCGGCAAAGCTGGCGCGGATCATGCGAAAGGACGGGATTGAGCATCTGCATGTGCAGTCCTGCGCAAACTCGGCCAACCTTGCCATGTTCGCATCGTTCCTGTCGGGGATCCCTTACAGCCTGTCCTTGCTGGGGCCGACGCTGGAGTTGTACGGACCGAACCAGCGCAGCAAGTGGCGGCATGCGGCCTTTGGCGTCGTCATGTCGAAGCTGCTTTATGATGTCGTGCAGGACCGTCTGGCCGGAAACTTGCCGGCGGTAGTCGAGATCGTTCCGGTCGGCGTGGACCTGAACGAGATGCAGCGCGTGACGCCTTATCAGCCCTGGCAATCGGGCGAGGTGTGCCGGATCTACAGTTGCGGGCGCCTGAACGCGATCAAGGGGCATGACAAGCTGATCGAGGCCGTCATGATGCTGCGCGAGCGGGGCATCGACTGTCACCTGATCATCGCGGGCGAGGACGAACAGGGCGGCAGCGGTTACCGGCACACGCTGGAACGGTTCATTGCAGATCGGGGCGCGGCGTCGCATGTGACCCTTCTGGGGGCTGTGCCGGAAACCGAACATCGGGCACAGTTGGCAAAGGCGCATATCTTTGCCCTGGCCAGCGAGAACGAAGGCATTTCGGTTGCGATCATGGAATCCATGGCGATGCAGACACCGGTGGTCGTCACCGATGTCGGCGGAAATTCCGAACTGGTGGTCAACGGTGACAATGGCGTGCTGGTCAGCTACGGCAAGCCTGACGAGATGGTGGCGGCGATGGAAAAGGTCCTGAGACATCCGGACCTTGCACTTGATCTGAGCAAGGCGTCACGCAGGCGCGTGGATGAAAAGTTCAATGCCACTTCGACGGCCCTCAAACTGTTTGAGTGCCTCAAGAAAAGCCGGGCCGGAGCCGAACATCTGACGAGGGGGACTGTGATCTGATGCAGAACGACGGCCGGATCAAGATTCTCATCCTTCTGCCCAACCTGATCAGCGGGGGTGGGCAACGGATCGTGGTCAATTTCCTCTACAATCTGGATCGCACCAGGTTCAAGCCGCTGCTTCTGGTGCAGGAGCGGCTTGGTGCCTTTCTGGACGAGGTCGAAAAGGTCTGCGATCCCGATGAGATCGAATTTCTGCAGGACCGGCCCTACAAGCGCAGCGATCTGCCCGGACTGATCGCCAGAACCATCGCGCGGTCGCGGTCCTTCGATATCATCCTGGGCGGCCTGGAGGGGCGGGCATCAACCAGCGGACTGATCGCAGCCAAGTTGCTGGGCAAACCGTTCCTGGGCTGGATTCACATCGACTGGCGCCCCTTCAGCGAGGAAGTCAGCTGGCGGCAGATGCTGGCGTTGCGGGCCTACAAGATGGCAGATCGGCTGGTTGCCTGCTCGGCCGGGGCCGGCGACAATTTCAGCGCGCTGTTCAACATCCCCCGCGACAGGATCACGACGATCCTGAACATGATCCCCTGCGACGCGATACTTGACGCCGCAGCAGTGCCATTGCCGCCCGAACATGAAAAGCTGTTCGACAAGCCCGTCGTGCTGATGGTCGGAAGGCTGGAGGAACAAAAGGGCTATCCGCATCTGATCGAGGCGCATGACAGGCTGATCAAGGCGGGGATCGACCACAACCTTGTCATCATCGGCGAGGGCAGCCTGCTCTATGTGATCAAGGACCAGGTGACCCGGCTGGGGCTGGATGACACGGTGCATTTCCTTGGCTTCCAGACCAACCCGCATCGCTACATGGCCCGCGCCACCGTGTTTACCCTCTCGTCCGAGTTCGAAGGCTTCGGTCTTGTGCTGGCCGAAGCGCTGATGTGCGGCGCACCGGTCGTCGCGACGGATTGCCTGTCCGGTCCGGCAGAGGTGCTGGGAGGCGGAGAATTCGGCCGCCTTGTTCCGCCCAGGGATCCCGAGGCCCTGGCGCAGGCGCTGGGTCAATTGCTGCGCGATCCGGACATGCGGGCGCAATTCTCGGCCCGCGGACCCGAACGCGCAAGACAGTTCGACCAGTCCGTCGTCGGGAAGGAGTGGCAGGATCTGATCAACGGAATGGCAAGAGGCAAGGCCTGATCGGATCGACAGGATCGCGGCGCGTCCAAAGCCCCGAGGATGCCACGTGACAGCGATGGCAACAGGGGCGCGTTCAGGCCATCGACAGCGCCCGGAACCCAGGCGGCCCAGCGGGCACGGCCGGCGAATTTGAGCCATAAAAAAGGGCGATTCCGGCGTCTTCTCCCGTTGACAAAACAACGGGCAAGCATAGGTTGGCCGCGCACGCTAAGGGGTGTGATCTTTGTCCGGCAGGCCTCCATACCTGTCAGAAAAAGCAGGCAGATACCGTCAGTTTAAGTCGGTGCGACCCCTTGATCGATGTGCACATCCAGAATTCCATCTGCGCCTCCGGCTGTGGAGCGGGGCTTAAGGTTCTTGGCATGGATCAAGGGATCCTGAATATCATCAATCTCGCAATCAAGACGATGAACGCACAGGCTGCCTGCGTCACGATCTTGGAGCATCCTGAAATGCGGACATTTTCATCACAGTGTGAAGGTGTCGCAAACCGTCTGGAAGATG
Source organism: Seohaeicola sp. (assembly GCF_048006315.1). Classification (GTDB taxonomy): domain Bacteria; phylum Pseudomonadota; class Alphaproteobacteria; order Rhodobacterales; family Rhodobacteraceae; genus Seohaeicola. The sequence goes on along the minus strand of NZ_CP180350.1, from coordinate 1,422,419 downwards.
CGACGCTGACCCAGCTTCAGTACTATTTGGGTGGGCTCGTGCTGTCTGGCGCAAGTGTCATCGTCATCCCCGACATGTTTGTCGATGCGATGACCAGGGATCATCCGCATGTCCGCGCATCGGGATTCAGATCCTACATCGGGGTGCCCATTCACCGCACCTCGGGTGAAGTTGTGGGCGCACTGTGTTGCCTGGCACTTCATCCCGAACCCTGGACTGCCGCACAGGTCGAGATTCTGGGTCGTCTTGCTTTCTGTCTGGACGCGGTCATCGCGGCACGGGTCCACAGGATGCAAGAGGTCAAGGCCCGGGACAAACTGCTCAAGCTGAACACCGCGCGGGGCGGTTTCCTGGCGCATCTGAGCCACGAAATTCGCACGCCCCTGACGGCCATCAACGGATCCATCGATCTGATGCGGACCTTCGGGCTTGGAAAGGGCGACAACGCAGCACTTCTCGATCTGCTGGCCTCCTCGACCGCGCGCCTGATGAATGTCGTCAATGACTTTCTTGAACTTGCCGAACTTGACGCCGGATTGTTCACCTTCGCCGAAGAGACCTTTGATCTGTCCGATATCGGCAGGAGCGTGGTCGAGGCATACAGGGAGCTTGCGGACAGCAAGGGGCTGACACTTGAGTTCAATGATCAGTTGCACGGCCGCCTTTACATGTCCGACAGACGAGTGATCGATTCCATCCTGCGCACGCTTTTCGAAAATGCGGTGCGGTTCACAGATGCTGGCCATGCGCGTATCGATCTTCTGGAAAACAGGTACGGGCATGTGGTGATCCGCGTCTCCGACACGGGGAAAGGCATCCCCGAAGATCTGCAATCGACGATTTTCGACGAGTTCGAACTGGCCGGACCGGGAAGCGCACGCACCTATGGCGGAACCGGGTTGGGCATGGCGATCGTGAAGCGGCTTGTCGGCCAGTTGGGCGGCGAGATCAGCCTTGACAGCCATGTCGGCGAGGGTACGACATTTTCGCTGGTCCTGCCGCTGCGCCCACATGTCAACGCGGACCTGCCGCCCGACGACGGACTGCCCGCGATGCGCGATGGTCTGGACAACCCGCCGGTGCGACTGGCGGCCCAACAGTCGCCGCAGACATCTTAGCGGCGTGCTGTTCATCCGGGGGGCGGGATCGCTCTGACCGGGGCGTCCACCGCACGCGTGGCGGGCGCCACCATCCCGGATCACCTTGCAGTACGGGGTCTGCGCCTGCGTCATCTGAATGACAGGCCGTGGCGCCCCCGAAGCCCGTTTTTCCATTCGTCCGCAAAATAGGATGTCCGCGACATGAAGCCATGCAATCCGGTTCCGATGGGCGGCGCTCTTGCATCGCTGTTCTGTCGATGCTGTCATTCGGGATGACGGCGCGTCCAGAACGTGCGCCTGTGCGTCGTCACGCATGCCAGGGGGGCTTACCAAAGATGCGATCCAGCAAGACAATCCATGTCATTTCCGCCCATGCCGAGGGCGAGGTGGGCGATGTCATCGTGGGCGGAGTCCTGCCGCCACCGGGCGATACGATCTGGGAACAGAGCCGTTTCATCGCCCGTGACCAGACATTGCGCAACTTCATGCTGAACGAGCCGCGCGGTGGCGTGTTCAGGCATGTGAACCTGCTGGTGCCGCCCAAACATCCCGCGGCGCAGGCGGCCTGGATCATCATGGAGCCCGAAGACACGCCGCCCATGTCCGGGTCCAATTCCATCTGTGTGGCGACCGTTCTGCTGGATGCGGGCCTTGTGCCGATGCAGGAACCCGAAACGCATCTTGTGCTTGAGGCGCCCGGCGGTCTTGTCCGCGTGCGCGCCACCTGCAGAAACGGCAAGGCCGAACGTATCTTCGTGCAGAATGTGCCGTCCTTCGCGGCAACGCTTGATGGCACACTCGACGTCGATGGCCTGGGTACTCTGACCGTTGACACGGCTTACGGCGGGGACAGTTTTGTCATTGTCGATGCGCAAGCCCTGGGCTTGGCGCTGTCGGAAGACGAGGCGCATGACATCGCGCGTCTGGGCGTCAGGATCACCAATGCGGCGAATGCGCAGATCGGGTTTCACCATCCCGAAAATCCGGATTGGAGGCATATCTCCTTCTGCCTTTTTGCGGGGCCGCTGGTGCAAGGGGCAGAGGGTCTTGAGGCGGGCGCTGCGGTCGCGATCCAGCCGGGCAAGGTGGACCGCTCGCCCACCGGCACGGCACTGTCGGCGCGCATGGCCGTCCTGCACGCCCGTGGCATCATGAAGACCGGCGATCGGCTGACGGCACGCTCCATCATCGGATCGACCTTCGCGGGTCAGATACTGGCCGAAACCAGCGTCGGGGCGCTGCCTGCCATTCAGCCCGAGATATCGGGGCGTGGCTGGATCACGGGCATCCACCAGCACATGCTGGACCCGTCCGATCCCTGGCCGCAGGGATATCGCCTGTCCGACACATGGGGCGCACGCTGACGCAGGTGGACGCAAGGGGCTTGCTTGCCGGCTTTCTTGACCGGATGCCCCGAAACGCGCTTGAGTATACCGCTATGACGCAAGGGGGCGGCCATGTCTGATTTTGAAGCACTGGTGCCGATCGGAGCCGCCTATTTCCCGGTGCCGGACCCCGGCCCCACGCGGCATTATGCCTTTGTTCTGGTGCCGGGTTTCACGCTGCTGGCCTTTTCCGCGGCGGTTGAACCGCTCAGGATTGCCAACCAGCTGTCACAACGGCCGCTCTACCGATGGCAAATCCTGTCCGAAACCGGCGCGCCTGTTCTCAGCTCTTCGGGTATCCCCGTGGGCGCGTCCGGGACACTCGACAATGTCGGCAAGGATGCGCGTCTTTTTGTCTGCGCGGGCAATCCGGCCATGGCGGCGGCCGCGCCCCCGGTGGTCGTGGCCGTGCAGCGCCATCACCGCTTCGGCGGTCTGGTCGGCGGTATCTGCACCGGTGCGGTGGCGCTTGCCAAGGCCGGGCTGGTCGAAGGGCGGCGCTTTACCCTGCATTGGGAAAACCAACCCAGCTTTGTCGAAACCTTTCCCGCGCTGAACCCCACCATCAACCGGTTCGAGATCGATGGGCGACTGATGACCTGCGGCGGCGGTGCGGCCTCGACCGACATGATGCTGTCGATCATCGCAGAGGATCACGGTAGCGATTTCGCCGCAATGGTATCCGAGATGTGTCTGCGCACCGTCATGCTGGGGGTTGAGCCGGAACAGCGCAGTTCTGTCGCGGCGCTGATGTCTTCGCGCAACCCCGTGCTGGTCGCGACGATCACGCTGATGAACCGGCACATCGAGGATCCGCTGACGATGGACAGCATTGCCGTGGCGACCGGGTATTCCCGACGGCAGTTGGAGCGCCTGTTCCGTGATGCGACAGGGCAGGCGCCGGCCGAGTTCTATCGCGGTCTGCGTCTGGATCGCGGCCGTAACCTGCTGAGCACCACGAACATGACCCTGCAGGAGATCGCGACGGCCTGCGGATTTGAATCCGTCTCGCATTTCTCGCGCAGGTTTCGGGAACGCTTTGGCGCGGCCCCGTCCAAGCTCAAGCAGGGATCGGGCTGACGGCCGGGTGCCTGTCCTGGCCATGAAGGGGACTGTCTGCGCAGGAATTGAGGGGCCGACTTGGGTGGCTTTCCGTCTTGGCTCGCGCACAGGTCGCCGCAAAAACCCTGGTTTCTGGAAGGATTTCCTGAAAAATTGCGTTTTTTTCTGATTTTGTTGTCAAAAATGCCTCAGAAACAGACTGTTTCTGAAACTATCTTTTGACGCCTTGCCACATGGTCGCATCCAAAGATACCAAGCTAAAAGGCTGGGGTCATTGATCGACACGTGATCTGATCTTTTTGTGGCGATCATCCCTCCAAAGGATAGGTCTTTGGTCCTGGCCGATACGGTTTTACAGAATATGAACGGCAGTTGCTGCCGCTTCGTTCCATTTTTCCCCTGATCTTTTTTGCTCATGGTGCTCCCTTCGCGGGGCTGTCGCCTGATGGATGCACAAGATGTGCAGGTGCTTTGGCACGCTGCGGGGGCAAAGTTTTCTCGAACGAAAAATTTGGAGTTGTGCTGGTGATGTGACGTGAAGGTGAAGACGCGAGGAAACGGATGCGATCGAAGGAAGAGATCTGGGAAGAAGGGCGACTGCTTTTGGCAGTCCTCGTGATCGGTTTGTTCATCGGCTTTCTGCTGGATCAGTTGGACCGGAACCGTCTGGATGTGATCGCGCGCAATGAAGCGTCTCAGGTTGCCACCGATATCCTCCAAGACCTCAATCGGCGCATCAACTCGAATGCCATTGTCCTGGGCCGGCTTGTCACCGCCGCAGAAGGATTTCCGAACATGAACAGCGAGATGTTCCAGAATCTTGGTGCGCGCATGTTCGAGGACATAGATGCGACAGGATACGGATCACAAGGCAATCAACCGGCAATCATGAGCTTGGTCATGGCGCCGGACCTTGTGGTGCGTCATGTCTATCCGCTTGATACCAACAGCGACCTTGTCGGTTTCGACTATCGCGACTTTCCCAACCAACTCGCCGATGCCGAAGCAACACTGGCCAAGCAGACACCCCATGTGTCCCACCCGTTCCTTTCTATTCAGGGGCCTCGCGCCATTGCGGTCAGGCAGAGGTATGAAAACCGGAATGGCGAAGCGGAAGGCCTTGTTTCCGTTGCGATCAATCTGGACATGCTTCTCGCGCAACTGGGACAGAACGCAAGACAGATGGCTAACTACAGGGTTGCCTTCACGCTAGGTGGCTTCGGCAGTTTCGGGGATACGGATGTCTACCAACACGACCCCCTCGTGATCGTCCTGAATACCTATGATGTGGCCTGGTCCATCGCGGTGGTCCCGGCCGACGGATGGCCGACCTTGCCGCTGGTGACCCAAAGCAGAGCGCTGGTGGCCTTGATCATCGCCATGCTCATGCTGATGGTGCATTTCAACGTCAAGCGCACCCTCAGTCATCGCCGCAAGGAAGACCGCATGGCGAAAGCTATCGATGCACTGTCCGCGGGGTTCGTGATTTTCAACAACCAAGGACAACTGGTGCACTGGAATGACACCTTCACGGACATGTTCGGCTATGGATCGATCCTGCACAAGGGCATGCGCTACGAGGATATTCTGCGCGCCGGTCTGAAGCATGGCATCTTCAACGCACCCGAGGGCATGGAAGACGATTGGATCGCCGAAAGTGTCAGGGCAAGCCAAAGCGAGGCGAATGCAACGGAAGTCAGGCTTGCCAATGGCCGTTGGATCAGACGTCTGTCGCGTCGGACCCAGACTGGCGATCTTGTTGGTGTCCGGTTCGATGTGACGGAGCTGAAGGACGCGCAATTTTCAGCCGAACGCCTGAGCAATGCGAAAACCGAATTCATGAGCATTCTGAGCCATGAATTGAGAACGCCACTGACAACGATCACCGGTTTCGGAAGGCTGCTGGAGCTTGATCCGCCCCTGACCGGCGATGCCAGGAAGGATGCATTTGTAAAGGATGCTCTGACCCGGATGCTGGGCGCCGGGCAGGAATTGCGTCGCCTGATCAACGGTCTGCTCGACTATGTTCAGATCGGCGTGGAAGCGGCCCCTCTCAGCGTGAAGGTGTGCAACCTGCCTTACCTCGTCGATCACACGATCAGCGGTTACGAGTCGATCTTGCGCCAGAAGGGCATCGCCCTGCAGGTGGAGCGGCGGAGCGACCTGCAGGTTCTTGCCGATCCGGACCGCGTGAAAGAGATTATCGCGAACCTTTTCTCCAACGCCGTGAAATTCACCGAGGCAGGTGGCCGTGTGCATGTGTCCTCGTCGAAAGGCGATCGGTTTGCGCGTGTGACCATCGCCGACAGTGGCAAGGGCATTCCGGACGACAAGATCGGCACGATCTTCGAGGAGTTCTTTCAAGTCTCTTCGTCCGGTCAGCGCCGCGAAGGCGGGGTCGGCATGGGGCTTGCCATCGCGAAACGGCTGGTCGAGATGCACGGCGGCCAGATCGAGGTTGAAAGCACCGAAGGCAAGGGCAGCAGGTTCACCTTCAGCCTGCCCTTGGCCCCCGTTGCGGCCTAGCCCAGACAGCTGTCCCCCGCTGCCCTGAAAATGATCAAAGCCGCCGGCTGCCGCAGCCGGCAACCATGATGCTGTTCCCGGACAGGTTGCACCTGTTCTTCCCTTTGCCGGAATGTGATTCCGACCCTTGTTTGTCGCTTTCCTTGCAGATCGCATGTGAAGAACCGACCAAGCCTTGCTGACACGCGGAGTCATCGGGCCATGGTGCAGAACGAAGCCTTTCAGGACATGCTCAGGGCGCTGGCCGAGGTCTACGAGGCCGAAGCTGATCCAGCGGGGCCACATACCGCGAAAACACTGATGGTGACGCCATCGCCGGTTGCCTTTGATGCTGCGGTTCCCTGTATTTTCGATCGGGCAATACGCGCGCTTCTGGCGGACAGCGTTCACCCTGCGGCACGCGCGGTTCTGCTGGCGCAGGATATCCTGCCCTGGGGTGGGAACCCTGTCGAAGAGAATACCGAACCAGGTATCGCGGCCATGATAAGCGTGTTGACGCTGATGGGGCCGGAAGGGCCGATCCCTGCACCGGATGTCAGGTTGGGCCTGGTCTACATGCGGCCCGACAGCTATTATCCGCTGCACATACATGATGCCGACGAGACCTATGTGATCATTGCGGGTCAGGCTCTCTGGACTGCCGGAGACGACACCCGGCTGCGGGGTGCGGGCGACATGATCCATCATCCCAGCCTCTTGCCGCATGCGTTTCGCACCGGGTCGGAAGGCTTTGTCGCGATCTGGCGTTGGAGCGGCGACATAAACACCCATTCATACGCCTTCATCGAGGACGATCAAACCGAACGGCTTGCGTGACAGATGGTCTCCGGATGGGGCAGGTGGGGCAGGTTTGGTCCCGGTTTCACCAAGGATGGCCATGCGGACGAAGCGCCATGTCTTTGGTCGGGTCTGAAGGTCAGCCTTGTTCTGAATGCTGCGCAATCTCGGCGCGCTGACCTCAGTCCTGGAGATGCTTCTCCATCAGGAAGTTCGTCAGTGTGACGCCGGCCCTTTCAATCTGCTGCGCGCGGATGATTTCCCAGCCCTGCTGCTCAAAAAGGCCCCGAACAAGGTGGCTTGCCTGCGAATGCAGGCGGGGCATTTCGGCGTCTCGCGCCAGTCTCTCGATCCGCGCGTAAAGACTTCGACCTATGCCCTGTCGTTGTTGCCCCGGTGCGACGAAAGCCAGATCTATGTAGCCATTGGTGTCCAGGGTCATGAAGCCAACGGGCAACCCGGCCTTGCGCGCAACCAAGGTTGTCTGGGCGGCCAGCCGCGATGCCCAGTTTGCCCCCGAAGGGGGCGTCGCGGCCCAAACTTCCCGTTGCTCGATCGTGTAGAATTCAGCCGCCCCTTCACGCACGGCATCAAAGAATATGACGCCGAGCCGATCTGCTTCCGAGATTTCGAAGTCACCGATGTCTATGGAGGAATCCTGCATTTCCGTGGCCCTGCGAAGGAAGTTCAATAACCCTGAGAGTGTCAGGTAACCGTCAAATCCGACCGTCCTGCAAGGCACATACTCTGGCCGGCTGATCATAGGGTTTTGTACTGACAAACGTAAGTATCGCCGCGATTGGCCAAGGACCCTCAATGAGGACAACGACAAGGCGGTGCGCGCTGTCCAACTAAGTCGACGGCATCACGATGCAAAAACGCGCGCCCGTTTGGTAGTTTTTGTCGAGATATATCTTGCCGCCATGCCGGTTGATGATTGAGCGCACCAAGGCAAGGCCAATCCCATATCCGTCATAGTCGTTGTCGCCTTCGTGCAATCGAACCTTGTAGCCAAAAATATCGTCTGCCCTGCTCGGATCAATTCCAATTCCGCGATCCTCGATAAAGTACCGTGTGTCGCTGCCGGAGGTGTCACCATAGATCATGACCTCGGCCGGTGCGCCCTGATTGGTATACTTGATGGAATTCTGGATCAGGTTCGACCAAACGCGCTTGAACAGGTCCGCATTGGCAGGAACGTCAGGCATGTCTTTCACGATGATCGAATGTTGTTTGTTCCTGGCATTGGACAGGTCCGCTGCGATGCCGCGCACCAGGTCTCGCATGCTGAAATTTTGCTTTACCACCTTCTTGTCGCTGTATCTGCTATACTCCAAGAGGCTGTTGACCTGGTTTAACATGTCGTTTGCAATCCGGTTGATCATTCCGACGATTTGATAATCCTGACCGCTTGCGTCCGGGGCATCTTCGAGAATGAGATCGCTCGCCGTAACAACTTGAGCGATCGGCGTTCGCAACTCATGAGCGGCCTCATCGGCAAAAGACTTCAACTCGATATTTTGCCTTGTTAACCGGAGTTTTTCCTTCAGCAGGTTGGCGCGCTGGTTGTCGGTCCAGATGATGTACATCACGAAAAATGCTGCAATCATTATGCATAGAGCGGCTTCTGCAAGGTTTAAATTTAGCCTCTTGGCGGCCATGCTCGAAAAAACTTCTTGCCGGAATCTGCTGATTTCCTGGGTTGCGGGAAAGTCATCGACCCTCACCAAATCATCCACTTCTTGAACTGATTTGCCTTGAGCATGAGCATCAGAAACCACGCCAATATTCGCGGTATACTCGGCAATCATGGCGCGGGTGTTTTCGAGGCCTGTTGTGCCTTCCAGCACACCAAGATCAATTGCAGCGTGTTCGATCTTGTCGAGTATATCCAGCGCGTTCTGGCCCGCCGTGTTGGCGCGAGCAAGGTATTCTGGTTCGTTTGGCCGAAGGACTGCGTTCTTGAAATGATGTATCAGGCCGGAATACCCGATTTCGTATGAAAGGTTGTCAATAAGTTGGTAAAGTATTCCCTCTTTCTGTGCTTGCAATCTGCCATTCAGAGCAAGTAAAAAGCTGGACAAACCAATAATAACAATCATTGATAACGCAATTTTCTCGGACTTTTCAAGGTTGCGCATGATTTTCCATGTGTAGAGTTGGGGGGCTGTTAAAGACAATCATATATTGATTTTATTTTTTTGTCTTTGACGGCGGGCATTGACGGAGTCTGAGTTCTGCACGGACGAATCATCGATAGTGCCTGCTGCAGTTCGTAAGTGTCGCAATTTTTCCGATAGTTTACTACCTGGCTTGCGAAGTGACGCGTCGCGGTGCAGCCAAGTATAGACATCTATGGTTGTTTTCGGATGCTCAAATGCATTGTGACCTGTGCCACCGCTTGGAGCACAGGCCAGTTGAGCAACACAGCCAATGACCATTCGGCCAGGCACGTATTGTCTAAGGTGAGTTGGCTGGGGCGGTAGGATTCGAACCTACGGTACACGGTACCAAAAACCGATGCCTTACCACTTGGCCACGCCCCAACGTGAGGGGGTGATTACTCTGACTGCGATGCAGGTTCAAGTCCCGATCTGGAAAAAATCCATGCTTCTTTCAGACGGAAAAGATCGCATCCGGTGTCAGTCAAGAACCTCGTCGGTTTTGACACCCCAGAGTGCCTTCTTCGGGGCCCAGCCACGATACCCGCCGGCTGACAGGCGGCACCACTCGGTGTTGCAACTGTCCAGCCGCGCCACGACGCCCTGTTCCAGTTGGGCCGAGGCCGGCGCGTTCTGTTCGGGGCGGCTGAGCAGCGGCAGCATGTCCTGATCGACGATGACCGTCCGGTTTCCTGACAAAAGCGAGTAATGGACCCATCCGCCGGCACCGTCCCGGTCGCGCACCCGGCGCCAATGCCCGTGCTCGGCCGTGATTTCGACCGGCATGTCCTTGCGTTTGAACACCCAGTCGACGCGGTGCGTCAGCGAGGGGCCGCGCCGCACATTCACTTCAGCCGACTTGATCGACACGTAGCGCGGCAAGGGCAGGTTCGTGACGCTGCCGCGTTCCGCGCCATAGGCATGCGGTGTAAACCCCGCCAGAAGCAGCAGCGCCAGAAGCGCCGCGATCATCCGGTATGCGCGGACGAATCCCCGATCCGCCCGAAACTTCAGCTGTGTCATGCCCAATGCCTGCCTTCTATCCGCTCTGACCGGGTGAAATCTGGAATGGGGTTCTTGTGCCCCGCCGGTTCATCCTTCACTCTGCCACCAAGCAGCTGATTTGGAAAGAAGGGGAGGGCCTGAATGCCAACTGCACGTCTGAGTGTTGTCGTGACGCGACGCTTGCCCGAAGCGGTAGAGACGCGGATGAAGGAACTGTTCAACGTGCAACTGCGCGATGACGACACGCCGATGACCCGTGCCGAACTGGTCGAGGCGCTGTCCACGGCCGATGTGCTGGTGCCGACCCTGACTGACCAGATCGATGCCGGACTGATCGCGCAGGCCGGTCCCAACATGCGCTTGATTGCCAACTACGGCGCGGGTGTCGATCACATCGACGTGGCGACGGCCCGCCAGCGCGGCATCCTCGTGTCGAACACGCCCGGTGTGCTGACCGATGATACCGCCGACATGACCATGGCGCTGATGCTGGCCGTGATCCGCCGCATGCCCGAGGGGCTTGCCATCATGAACGAGGGGCGCTGGACCGGCTGGTCGCCCACGGCCCTGCTGGGCGGGCGCGTCGGCGGGCGGCGTCTTGGCATTCTGGGCATGGGCCGTATCGGGCAGGCCGTGGCGCGCCGCGCGGCGGCTTTCGGCATGCAGATCCATTATCACAACCGCCGCAGGCTGCGCCCCGAGATCGAGGATCGCTACGAGGCGACATATTGGGAAAGTCTGGACCAGATGGTGGCGCGCATGGACGTGATCAGCATCAACTGCCCTCACACGCCCTCGACCTTTCATCTGATGAACGCACGACGCCTCAAACTGATGAAACCGGATGCGGTGATCGTGAACACATCGCGTGGCGAGGTGATCGACGAGAATGCCCTGACCCGGATGCTGGCCGCCGGTGAGCTGGCCGGGGCGGGCCTTGACGTCTACGAGCACGGCACGGATGTGAACCCGCGCCTGCGTGATCTGCCCAACGTGGTGCTGCTGCCGCATATGGGATCGGCCACGCGCGAGGGCCGCGCCGAGATGGGCGAAAAAGTGATCATCAATATCAAGACCTTTGCCGATGGGCACCGCCCCCCTGATCAGGTCGTGCCGTCCATGCTGTGAGGGCCGCCCGGCTGTCATCGGTGACGCGGATCGGTGCGATAGCCCGACCGCAGGAAAGGGGCTGACATGCGTCTGGCAACTCTGCTGTGCTCTATCATGCTGTTGACCGCGCCGGTGCTGGCGCAACAGGCCTCGGACCGGATCACGCCCGAAGGCGGTGGTGCAGGGCGGGTGGTGACCTCGGACCGGGTTGCCGCAGCCTTGCAGGCCAAGGCCGACACCCGGCCGGTCGAGGCCCGTGAATGGATGGTCGTGGCAGCCCATCCGCTGGCTGTGGACGCCGGGGCGGATGTTCTGGCCGCCGGCGGTACGGCCGCCGATGCCATGGTCGCCGTGCAGGCCGTGCTGGGCCTGGTCGAACCGCAGTCATCGGGGCTGGGGGGCGGGGCCTTTCTGGTCTGGCACGATGGGGCGACAGGCGCCATCACCACGCTGGACGGTCGCGAAACCGCACCACTGGAGGCGACCCCACGGCTGTTCCAGGACGCCGAGGGGGAGCCGCTGAAATTCTTTGACGCCGTGGTCGGTGGGCGCAGCGTGGGCACGCCCGGCACACCGGCCTTGATGGCCGCCGCCCATGCCCGTTGGGGGCGCGCCGATTGGGGTGATCTGCTGGCCCCGGCGATCCGTCTGGCCGACACCGGTTTTCCGGTGTCGCCGCGCCTGGCCATGCTGGTGGCCGCGGATGCCGAGCGTCTGGCGGTGGATCCGGTGACGGCAGGCTATTTCCTGCCCGAAGGGCAACCTTTGGCCGAGGGCGCGATGCTGCGCAATCCTGCCTATGCGCAGACCCTGCGCGGCCTGGCCGAGCGTGGCGTGGACGCATTCTATACCGGCCCCGTGGCCGATGTGATCGTGCAGGCCGTGCGAGGGGCTGCGCATAATCCCGGCCTGCTGGGGCCGCTGGACCTGGCGATCTACCGCGTCAAGGAACGCGCGGCGGTCTGCGCCCCCTATCGCGGGCACGAGGTCTGCGGGATGGGGCCACCCTCGTCCGGTGCCGTGGCGGTCGGGCAGATCCTGGGCATGCTCGAGGCCACGGATCTGGCCGCGCTGGGCCCGTCGGATCCCGAAAGCTGGCGCCTGATCGGCGAGGCCAGCCGCCTGGCCTTCGCGGATCGCGCCCGCTATCTGGCCGACAGCGACTTTGTGCCGGTCCCGGTCGCGGGCCTGCTGGATCCGGCCTATCTGCGCCAGCGCGCGGCGCTGATCACCGCGGGCGGGGTGCTGCCCGAGGCGCAGGCAGGGCAGCCTGCCTTCGATCACACGCTGAACCTGGCCGATGGGATCACGCTGGAGCAACCCTCGACCACACATATCTCGATCGTGGACAGCTTCGGCAATGCGCTGTCGATGACGTCGACCATCGAAAACGCCTTTGGCGCGCGGCTGATGGCAGGCGGGTTCCTGTTGAACAACGAACTGACGGATTTCTCGTTTCGCAGCCACGTGGATGGCGTGCCGGTGGCCAATCGGGTCGCGCCGGGCAAGCGGCCCCGCTCCTCGATGGCGCCGACCATCGTGCGGCGCGGCGGCCAGCCGGTTCTGGTGCTTGGCAGTCCCGGCGGCAGTTCGATCATCGGCTATGTGACCTCGGCGCTGATCGCCCATCTGGATTGGGGCATGGATGTGCAGCAGGCGGTTGCCACAGGTCATCTGCTGAATCGTTTCGGCATCTACGATCTTGAGGCCGGAACCGAGGCCGAGGCCCTGGCAGATCCGCTGCGGGCACTGGGCTACGAGGTGCGCCTTGGCGCGCAGACATCGGGCCTGCATGCGATCTCGATCGGGCCGGATGGCCTGCGCGGCGGGGCGGATCCGCGCCGTGAAGGCGTGGCGTTGGGCAAGTAACGAAGGGGGGCTATCTGCCCCCCACGTTCAACTGCGTTGAACGCCCCCCCGAGGATATTTTCGGCAAGAAGAACGGCCGGCCGCGTCGCTTTCGGTGCACAGGTCGCTTTCAGACGGGATTGCGTCGGCTGGTTCACACGCGCGCGGCATGACCTGCTATTGATCGGCCAAAGCTTGATCCAAGGGAGTCGCTTGCGCCATGAAAACACATGTCAAAGCTCTGGTTGTCGGCGGCGGCGCTGTCGGAACCTCGATCGCCTATCACCTGGCGCGCGCCGGGTGGCAGGATGTGATGCTGCTGGAACGCGACGAGCTGACCTCGGGGTCGACCTGGCATGCGGCGGGGCTTCTGCCGTTGTTCAACATGTCCTTCGCCACGACCCATATCCATAAGTACTCGGTCGACTTCTACAAGTCGCTGGAGGCCGAGACCGGCCTGAATGCGGGCTTTTCCGTCGTGGGCAACCTGCGCATGGCGCAGACCCGGGCGCGCATGGACGAATACATGGTCTATGCCACCACGGCCGAAACCTGCGGCGTGCCCTATGAGTGGATGACGCCCGCCCAGATCAAGGACCGCTGGCCGCTGGTGCGCACCGATGATCTGGAAGGCGCGATCTATCACCCGACCGACGGCTACATCAACCCGGCTGACGTGACGATGGCCATGGCCAAGGGCGCGCGCCAGCGTGGCGTGATGATCGAGCGCAAGTGGCAGGCCGATGCCTATCACTGGACCGGGTCCGAATGGCAGGTGACCTGCACGAAGATGGTCGAGAAGGGGGGCAACCTTGTGCCGTCCGACGAACAGATCGTGATCACCGCCGAACATGTGGTGACCGCCACGGGCAACCATGCGCAGCGGACCGCGCGCTTGCTGGGCATCAAGTCGCCCGCAATCCCGGTCGAACATCAGTTCATCGTGACCGAACCCGATCCCGCGCTGCTCGAATACCGCAAGAATGGCGGGTTGGAGCATCCAGTGCTGCGCGATGCCGATGCCAAGTGGTACGTGCGCGAAGAGCGCGGCGGCTGGATCCTTGGCCCCTATGAGCATGGCGCGCCCGCGCGCTTCGAATTCGGCGTGCCCGACAGTTTCCGCGCCGATCTTTTCCCCTTGGATCTGGAACGGATCGAAGAGGAATACATGTCGATGATCCATCGGCTTCCGTCCTCCGAGACCGTTGGCCTGAAGGACGATTTCAACGGGCCGATCTGCTATACGCCTGATGGCAACCCGCTGGTCGGGCCTGCCCCCGGCCTGCGCAACATGTGGCTGGCCGAGGGCTTCAGCTTTGGCATCACCGCGGCGGGCGGCACCGGCTATTACCTGGCGCAGATGATGGTCGAGGGCGAGGCCGAGATCGACATGGCGGCGCTTGATCCCAAGCGTTACGGCAGCTGGATGACAACCGAATATGCCGCGCGCAAGAACGAGGAATGCTATAGCCACGTCTTCATCCTGCACCATCCGGATGAAGAACGCGAAGCCTGCCGCCCCCTGCGCACGGCCCCTGCCTATGACCGCCAGAAAGCGCGCGGCGCGCAATTCGGCCAGGTGAACGGCTGGGAGCGGCCCAATTACTACGGCCCGCTGGATGCGCCCGAAGGCTTCGATCACGACACCCGCAGCTTCCGCCGCGGTGGCTGGTGGGAATATGCGGCGCAAGAGGCGAAGGCGATCCGCGAAGGGGTGGGCCTGATCGACGCGACAGCCTTTACCAAGCATCTGGTCAAGGGCCCCGGCGCCACGCAATTCCTGGACTGGTTCACCTGCAACAAGCTGCCCAAGGTGGGCCGGATCAACCTGACCTATGCCCTGACCGACCACGGCACCACGCGTACCGAATACACGATCGTACGCCTGGCCGAGGATGAATATTACCTGGTCAGCGCCGGGGCCTGGACCGCCTATGACGGCGACTACCTGCGCAAGTCCGCCGCCGACAGGATGGCCGACTTCGGCTATGTCGAGATCCATGATGTCACGACGCAATGGGGGGTCTTTGCCATCGCCGGTCCGAAATCGCGCGATGTGCTGAAGGCGGTGATCAAGGATGCCGATCCCGAGACCGCCCTGTCGAACAAGCGTTTCCCCTGGCTGAGCGCGCGGCAGATCGAGCTGGGCATGTGCCCGGTCAATGCGATCCGCGTCGCCTATACGGGCGAGCTGGGCTGGGAATTGCACCACCCGATCGAGATGCAGAACTACCTGTTCGACCTGCTGGAAAAGGCGGGCGCGGAACATGGCATGAAGCTGGTGGGCGCGCGCGCACAGAACTGGCTGCGCCAGGAAAAAAGCTATCGCGCCTTCGGCAACGAACTGGGCCGCGACGCCACCCCGCTCGAGGCGGATCTGCCGCGCTTCGTGGATCTGTCCAAGGAGTTCCGGGGCAAGGCGGCGATGGAGGCCAAGGGCATCCGCAGCAAATGCGTGACGATCCTTGTGAATGGTCCCGCAGATGCCGATCCCTGGGGGCGTGAAGCGCTCTATGCGGCGGATGGTACCCGCGTGGGGCGCCTGACCTCGGGCGGCTATTCGGTGCATTTCGGCCAGAGCATCGGGATGGGTTATGTGCGCCCCGATCTGGCGGTGCCGGGCACGGCACTGAAGGTCAAGATGTTCGACCAGCTGTGGGATGCCAAGGTGGTCGAAGACAGCCCCTACGATCCCGCCAACGCGACGATCCGTCAGGACGGTTAAACGCAGCGTCCCGGCGCGGTTGTCGCCGCGCCGGGACCTGAAGCCGCCCGTCACCCCGCGGCGGTCATTTCATCGAAGCATTCCAGCGCCTTGGCGGCATACATCATGGACGGGCCGCCCCCCATCTGGATCGTCATCGCCAGCACATCGCTGATTTCTTCGCGGCTGGCCCCGGCGCGGATCAGGGTCTCTACATGCAGCACGATGCAGGCTTCGCAGCGGGTGGCGATGGCGATGCCGAGGGCCACGAATTCCTTCGTCTTGAACTCCAGCACGCCGCCTTCCTTGACGGCCTTGCCCAGGGCACCGAAGGCGCGTGTCGTCTCGGGGATGGCCTTGTTGAGCCCGCGCAACTGGTCACGCGTGCTGTTCAGTTTGTCGTTCCAGGTCATGATGGATCCTTGCCTTGATGAATGTCAGGCACGGGCAGATCACAGCGGTGCCGGGCCCGCCTTGATCAGGATCAGAAACCCGGGTCAGGCCGGACGGCGGGCAACGAAGGCCATGTTGTTGGCGGGCATCTCGACGACCTGCACAAGGTCCAGCCAGTTGGCATGGATCCAGTCGATCACGTCCCAGTCGTCCTTGTAGCCGATCTCGGGATCCTGCGCGCGCAGGCTTGCGTGGAAGGTCCTGTCGCCGTCGGATGTCGTCTCGCCGTCGCGCAGGAACGGACCATAGAGGACAAAGATCCCGCCGGGGGCCAGTGCCTGCGCCACTTCGCCGATGAGGGTCCGGGCCTCGGCCTGGCTGATCAGATGCAGCAGGTTCACCAGCACGATCAGATCCTGACCGGCATGCGCGGCGCCCCAGCCGGATGCGGTGGCGTCAAGGTCGATCGCCGCGCGCAGGTTCGCCAGACCCGCCACCGCCGCATGCGCATCGACCGAGGCGCGGCGCGCCGGGTCGATGTCGGTAGGCTGCCAGTCAAGGCCCGGCATGGCACCGGCGAAGATGACGGCATGTTCCCCGGTGCCCGAGGCGATTTCCAGCGCGCGTCCCGATGCAGGGGCATGCTGGGCCACAAGGGCTGCGATATCGGCAGCGTTGCGCGCGGCAGAGGGGGCGAACATGCGCCCGTCATCAGAGGGGTGCGCGACCGAGGCCGTGTCGGGAAGGTTCAGGCGGCGTGACATCTCAGGCAAACCTCGCAGGGGATAGGGCACGCAAGGTGTCGGCATCCAAGGCGGGCGTCAAGCCAAGCGCCAGATCGGCCAGCAGCTGGCTCGCGGCGGGGGCGGTCTGGAAACCGTAGCCACCTTGACCTGCACACCACAGAAAGGTGGCATCCTGCGGCTCGGGCCCGATGACCAGCGCGCGATCAGGGGCGAAACTGCGCAGGCCCGCCCAATTGGCCAGCATCCGCGTGACGGGCTGCGTCACCGCTTCCTGGTAGCGGGCCAGACCTTCGGCCAGTACCATGTCATCGGCCCAGGCATCCTGCGGCACCACGGGTTCCTCATCCGCGGGCGACACGATCAGCGCGCCCGCATCGGGCTTGCAATACCAGCTTTCGCCGACCCCATCGACAAAGGGCCAAGCGGCGGGGGACATGTCCTGCGGCAAGGCGATCCGCGCCATGGAACGGCGATAGGGCTGGATCTGCAACGGCCCGAGCCCCGCCATGCGCGCCACCGTATCGGCCCATGCGCCAGCCGCGTTGACCAGCAGATCGCCCTCATGCACCTGGCCGGCTTCTGTGGTCACACGCCATCCCGTCCCCAGGCGTTCGATCCGGCTTACGCGTGCTCCGGTCTCGATCCGTGCGCCCTGTGCGCGGGCGGATCGCGCGAAATTCTGGATCAGTAGGTCGGTATCCAGATCCTGCGCATCCTCGCGATAGGCGGCATGGGCTTGCGTCTGGCGGTTCAGGATCGGCCAGAGGCGGGCCGCTTCCTCCATCGTGATCTCGTCCAGACCCAGATCGGCGCTGTCGGCACGGAAGGCGTCGGCATGTTCGGGACCTGCCACCATCATCATCCCGCGTGGCGACAGAACCCCGCCATCGGCGTTGTGGTGGTGATCCGCGCTGGCCGCATTCAGCGCCTTGATCGTGGCATTGCCGTAATTCAGCAGAAACATGGCCGCAGACCGCCCCGAGGCGTGATAGGCAAGGCTGTTCTCGCCTTCCAGCAGGGTGACCTCAAGATGCGGGGCAAGGCGGGCCGCAGCGGAAATGCCGGCAATGCCGCCGCCGATGATCAGTGCCCGGCTCATGCCTCTTCCAGACGGTCCGTCGCCGGGGCCGGGGTCGGGGCCAAGGCGGCCAGCCTTGCGTAGAGCGCATCATCCAGCGTGTAATCCATTGCCGCCAGCGAGGGCGCCAACTGTTCTGCGGATCGGGCCGAAATGATCGGCGTGGGGCCGGCCGGATGGCGCGCGGCCCAGGCCACGGCCAGGGTGGCCGCGTGAACGCCCGCATCTGCCGCGATCTCCTGCAACCCGACGGCGGCCTTGTGCATCCACTCGGGGGCATACCGGCTGGCATAGGCCTTGTCCTCGACCAGCCGCCCGCTGCCGCCAGCGGCGTATTTGCCGGTCAGCAATCCGCCACCCAACGGGGAATAGGGGGCAATCGCGATACCCTGATCGACACAGGCGGGGAACAGTTCCACCTCGGCCTGGCGTTTGACGATGTTGTACATCGGCTGAAGGATGTCGATCCTCAGGTCGAACTCCGACGCGACCCATAGCGCCTTCATCACCTGCCAGGCGGCGAAATTGGACACACCCACGTACCGGATCTGCCCTTTCTGTTTCAGCTCGGCCAGTGTCTCGAAGGTTTCGCGCAGCGGCGTGTTGTCGTCGAACCTGTGCAGGTAGAGGATATCGACCTCGTCCATCTGCAAGCGCTGGCGCGAGATGTCGAAGGTCTTGAGGATATTGTCGCGGCCCGATCCGCCCGCATACCCGGCTTTCGTCGCCAGGATCAGCCGGTCACGATGCGGCGCGATCAGCTTGCCGGTGATCTCTTCCGACGCGCCGCCTGTATAGGCGTGGGCGGTGTCGAAATGCGTGATCCCGGCGGCAAGGCTCGCCTCGAACATGGCGCGCGACTGTTCCGCGTCGGCGCGACCGCCGAATTGCATGGTGCCAAAGGCAAGGCGGCTTGCGGGGGTGCCGTCACGGCTGATGAGTGCATGTGTCATGGCCGCGAAACTGCCACGGCTTTGCGTCAAGGAAAAGGGGTCAAACCTGTCCGCGCGATTGCAGGCGCCACTGCCGCCACGCCCATATCAGCGAAAGCAGATACAAAAGGTCCATCACCATCAGCGTCAGCCAGGGAAAACTGATCAGCGCGGCCAGGAAACAGACGAAGCCGACGTAGAGAAGGCGCACATTCTCGCGCTGGATGGTCAGCGATTTCAGCGACCAGGTCGGCAGGCGGCTGATCATCAGCAGGCCGACCCCCAGCATATAGGCCGCGATCACCATGTCGGGAATCGGCGGCAGCCCCGGCACGGCGCGATCCAGAAACAGGGGCAGCATCACCAGAAGCGCACCGGCGGGCGAGGGGACCCCCTCGAAATGGCGACTTGGTTTTTCGGTGTCGCTGGCCTTGGTGCCGACGTTGAAGCGCGCCAGGCGCAGCACGCAGCACAGCGCATAGATCACCACGGCGATCCAGCCCAGGTTGCCCATGTCCTGGAACGCCCAGAAATACATCAGAAGACCGGGCGCGATCCCGAAGTTCAGGAAATCGGCAAGGCTGTCCAGTTCCGCGCCCAGTGCGCTGGCACTTTTCAGCAACCGGGCCAGGCTGCCATCCAGACCGTCCAGCACCGCGGCCAGCAGCAAAAGCTGCACCGCCACGTTGAAATTGCCGCTGGTGGCATAGCGGATCGCGGTCAGGCCTGCGCAGATCGCCCCCACCGTCACAAGGTTCGGCAAAAGCTGCACGATCGGCAATTCCCGCCGCGAACGGACGGGCGGCAACTGGTCGGGATCAGGCAGTTCGCCCATCACGTGCTCCTTCGGTCGAGGTCAGGTCGGCAATGACCGTCTCGCCCGCGATCATGCCTTGCCCCACGGTGACAAGGGGTGCCACGCCATCGGGCAGGTAGACATCGACGCGGCTGCCGAAACGGATCAGGCCAAAGCGTTCGCCGGTCAGCAGGCGCTGTTCGGGCTTGGTCCAGCACACGATCCGGCGCGCGACCAGCCCCGCGATCTGCACCACCGCGATCTGGCGGCCATCTTCCATTTCGATGGCCAGGGAATTGCGTTCATTGTCGACCGAAGCCTTGTCCAGCGAGGCATTGAAGAATTTGCCCGGCCGATAGGCCACGGCCGTGACACGGCCTGCGATGGGCGCGCGGTTCACATGGCAGTTGAACACGTTCATGAAGACGCTGACCCGGGTCAGGGCATGATCGGCCATCCCCAGTTCGGCGGGCGGCACGGCTTTCTCGATCAGCGAGATCACCCCGTCCGCAGGGCTGATCAGCAGCCCCTCGCGGGTGGGCGTGGTGCGCTTGGGATCGCGAAAGAAATAGTAGCACCAGACCGTCAGCCCCACGCCGATCCAGCCCAGGGGATCCCAGATCATGAACAGCACGATCGAGATGACTGCAAAGATCGCCACGAACTTGCGCCCCTCGGGGTGCATCGGTTTGATGAAAGTGTCGAGCATGGTCATGGTCTGGGTCGTCCTTCGCGATGTTGGGGACTGCCCTACAACCTTGCGCGCCATGGCGCAATGCGGCTGACTGGCGTGGTGCAAATATGCGAAGCGCCCGTCATGCGTCACGAGGACAGCGTTCCGTTTCGAAACACGAAAGCGGATTGCGCCGTCGATGGTCAGGCGGGCCCGTCAACAAGGGCTGCCGCAACCGCGGCGGAAATGGGAATGCCCCCATGGATTTCCACGAAAAGGAATTGACCTGCCTCGTTGCACTCGAGGAAGACATGTCTTCCGGCGGAATCCGTGCGCAGATCAAACGCACCATACCTGAGGCCCATCGACGCCATGTAGCGGCGGATGCAATCCTCGACCGGGGACGGCAAGGCGACACTTGCGAAGGTTGCGTTCAACTCGGGGCGCCAGTCGATATGCGTGAAGCCCTCGGGGCGTAGGACCCGGGCCGCGAAAATAGCATCGTCAATGACGGTGACGCGCAGGTCATCGCCGCCCAGAATGGCCTTCTGGAACATGGTCGGACAGTTGGACAGGGCCTGATCGTCGATATCTTCGTCCGGCCGGACCAAACGCGTTTCGATGAAGGCCTGCGCATGTCCGTTCATGGGCTTGCAGACGATGTCGCCGACCCGGTCGCGGAACCGCAGGATCGAATCCTTGCGCGTGGTCACAAGGGTTTGCGGGATGCAGAAACCGCTTTCCTGCGCGATGTGCAGTTGCAGCAGCTTGTTGTTGGCCTGGGCCGCCCGATCAACCGGATTGATGACATTCGTCATCGACAGCAGCCAGCCTTTCAGCGTCGTGTCGATCTCCTTCTGCATGAAAGCATTCGTCGCCTCGTCAAGATCGTCGAGGGGTTCGGGCCGGGATACGCGCCGCCACCAGGCGCCGGTCACATCGACCGGATCTATGCCATGCTGCTTCAGGCAAACCGAAATGCCCCGCGATCCGGCGCCGATGACATGCTCGATGTCAAGGTTCGCCCGATAGCCGCGCAGATCGACAATGACCGCGTCGCCCCCGCGCTTTCTGATCTCGGACTGCACGGCCAGCGAATGCACATCCTCCGCGCCACTGAAGATGACGATCATGATCTAGTCGTCGGTCCTGTAACCATCGCCTTGGCAATCGTCCTGGACGCGCTGGTCGTAATTCATGCCGGGTGCCGTGAACACGACGCAGGAACTGGTCGTGTCATAGGTACAGGTGCTCTGCGCGGCGGCGGCAGCGCGTCCCCCCCATTCGCGGCGCGAGATGATCTCGTTGATCAGCATCTCGAGGTCGGGCCGCTCGGGCAGTGGCGTCGGATTGAACGGCAGCCTGGGGGTCAGGCCAATGCGACCGAAATAGGCATTCTCGCGCGCGATGGCCTCGGGTCCAAGGCTGACGACCTGCGTATTCAGTCCAGGCTGTGATGACATCACATAGGGCGCGTTTGCCATCCGGGGCTGGCTGGGTTGATCCTGAACGGGACGGCTTACGATATGGGCCTTGCGGGTGGACAGGTCCGTGAAAACATAGATCGGCTCTTTCAGCAGATCTCCCACATCTTCCGAGAAGATCGGGATTTCTATGGTGCCGCTGATGCCCGCCTGCAAATCCCCCTCGACCGAGACAAGCCGCGCCGATCCGATCATCTTGCCTTTCACGCGCTTCTCGATCTCGGCCGCGATCTCGTCATCGTCAAGTGCGACGGCCAGCAGATGTGTCAGGGGGTCCATTGACCCCACGGCTGCTTGCTTGACGGCATCCTTCAGTTTCTTGAGGGGGGAAAGTTTCTCGGACATGGCACACTCACACTCTGAACGATCGAAAAAACAAATGTTCCGTCCCGTGAGCATGACGCATTCAAGCAGATTTTCAATCCTGTTTTCTCTGCCCTTGCTTCTCCGGGGGGCAGGGGCCGCCGTCGGACAGGATACGGGATCGCATGCGCTTGCTGCCCGTATCCGTCGTTGCACAAGAAAAAACCCCGCACGATGGCGGGGTTTTCCTTGGATGCTGTAACGGTCGATCAGTTCGGGATCGTGCCTTCGATGCCTTCGACATAGAAGTCCATGCCCAGCAGCGTGCCGTCGTCGGCCACTTCGCCTTCAGCCAGCCAGGCCGAACCGTCCTGCTTGTTCAGCGGACCGGTGAAGGGGTGGTATTCGCCCTTTGCGATCGCCTCTTTCATGGCCAGCGCCTCGGCTTTCACGTCGGCGGGCACCTTGTCGGTGATCTCGCCGATGCCGACCATGCCCGGCCCGATGCCGTCCCAGGTGTCGGTCGAGGTCCAGGTCCCGTCCATCACGGCGCGGGTGCGCGCGATGTAATAGGGTGCCCAGTTGTCGATGATCGAGGACACGCGCGGACCATCGGCATATTCGCCCATGTCCGATGCCTGGCCGAAGCCGATGATGTTGCCTGCCTCGGCGGCGGCAGCCAGCGGCGCGGTGGAATCGGTGTGCTGCAGGATCACGTCGGCACCCTGTTCGATCAGGACCTTCGCGGCGTCAGCCTCTTTCGCGGGATCGAACCAGGTATAGGCCCAGACGATCTTGAACTGGACATCCGGGTTCACCTTGCGCGCATGGATGAAGGCCGAGTTGATGCCGCGGATCACTTCGGGGATCGGGTAGGAGCCGATGTAGCCGATGATGTTCGATTCCGTCATCTTGCCTGCGATGTGGCCCTGGATGGCGCGGCCCTCGTAGAAACGGGCGGAATAGGTCGACACGTTGTCGGCGCGCTTGTAGCCGGTGGCGTGTTCGAATTTCACATCCGGGAACTTGGCGGCCACGTTGATCGTCGGGTCCATGAAGCCGAAGGATGTGGTGAAGATCAGCTTGGCACCGTCCAGCGCCATCTGGGTCATCACGCGCTCTGCATCCGGGCCCTCGGGCACGGATTCGACAAACACGGTCTCGACCTTGTCACCGAATTCGGCTTCGACAGCCAGGCGGCCCTTGTCATGCTCATAGGTCCAGCCGCCGTCGCCGACGGGGCCCACATAGACAAAGCCCACCTTGAGCTTGTCCTGCGCCATGGCGCCGGTCGCCAGGCCCAGGCCCAGCGCCAGCGCGGCGGTGGTCAACAGTTTGGTCAGTTTCATTCAGGAATCCCCCTGTTAGGTGAACGTCATAGTTTTGGCCTCAACGTGAGGCATGGAAAATACGGCCCAACGAGGCAGGTGCACTGCTCTTGTCGGCCGACATGATGACCAGCACGAGGATGGTGATCAGATAAGGCGACATTGCCAGATATTCGACCGGGATCGCAACGCCCGCCGCTTGCAGATTCAGCTGAATCACGGTCACGCCGCCAAAAAGATAGGCACCCAGCAGGACGCGCCAGGGCTTCCAGCTGGCAAAGACCACCAGGGCAAGGGCGATCCAGCCGATTCCGGCCGTCATCCCCTCGGTCCATTGGGGCACGCGGATCAGGCTGATATAGGCGCCACCCATCCCGGCGCAGGCCCCGCCGAACAGGATCGCCATCATGCGGATGCGCACGACCTTGTATCCCAGCGCATGGGCCGCCTCGTGATTTTCGCCGACCGCGCGCAGGATCAACCCGGCGCGGGTGTATTTCAGCATGAACCAGACCGCCGTGACGATGATCAGCCCCAGATAGACCATCAGATCATGCGAGAACAGGATCCGTCCCAGCACCGGCATGTCCGACAACCCCGGAATGTTCAGCCGCGGAAAGGACGGCGGGCGGATACCCTGGTAGCCCTGGCCGATCAGCGCCGAAAGGCCCAGCCCGAACAGCGTCAGCCCCAGCCCCGATGCCACCTGGTTGGCCAGCGCCACCTGCGTCAGAAGCGCGAAAAGCAGCGACAGAACGGCGCCGCCCGCCGCCGCCGCCAGCACGCCCAGCAGCGGATTGCCCGTGTTGACCGCGATGGCGAAGCCGCAGATCGCGCCGGTGATCATCATGCCTTCGACGCCCAGGTTCAGAACGCCCGCCTTTTCCACCACAAGCTCGCCCACCGCCGCCAGCAGCAGCGGGGTCGCCGCCACCATCAGCGAGGCCAGCAAAAGGATCGGGTTGATTGACGACAGATCCATCATGCCACCTCACGCCATGTCAGCCGCAGCCGGTAATTGGTCATCACGTCGACGGCCAGCAGGAAGAACAGAAGCATCCCCTGGAACATCTGGATCGCCGCCGCAGGCAGGCCCAGCCGCGATTGCGCGATCTCGCCTCCGATATAGGTCAGTGCCATCAGCAGGCCCGCCATCAGGATCCCCAGCGGGTGCAGCCGACCCAGAAACGCCACGATGATCGCGGTAAAGCCGTAGCCCACGTTGAAATCGATGCTGACGCGTCCGGCGGGCCCCGAAACCTCGAACATGCCCGCCAGCCCTGCCAGCGCGCCAGCCAGACCCAGACAGATCAGCACCAGCCGTCCCGGATTGACGCCCGCAAAGCGCGCGGCGCGCGGCGCCTCGCCGGTCAGGCGGATGTGAAAGCCAAGGATGTGCCGGGTCATCAGCACATAGGCAAAGATCACCGCCACCATCGCGGCGACCACGCCCCAATGCATCCCCGATCCCGCGATCAGCTCGGCATTATGGGCGCTGGGATATTGCTGCAGGTTGCGCGAGCCGGGAAAGCCGAAGCCCTCGGGGTTCTTCATCAGCCCCAGCGCCATCGAGGCCAGCAATTGCTCGGCCACATAGACCAGCATCAGGGATACCAGGATCTCGTTCGTGCCGAACTTCACCTTCAGCACCGCCGGGATCATGGCCCAGGCCCAGCCCCCCAGCGCCCCCGCCATGACCATGAGCGGAAAGATGAACCATCCCTCCATCGGGTAGAAGGCCAGTCCCACGCCAGCGCCGCAAAGCGCGCCGACGATATACTGCCCCTCGGCCCCGATGTTCCAGATGCCCGCCCGGAACCCCAGGCTCAGGCCGATGGCGATCAGCACCAGCGGCGCACCCTTCACCAGTAGCTGCGGGCGGTAGAAAAACGCGAATTCCGAAAACAGCGGATCCCAGAAGACCGTGCGGATCGCGACCAGCGGATCCTTCCCCAGCAGCGCAAAAAGCGCGCCGCCCGCGATCATCGTGGCAATCACGGCCACCACGGGGGCCAGCCAGACCCAGGCCTTCGAGGGTTGCGGCCGCTTTTCAAGCTTCAGCATGGCGCGGTCCCCCGGTCATCGTTCTGCGAATGCTCATGTTCCAACGCCTCAGACATGCGCCACCTCCATGTCATGGGCGCCACCCATCATCAGGCCGATTTCCTCGATGTTCAGCTCGGATGTCGGGCGGATGCGCGACAGCCGCCCCTCGTTCAAGGCACCGAACCTGTCAGCGATCTCCATCAGCTCGTCCAGATCCTGGCTGATCACGACCACGGCCGTGCCGCCCGCCGCCAGATCCAGCAGCGCCTGCCGGATCGCGGCGGCAGCGGATGCATCGACGCCCCATGTGGGTTGATTGACCACCAGCACCTCGGGGCGCTGCATCACCTCGCGGCCGATGACGAATTTCTGCAGATTGCCGCCCGAGAGCGACCGTGCCGCATTGCCCGGTCCCGGCGTGCGTACGTCAAATCGCTGAATGATCGCTTCGGCAAAGCCCCTGGCGCGGCCCCAGTCCAGAAAACCGCGCCGTTCCAGCCCCTCGCGCAGCGATCCGGTCAGCATCGCGTTCTCGGTCAGGCTCATGTCGGGCGCCGCCGCGTGCCCCAGCCGTTCCTCGGGCGCGCACAGCAGGCCGATCCGCCGCCGCTCCATCGGCCCCAGCATGCCGACCGCCCTGCCATGCATCTTGACCATGTCCGGGCCGCTGCGCAATTCGCCGGATAGCGCGCCCAGCAACTCGTCCTGTCCGTTGCCCGCAACGCCACCAAGACCCAGCACCTCGCCCTGCCGCACCTCGAGGCTGATGTCCTTGAGAGAGCATCCAAAGGCCGAAGGCGAGCGGACCGACAGCCCGCTCAGTTCCAGCGCCACGTCGCCCAGCGCGCGCCCGCTGCGTTCGGGGGTATGCAGCACCGTGCCCACCATCATTTCGGCCAGCGCCCGCGCGGTGGTGTCGGCGGGGGTGCAGGTGGCCACCTTCTTGCCCAGCCGCAGGATGGTCGCCGTGTCGCACAACGTGCGGATCTCTTCCAGCTTGTGACTGATATACAGGATCGCCACGCCCTCGGCCGTCAGCTTGCGCAGGGTCTGGAACAGGATCTCCACCTCCTGCGGGGTCAGCACCGATGTCGGCTCGTCCATGATCAGCAGGCGCGGATCCTGCAACAGGCAGCGGATGATCTCGACCCGCTGACGCTCGCCCGCCGACAGGTCGCCCACGGTGCGGAACGGATCCAGCGGCAGGCCGTAGGTTTCCGACACCTCGCGGATGCGCCCGGCCAGGTCGGCAAGGCGCGGTGGATGTTCCATCCCCAGCGCGATGTTCTCTGCCACGTTCAGCGCGTCGAACAGCGAGAAATGCTGGAACACCATCGCCACACCGGCGGTGCGCGCGGCGCGCGGCTCGGCAGGGGCGTAGGCCTTGCCCTGGAAGATCATCGTCCCGTGATCGGGTTTGACCAGCCCGTAGATCATCTTGACCAATGTGGACTTGCCCGCGCCATTCTCGCCCAGAAGGGCATGCACCTCGCCCTTCATCACCTCGAAGGACACATCGGAATTCGCGACAACGCCCGGATAGGCCTTTGTCAGGCCCTTGATGCTCAGAACCGGTGCCGTCATGCGCTGCGTTCCCTTCTGTCGGTTGTGGCTGCGATATCGCTCAATAAGCCCGAGGCGACGCCAATGGCAATCGCCTGCGGGTGTTTGCCCAAGCCGGGTGTCCCGATGGGGCAGCGGATGCGCGCGATTTGGGCGGGCACATGGCCCAGCGCCCCCAGGCGCGACCGAAAGCGCGCCCATTTGGTGGCCGACCCGATCAGGCCCGCGCCGGCAAAGCCATGCCCCAGCAGCCCGTGACAGAGCGCAAGGTCCAGCGCATGCGAATAGGTCAGGATCAGGTGATGCGCGTCATGCGGTGCATGCGGCACCAACCGTGCGGGATCGGCGGCGGGCAGGGCGGTGACACCCGCGCCGATGTTCTCGGGGAAGCGTTCCGGTCCGGTGTCGATCCAGGTGATCGCCAGGTCGGGCAGGGGCGACAGCGTGGCCACAAGCGCCCGCCCCACATGGCCCGCCCCCCAGATCCAGAGGGGTACCGAAGGCCGCGCCAGGGGTTCGACCATCCAGCCCGCGATCAGCTGCGCAAGGGGCCGTTGCCCCTGCGCCCGCGCGCCGTTCAGCAGGCGCTGTACCGCAAGGGGCATCTCGGCGCCCGGCGCGACGGGGCGCACGATCACGTCCCGCCCCTGCCATGCCGCGACTGTCGTGGCGTCATGCACCTCGGTCAAAAGCTGCAGGTTGCCGCCGCAGCATTGCCCCAGGTCGGGGCCCAATGCATGCCGCGTCAACCGCGCCGGGGGACCGCCCGCCAGCATCGCGCGCGCCGCCTGCCCCGCCTGATGCTCCAGCGCGCCGCCGCCAATCGTGCCGGCCTGCCCCTCGGGCCAGACCAGCATCGCCGCGCCCACCTCGCGCGGCGCGGACCCGCGCACCTCGGCGATCACGACCCGTGCGACACGGCCATGGCGCTGCACGGCGCCGTGCAGGGCATCGAGGTCAAATCCCATCGCGGACCCGCCTGACGGCCGCCAGGATGCGCTCGGGCGTGGCCGGCGCATCCAGCGCAGGATACCCCGGCCCGCAAGCGGCCACCGCATCCGAGATCGCCATCAGCGCCGAAATTCCCAGCATGAAGGGTGGCTCGCCCACCGCCTTTGAGCGATAGATCGTGTCCTCCCGGTTCGCCCCTTCCCAGAGGCCGACATTGAACACCGCAGGCCGGTCCGAGACGGCGGGGATCTTGTAGGTGGACGGCGCATGGGTGCGCAACTGGCCTTTCGTGTCCCAGACCAGTTCCTCCATCGTCAGCCAGCCTGCACCCTGCACATAGCCGCCTTCGATCTGGCCGATATCCAGCGCCGGGTTCAGGCTGGCGCCCGCGTCATGCAGCAGATCGGCCCGCAGGATCCGCGTCTCTCCGGTCAGCGTGTCGATCACCACTTCGGTCAGGGCGGCACCATAGGCGAAATAGAAAAACGGCCGCCCCTGGCCCTTGATGCGGTCCCATTCCACCTTGGGGGTGGCGTAGAAACCGGTCGCCGACAGGCTGACCCTTGCGGCATAGGCCGATTGGGCGGCTTGCGCGAAGGTCAGGGTATGATCCTGTCCGATATGGACGCATCCATCGGCGAAAGTGATGTCGTCATTTCCGAACCTCTCGGCCAGATGGGCGGCCATCCTGTCACGGATCGTGTCGCAGGCCGCCTTGACCGCCATTCCGTTCAGATCCGATCCCGATGACGCCGCCGTGGCGGATGTGTTCGGCACCTTGCCCGTATCGGTGGCGGTGATCTTCACCGCCCCCACGTCCAGCCCGAACCGCGCCGCCGCCACCTGCGCCACCTTCTGGAACAGGCCCTGGCCCATCTCGGTGCCGCCATGGTTCATGTGCACCGATCCGTCCTGGTAGACATGCACCAGCGCCCCGGCCTGGTTCAGATGGGTCAAGGTGAACGAGATCCCGAACTTGACCGGCGTCAGCGCCAATCCCCGCTTGAGAACAGGCTGCGCCGCATTCCAGGCGGCGACGGCCTGCCGCCGGGCGTCATACCCGGCCTCGGTCGCAAGCCTGTCCGTCATCGCATGCAGAATGAAATCCTCGACCTCCATCCCATAGGGTGTGGTCTGTTTCTTCTTGCCGGAAATATCCTCGGGGGGGCGTTCACCAGGGGTGAACGGGGGGGCGGACAGCCCCCCTGCGCCGCCCGCCGCAGGCGCGGCCTCGGCATAGTAGTTCGCCCGCCGCACCTCCAGGGGGTCGCGGCCAAGGTGATGGGCGATGTGATCCATCACCCGCTCGATCCCGACCATGCCTTGCGGGCCGCCGAATCCGCGAAACGCCGTCGCGCTCTGCGTGTTGGTCTTCAGCCTGTGGCTTTCGATGCGGGCATTCTCCAGCAGATAGGCATTGTCGGCATGCAGCATCGCCCGATCCGCCACCGGCAGCGACAGGTCCTGCGCCCAGCCGCAGCGGACATGGTGCACGAAGTCCACGCCAAGAACCCGCCCCGCATCATCGAAGCCCGCAACATAGTCGATCCGGAAATCATGACGCTTGCCGGTGATCACCATGTCATCGTCGCGGTCGTAGCGCATCTTGCAGGGCCGCCCGGTCATCGATGCCGCGACGGCACAGGCCACGGCCAGCGCATTGCCCTGGCTTTCCTTGCCGCCGAACCCCCCACCCATCCGGCGCACCTCGACCCGCACGGCGTGCATGGGAACCCCCAGCGCCTCGGCCACCTTGTGCTGGATCTCGGTCGGGTGCTGGGTAGAGCTGTGCACCACCATGTCCCCGCCTTCCTGCGGCAGGGCCAGGGCCGCCTGGCCCTCGAGGTAGAAATGTTCCTGCCCGCCGACCTCGAACCGCCCTTTCACGCGATGGGGCGCCGCGGCGATCGCGGCGGGCGCATCGCCCTTCGAGTAGATGCGCGGCCCATCCTCGAACCGGCTGTTCGCGGCCAGCGCCTGGTCGATGGTCAGGATCGGTGCTTCCTCGGCATAGTCGATCCGGCCCAGCCGTGCCGCGCGACGGGCCGCCAGGTGGCTCTGCGCGACCACGGCAAAGACTGGCTGACCGATGTAATGCACCGCACCCGCGGCCAGCAAGGGCTCGTCATGGGCCGAGGGCGAGACATCATTGGCAAAAGGCAGGTCATCCGCCTTCAGCACCATCACGACGCCCGGCGCCATGCGCACGGCGGACAGGTCCATGCCGGTGATCCGGCCCCGCGCCACACCGGACAGGCCGAAGGCAAGATGCAGGGTACCCGCGGGCAGGGGGATGTCATCGACATAGCGCGCCTGCCCCGTCACATGCAGACGGGCTGCGTCATGGGGCAGGGGGCTGGCGACGCTCATGGCTTCACCTCCATGATCCCGGCGGTCTGGCCCGTATCTTCAAGGAAATAACGCCGCAACATGTTTGCCGCAGCCTCAAGCCTGTAGTCGGCCGAGGCACGCAGGTCCGACAGCGGCGTGTAATCCTGCGCGAAGGCCTGCATCGCGCGGTCGATGGTCGCCTCTGACCACGGCTGACCGATCAGCGCCCCTTCGACATGGGCCGCGCGCTTTGGCGTGCCGGCCATGCCGCCAAAGGCGATGCGCGCCTGCGCGACACGGCCCCCGGACACCGTGATGGAAAGACATCCGCAGACCGCCGAGATGTCCTGGTCGAAGCGCTTGGACAGCTTGTAGCAGCGCAGCCGGTCAGGCTGCCGCGGGATGCTTATGGCCTCGACGAACTCTCCGGGGCGGCGATCCTGCTTGCCGTAGTCCAGAAAGAAATCCTCGAGCGGCATCTCGCGCCGCGCATCGCCCTGCCGCAGATGCAGCACCGCCCCCAGCGCGATCAGCGCGGGCGGGCCATCCCCGATGGGCGAGCCATTGGCGATATTGCCCCCGATCGTGGCCGCGGCGCGCACCTGCGCCGAGCCATAGCGGCGCAACATGTCGGCAAACGAAGGGTGCAGCCCCTCGATCGCGGGGATCAGGCGCGCGATGGTCACGCCCGCCCCGATGCGCAGCCTGTCCTGGCCCGGCTCGATCCGCTGAAGATCGGCGCAGCGGTTCAGAAAGATCACCTGACCCAGCTCGCGCATCTGCTTGGTCACCCAAAGCCCGACATCCGTGGCCCCTGCCACCAGCGTGGCCTCGGGGTTTGCCGCATAGGCTGCGGCCAGATCATCTGCGGAGCGGGGCTGCATCAAAGCGGGGGGCTTGCCGCCCCCCACGTCGAACCCTTGGTTCGACGATCCCCCCGCGGATATTTCCGGCAAGAAGAAGTCGTGATCGGCGATCATCCAGTCCGGCACGGGCCTGTCTTCGGCGGCGCGGGCGGCGCGGATGATCGGCGCATAGCCGGTGCAGCGGCACAGGTTGCCGGCCAGCGCGGTGTCGTGGTCCTTGTCCCCGTTCAGATGCGCCACCGCCATCGCGGCGATGAAGCCCGGTGTGCAGAAGCCGCATTGGCTGCCGTGGTGATCCACCATGGCCTGCTGCACCGGGTGCAGGCTGCCGTCCGGGCCGGTGATGCCTTCGACCGTGCGGATGGCGCGGCCATCGAGTTGCGGCAGAAAGAGGATGCAGGCGTTCAACGCCCGGCTGCTGCCATCTGGATCGGTGACCATCACCGTGCAGGCCCCGCAATCGCCCTCGTTGCAGCCCTCCTTGGTGGCGGTCAGCCCCCTTGTTTCGCGCAACCAGTCCAATGCGGTCGTGGTGGGTGCCACATCGCTGAGCACCACGCTTTCCCCGTTCAGAAGAAAGGAGATATTCATGAAGAAAAGCCTGCCGCCTTACCGGTTTTTTGCCCCGTGTTGCGCTGTCTCGATGCGGCGTAGAGCAGCGCGGGCCCCTGTTGGTTTCCGGCAGGAAAGCCCGGATTCGGCCTCTTGGCAAGAAAAAGCTGCATGGCGGCTTTCGGCTGGCCCCGGGCGCGCCCGGTTTTTCGGCGCTTTCGCGGGGCCGGTCCATGCGGTAGCTTTCCCGCATGAGCAATTCCCCCCAATTCATCCACCTGCGCGTGCATACCGAATATTCCCTTCTAGAGGGGGCGGTGCGGCTGAAGAAGCTTCCCGGTCTGTGTGCGGCGGCCGGCATGCCCGCCGTGGCCGTGACCGACACCAACAACATGTTCGCCGCGCTGGAATTTTCCGTGGCGGCAACTGGCGCCGGGGTGCAGCCGATCATTGGTTGCCAGGTCTCGGTCGCCTATCTGCCTGCCCAACCGGGCGAGCGGCCGCGCGATCCTGCGGGGATCGTGCTTCTGGCGCAGAGCGAGGTCGGATACGAGAACCTGATGCGGCTGAACAGCTGCCTCTACCTGGACAAGGCGGGCCAGTTGCCGCAGGTCACGCTTGAGGAGTTGCAGGAGTTCAGCGCCGGTCTGATCTGCCTCTCGGGTGGGCCGGACGGCCCCGTGGGCCGATTGCTGCGGGCAGGCCAGCGTCCGGCGGCCGAGGATCTGATGCGCAAGCTGGCCGCGATCTATCCCGACCGGCTGTATGTCGAACTGCAACGCCATCCCGAGGGTGGCGGCTTGCCCGAGGCGGAACGCCTGTCCGAACGTGGCTTTGTCGAAATGGCCTATGCCATGGATCTTCCGCTGGTGGCCACCAACGATGTCTATTTTCCGAAATCAGACATGTACGAGGCACATGATGCGCTGATCTGCATCGCCGAGGGCGCCTATGTCGACCAGCAGGGCCCGCGCCGCCGCCTGACCGCGCAGCATTATTTCAAGTCGCCGCAAGAGATGGCCACGCTGTTCGCCGATCTGCCCGAGGCGATCCAGAACACCGTCGAGATCGCGCGCCGCTGTGCCTTCAAGGCGTTCAAGCGCCCGCCGATCCTGCCGAAATTCGCTGATGACGAGGTGCAGGAATTGCGCCGGCAGGCCAAGGAGGGTCTGGCCGCGCGCCTTGCCGTGATCCCCCATGCCGCATCGGTCGAGGACTATGACAAGCGCCTGGAGTTCGAGCTGGGCATCATCGAGGGCATGGGCTTTCCCGGCTATTTCCTGATCGTGGCCGATTTCATCAAATGGGCCAAGGATCACGACATTCCCGTGGGGCCGGGGCGTGGCTCGGGTGCGGGTAGCCTGGTGGCCTATGCGCTGACGATCACCGATCTTGATCCGCTGCGCTACAGCCTGCTGTTCGAACGCTTCCTGAACCCCGAACGGGTCAGCATGCCCGACTTCGACATCGACTTCTGCATGGATCGCCGCGAAGAGGTGATCCGCTATGTGCAGGACCGTTACGGGCGCGACAAGGTGGGCCAGATCATCACCTTCGGTGCGCTGTTGTCCAAGGCCGCCGTTCGCGACATCGGGCGGGTGCTGCAGATGCCTTACGGGCAGGTGGACCGGCTGTCCAAGCTGATCCCGGTCGAAGGGGTCAAGCCTGTCAGCATCGAACAGGCGCTGGCGCAGGAAGAACGGCTGCGCGAGGCCGCGCGCGCGGAGGAAGTCGTCAAGCGTTTGCTGGACTACGGCCAGCAGGTCGAGGGCCTGCTGCGCAACGCATCGACCCATGCGGCGGGCGTGGTGATCGGGGACCGGCCGCTGGACCGGCTGGTGCCGCTCTACCAGGACCCGCGTTCGGACATGCCGGCCACCCAGTTCAACATGAAATGGGTCGAGCAGGCCGGGCTGGTCAAGTTCGACTTCCTTGGCCTCAAGACGCTGACCGTGATCCAGAACGCGGTCGACCTGATCAAGGGGCAGGGCCGGCATCTGCATATCCGCGCCGATGGGGTGCAGCTCTATGATCCGCCTGAAGGGGCAATGGACGATATCGGCGCGATCCCGCTGGATGACGAGGCAACATACAGGCTTTATGCCAGCGCCAAGACCGTGGCCGTGTTCCAGGTGGAATCCAGTGGCATGATGGATGCGCTGCGGCGCATGAAACCCACCTGCATCGAGGATATCGTGGCGCTGGTGGCGCTGTATCGTCCTGGCCCGATGGAGAACATCCCCACCTATTGCGAGGTCAAGAACGGGCTGAAGGCGCGTGAATCGATCCATCCGCTGATCGATCATATCCTCGAGGAAACGCAGGGCATCATCGTCTACCAGGAACAGGTGATGCAGATCGCGCAGGAGATGGCGGGCTACAGCCTTGGTGGCGCCGACCTGCTGCGCCGGGCCATGGGCAAGAAGATCGCCGAAGAGATGGCCAAGGAACGCCCCAAGTTCGAAAAGGGCGCGATGGCCAATGGCGTCGACAAGAAGAAAGCCTCGGAGGTTTTCGACCTTCTGGAGAAATTCGCCAACTACGGCTTCAACAAATCGCACGCCGCCGCCTATGCCGTGGTCAGCTATCAGACGGCTTGGCTGAAGGCGAACCACCCGGTCGAATTCATGGCGGGCGTCATGAATTGCGACAGCCACCTGACCGACAAGCTGTCCACCTATGCCGAGGAAGTCCGCCGCGGCATGGGGATCGAGATCGTGCCGCCCTGCGTCAACCGTTCAGAGGCCGGGTTCACCGTGCGCGAGGGCAAGCTGGTCTATGCGCTGGGCGCGCTCAAGAACGTGGGCATCGAGGCGATGCGGATGATCACCGCCGCCCGACGTGACGAGGCGGGGCGCGAAAAGCCCTTTGTCACGCTGTTCGATTTTGCCCGCCGGGTGGATCTGAAACGGGTGGGCAAGCGCCCGCTGGAAATGCTGGCGCGCGCCGGGGCGTTCGACATGCTGGACGCCAACCGCCGCCGCGTGTTCGAGGCGCTGGATGCGCTGGTGGGATATTCGGCGGCGATCCATGAACAGAAGGCGTCGAACCAGGTGTCGCTCTTTGGCGAGGCGGGCGACGACCTGCCCGAACCGCGCCTGATGCCCGTCGCGGACTGGCAGCCCACCGAACGGCTGGACGAGGAACACAAGGCCATCGGCTTTTACCTGTCGGGTCATCCGCTGGACGACTACCTGCCCGCCCTCAAGCGGCGCAACGTGATGACACTGGCCGAATTGCAGGCCAAGGCCGAACAGGCTGGCGGCGCCATCGGAAAGGTGGGCGTTCTGGTGTCGGCCTTGCAGGAACGCAAATCCGGGCGCGGCACGCGGTTTTTCCGCATGAACATTTCCGACCCCACAAGCCAGGTCTCGGGGATCGCGATGTTCTGCGATGATTTCGACGCGGCCCGGCGCGTCTTTGATCAGACCCATCAGGTCGTCATGACCCTCGAGGCGCGGTTCAACGAGGGGCAGTTCGATCCCGTCGGGCGATCCGTGACCCCGATGGACGGTGTCGTGGCCGAAGCGGGCGCCACGGGCCTGCGGATCTTCATCGAGGATGCGGGCGCCATCGCGTCCGTGGCCTCGGTGCTGGAACAGGCCGCCGAAAGCCTGCGCAACCTGCCGCGCGGACCGGTGATGCTGTGCCTGATGGATCCCGGCCTGCCCGGCGAGACCGAGATCGACACGGGTCAGGATTTCCCGATGAACCCGCAGATCAAGGGCGCGATCCGGTCCCTGCCCGGTGTCATGGAAGTGCAGGAAGTATAAGGCCTATACCCGTGCAGGCGGTGCGCCTTACCAGTGCGGCGGGCGCTGATCTGCCAGAATGACGCCATCGCCCGCGGCGCTTTCGCGTTCGGCTTCGCGATGCATCAGCATCTCGACCCGGCGCGTCAGGCGGTCGATCTCGGTCTGTTGGGCAGCGACGACATCCGACAGCTCGTCGACCGTGCGGATCAGATGGGCCAGCTTTTCCTCAAGGTGTTGCATCACGCCTCCTTTTGCGATGCAGTCATTAGCACGGGGGCGGATCACAGGGAAGGAGAGGCCATGACAGTCAGGGTGCAACGGCAGGATCGGGTGGCGGTGGTCACGATCGACCGGCCGCAGGCGCGCAACGCGGTCAATCCGGCGACGGCGCAGGCGCTCTACGATGCCTTTCTGGCGCTGGAGTCCGATGCCGATATCGACGTGATGATCCTGACCGGGGCGGACGGCGCCTTTTGCGCAGGCTTCGATCTGAAGACCGCGGCCGATGGATCGGCCGCCAGCTGGATCAAGGCGGTGGATATCCCCGATGACTGGACCGATCCGGTGGGTCAGCCCAGGCCCGGCCCGATGGGGCCATCGCGGCTGATGTTGTCGAAGCCCGTGATCGCCGCGATCGAAGGCCCCGCCGTGGCCGGCGGCATGGAGCTGGCCGCCTGGTGCGACATGCGCGTCATGGCCGAGGGTGCGGTGATGGGGATCTATTGCCGCCGCTGGGGCGTGCCACTGATCGACGGCGGCACCTTCCGCCTGCCGCGCGTGGTGGGGCAGGGCCGCGCCAATGACCTGATCCTGACCGGTCGCCCGGTGGATGCGGCCGAGGCTCATGCCATGGGGCTGGCCGACCGGATCGTGCCGCAGGGGCAGGCGCTGGCCGCGGCGCTGGATCTGGCGCAGGCGCTGACCCGCTTTCCGCAGGGCTGCATGCGGGCGGACTTCCTGTCCGCGCGGATGCAGCCCGCCGATCTGGCGGCATCCTTGCGCCGTGAATGGGCCTCGGCCGCGATGTTTGCCGCCGAAGGCCGTGCGGGGGCCACGCGCTTTGCGGGCGGTCAGGGCCGGTCTGGACGGTTCGACGACCTTTAGCCCCGCTTGCCCCCTTGGCCCGCATCCGCTAGAGGCAAGCCGGACAAGACCGCCCTGCCGAATACCGAGGGAGCCTGCCATGGCCAAGGACAAGAAGACCCCGCGCCCGCGCGCCGAAACGCCGAAAGGGTTTCGCGATTACTTTGGCGCCGATGTGACGATGCGCAGCCGGATGCTGGCCACCATCGCGCAGGTCTATCATCGCTACGGCTTTGATGCGCTTGAATCCTCGGCGGTGGAAACGGTCGAGGCGCTGGGCAAGTTCCTGCCCGACGTGGACCGCCCCAACGCGGGCGTCTTCGCATGGCAGGAAGATCCCGAGCATGACGGCGAGAATGCGAAACCCGGCGACTGGCTGGCCCTGCGCTATGACCTGACGGCACCGCTGGCGCGGGTCTATGCCCAGCACCGCAACGATCTGCCGCTGCCCTATCGCCGTTATGCGATGGGGCCGGTCTGGCGCAACGAAAAGCCGGGGCCGGGACGGTTCCGGCAGTTCTATCAATGCGACGCCGATACCGTGGGCGCGGCAAGCGTGGCCGCAGATGCCGAGATTTGCGCGATGCTGGCCGATACGCTGGAGGAAGTGGGCATTCCGCGCGGCGACTACATCGTGCGGATCAACAACCGCAAGGTTCTGAACGGCATCCTCGAAGTGATGGGCCTGCCCGAAGGCGAGGCCCGCGATGCCGTGCTGCGCACCATCGACAAATTCGACAAGGTCGGTGAGGCGGGTGTGCGCGAATTGCTGACCAAGGGGCGGCTGGACGCCTCGGGCGCCTTTATCGACGGTGTCGGGCTGGATGCGGCACAGGCCGAACCCGTGATCGCCTTCCTGACCTCGAAGGCCGACAGCATGGCCGACACACTGGACAATCTGCGCGCTGCCGTGGGTGCATCGGCCATCGGGGCGCAGGGCGTCGACGAACTGGCCCAGATCGCGGATCTGGTCGCCGCGCAGGGCTACGGCCCCGACCGTATCGTGATCGACCCCTCCGTGGTCCGTGGTCTGGGCTACTACACCGGACCGGTGTTCGAGGCCGAACTGACCTTCGAGATCTTCGACGAGAAGGGCCGCAAGCGGCAATTCGGCTCGGTCGCGGGTGGCGGGCGCTATGATGATCTGGTCAAGCGCTTCACCGGGCAGGAAGTGCCCGCAACGGGCGTGTCCATCGGTGTTGACCGCCTGCTGGCGGCGCTGCGTGAAAAGGGCCGGATGCAGGCCAGCGAACAGGGCCCGGTCGTGGTGACGGTGATGGACCGCGACCGCATGGCCGACTACCAGGCGATGGCGGGTGAATTGCGTCGCGCCGGCATCCGCGCAGAGGTTTATCTGGGCAACCCCAAGCAGTTCGGCAACCAGTTGAAATATGCGGACAAGCGTGCCTCGCCCGTCGCGATCATCGAAGGCGGTGACGAAAAGGCGCGCGGCGTGGTGCAGATCAAGGACCTGGTCCTGGGCGCCCGGATCGCCGAGAACGCCACCCTCGAGGAATGGCAAAGCCGCCCCAGCCAGTACGAGGTGCCGCGCAACCAGATGGTGGCAAAGGTGCGCGAAATCCTCGAAGGGCAGGGCTGATGCCGACCCCGGCCGCACGCACCGCGGCGCGCAGCGCCATCCGCGACGAGGCGACACGCCTGCGCGCCGTCTTCGAGGCGGCAGGTGCACAGGTGGTGGATCCTCCGGTGCTGCAGCCCGCCGATACGCTGCTCGACCTTTATGGCGAGGATATCCGCGCGCGCGCCTATGTGACATCGGATGCCGTGCGCGGCGAACAGATGCTGCGCCCCGATTTCACCGTGCCCGTGGTGCAGATGCACATGGCTCATGGCGCCGAACCCGCGCGCTACACCTATGCAGGCGAGGTGTTTCGGCGGCAGGAGGAATTTCCCGACCGCGCCAACGAATATTTCCAGACCGGATACGAGGTTTTCGACCGGGCCGATCCCGCCGCCGCAGATGCCGAGGTCTTCGCCCTGATCCGTCAGGCGCTGGGTGATCTGCCCCTGCGCGCCGCCACGGGCGATATCGGCATCCTGGCCGCGGCGGTCGAAGGCCTGAACACCACGGATGCGCGCAAGGCCGCGCTGCGCCGCCACATCTGGCGCCCGCGCCGTTTCCGCGCGCTGCTGGATCGCTACTCGGGCCGCGCGGCGGTACCGGAAACGCGGCTGGCGCTGCTGGCGGCGGCTGATCCCTGGGCCGATTGCCCGCCCCTGGTCGGATTGCGCGACCGTGCCGATATCGAGGCGCGTATCGCCGCCCTGCGCGAGGATGCCGCCACCCCGCCGATCAGCGAGAACGAGGTGGCCTTGCTGGACGCTATCCTGGGTGTGCGCGAGACGCTGCCCTTCGCGCTGGAACATCTGCGCGACATCTCGGTCGACATGCCCGCCATCAGTCCCGCCGTTGCGCGGCTGACGGCCAGGGTCGCGGCCTTGTCGGCACGCGGCATCGACGTGGACGTGCTGGAATTCGAGGCAAGCTACGGCCGCACCTCGATGGAATATTACGATGGTTTCGTCTTCGGGTTCTACGCCGAAGGGCGCAGCGACCTGCCGCCCGTCGCTTCGGGTGGGCGCTATGACGCGCTGACCCGCGTTCTGGGGCAGGGGGCAGAGATTCCCGCCGTGGGGGGCGTGATCCGTCCGGGGCTGCTGCTGGATTTGAGGGCCGCATCATGACGATCAAACTGGGGGTGCCCTCCAAGGGGCGCCTGATGGAAAAGACCTTCGAATGGTTCGCGGCCCGTGGCATCACCCTGTCGCGCAGCGCCTCGGAGCGGGAATACGCCGGTGCGGTCGAGGGTATCGACAATGTCGAACTGGTGCTGCTCTCGGCGGGAGAGATTCCGCGCGAACTGGCTGCGGGACGCATCCACCTGGGCGTGACCGGGACCGATCTGGTACGCGAAAAGCTGGGCCAATGGGACCAGCAGGTGCAGGAACTGGCCGAACTGGGGTTCGGCCATGCCGATCTGATCATCGCGGTGCCTGCCGCCTGGGTCGACGTTGACACGCTTGACGATCTTGACGCGGCCGCCGCCGCCTTTCGCAAGCGGCGCGGGTTCCGCATGCGGATCGCCACGAAATATCACCGTCTTGTCCGCGATTTCCTGCGCAACGCTGGCGTGGCCGACTATGCGCTTGTCGACAGCCAGGGGGCGACCGAGGGCACGGTGAAATTCGAAACCGCCGAGGCGGTGGCCGACATTACCTCGACCGGCGAGACGTTGCGGGCAAATCACCTCAAGATGCTGCGCGACGGTCTGATCCTGCGCTCGCAGGCGACGCTCTATCGCAGCCGCGCGGCCGATATGGATGACATGGACCGTGACACGCTCAAGCACCTGTGCCGGATGATCGAGGTCGACTGATCCCGCCTACATTCGGCGCGGATCGAAGGTTTCGGGTTTGGTGCGCCCGGCGCGCAGTTTCAGCGCCAGACCCAGCGCCACGCCGACCCCGATGGCGACGGTCAGATCGACCAGCACGGTCAGGGCCATGGTCAGCAGCAAAAGCACCCGGTCCGAAGGGCGTTCGCGCATCCATGCGCCCCATTTGTGCGGCTCGGCCATGTTCCAGGCGGTCAGGATCAAAAGCCCGGCCATGGCGGGCATCGCCAGCATGCCGGTGGGGCCGGCGGCCAACATCATCATCGCCAGGATCGCGACAGCGTGGGCCATGCCCGCGACGGGCGTCTGGCCGCCCGCGCGCACATTGGTCGCGGTGCGCGCAATCGCCCCGGTCGCCGGCAATCCGCCAAAGGCCGCCGATGCAAGGTTCGCCGCGCCCTGCGCAACAACTTCGGCATTGGGCTTGTGCCGCGCCCCGGTCATGCGGTCGGCCACCACTGCCGACAGCAGGGATTCGATCCCGGCCAGGAACGCGATCACCAGGGCCGAGGGCAGAACCTCGATCATCCGATCCAGCGACAGTTCGGGCATTGCAGGCAGCGGCAGGCTGCGCGGCAATGCGCCAAAGCGGGCTTCTATCGTCTCGACCGGCAGCGACAGCAATGCCGCCGCCCCCGATGTCAGGGCCAGCGCAACGATCAGGCCGGGCAGGCGCGGTGCCGCGCGGCGAAACAGCACGATCAGCACCATCGTGGCCAGGCCCACGCCAAAGGCCGCGATGCTGAACGTGTCGCGCACGGACCAGAGCGCCGGTATCTTGTGCAGCAGTTCCGCCGGTTCGTTCGCCAGCGAAAGCCCCAGCAGGTCCTTGATCTGGCTGGCCGCGATCAGCACCGCGATCCCGATGGTAAAGCCATTCACCACGGCTTCGGGGACATGGGCGATCAAGCTGCCTGCCCGCAACCAGCCCGCGACCAGCAGGATCCCCCCCGCCATCGCCGTGGCCAGAACCAGACCGTCATAGCCGTACTGCGCGATCACCCCCGCCACCACGACGATGAAGGCCCCGGTCGGCCCGCCGATCTGCACGGTGCTGCCACCGAGGGCCGAAATCAGGAACCCTGCGACGATGGCGGTGATCAGACCCTGCGCGGGCGTGGCGCCGGATGCGATGGCAATGGCCAGCGAAAGCGGCAAGGCCACCATGGCCACGGTAATGCCTGCGAAGAAATCGGCCCGGAGGGTCGCTTTTGAATAGGTCGAAAGACTGGTCAGCAATTGCGGGCGGAGCATTCTGTCATGTCCTGAAGGATGCGCGCAGCATGCGTCCGGCCAATGCCCGATTCAAGCGTGTTGTCAGCGGCTTGCGGAAAATGTTTCAGCGCGTCACCCGGCCCGTGCGCGTCAGAGAACCCCGAGGTCGGCCAGCGCGGCACTCAGTTCCGATGGCAGCGCCTGCTCGTCGGCGCGCCCCTTGGGCAGATCGGCGGGCGCGTCCTTGGCTGTCAGGTAACGCCATCCCTGGAACGGACGTTTGAGAGCCTGTGTCGTGCGGATCAGTTCGGGGTCCAGCACGATCGCACAGCGGCGGATGCCGTCGCTGCCCGTCACCTCATCAAGACGCAGGATGCGCTGGCGGCACATGAGGACACCCTTGATCACCCAGTAGATCGATCCGCCGTCAAGGATTTCGGCCTCGCGCTTGGGCCACATGCGGGTGACATGGCGCGGCAAGCCATCCGGGCCCTTGGCCCTTGCGCTGGCCTGCCATGCGGCCAGGTCCTCGACACCTTCGGTGCCGACGGACAGCTTGATCAGATGCAGAGCTTCCGGCATGTCATTTTCCCCAGTGATTGTGGATCATAGCCGTGCAGGCCGCGATATCAAGGTCTGTTGCCGCGCTGAATTGCACGTCTGCGCCGTTGACCCGGACCCGTCTGCGGCCTATCCTCAAAAGCCTTCCGCAAACCCCCGCGCCGTTGCGAACGGCAGGTTTGCACCCCATCTGCCCGCTGATCCGAGGACCCTGCCATGACCCGTTTTGCCGCCCCCATTTCCGAACAGATCTGGGACATGAAATACCGGTTCAAACAGGCCGATGGCACGCCGATCGACCGCTCGGTCGAGGATACCTGGCGGCGGATCGCGCGGTCACTGGCGCAGGTCGAACAGGACAGCGCTGCATGGGAAGACAGGTTCTATGCCGCACTGGAGGATTTCAAATACCTGCCCGCCGGGCGCATCACGGCAGGGGCCGGCACCGGGCGGCGTGTCACGCTGTTCAATTGCTTTGTCATGGGAACGATCCCCGACAGCATGGCCGGCATCTTCGACATGCTCAAGGAGGCCGCGCTGACGATGCAGCAGGGTGGCGGGATCGGCTATGATTTCTCGACGATCCGGCCGCGCGGCGCGGATGTGCTGGGCGTGGCGGCCGATGCTTCGGGCCCCCTGTCCTTCATGGATGTGTGGGATGCGATGTGCCGCACGATCATGTCGGCAGGATCGCGCCGCGGCGCGATGATGGCGACGATGCGCTGCGACCACCCGGATATCGAAGCCTTCATCACCGCGAAATCCGATG
The DNA here is from genome assembly GCF_048006315.1 of Seohaeicola sp. Classification (GTDB taxonomy): domain Bacteria; phylum Pseudomonadota; class Alphaproteobacteria; order Rhodobacterales; family Rhodobacteraceae; genus Seohaeicola. Next base: position 1,379,899 of record NZ_CP180350.1, on the reverse strand, counting down.
CGGCACGGTTGCGCATGTTCAACCTGTCCGTTCTGGTCACCGATCCCTTCATGGAGGCCGTCAAGGCCGATGCGCCCTGGGATCTGCAATTCGACGGCAAGGTCTATCACACGGTGCAGGCGCGCGATCTGTGGAACAAGATCATGAAAAGCACCTATGATTTCGCCGAACCCGGCGTGATCTTCATCGACCGGATCAACGCGGCCAACAACCTGAACTATGTCGAAACCATCGCCGCCACAAACCCCTGCGGTGAACAGCCTTTGCCGCCCTATGGTGCCTGCCTGCTGGGCTCGATCAACATGGCGCGACTGGTGACGGATCCCTTCGGCAAGACCGCACATCTTGACCCCAAGGCCCTGACCGATCTGGTCGCCGTGGCCGTGCGCATGATGGACAACGTGGTCGATGCCAGCCGTTTCCCGCTGGACGCGCAAGCCCAGGAGGCGCAGGCGAAGCGCCGCATCGGCCTGGGAGTGACGGGCCTTGCCGATGCCCTGCTGATGGTCGGCCTGCGCTATGGCAGCGAGGGAGCGGCGCGTCAGACCGAGGAATGGCTGCACGCGATCGCCCGCGCCGCCTATCTGGCCTCGGTCGACCTGGCCAGGGAAAAGGGTGCCTTCCCCCTGTTCGACGCCGAAAAGTTCCTGGCGTCCGGCAACATGCAGATGATGGACGCGGATGTGCGCGAGGCGATCCGCACCCATGGCATCCGCAACGCGCTGCTGACCTCGATCGCGCCCACGGGCACGATCAGTCTTTATGCCGGCAATGTGTCATCGGGGATCGAACCTGTCTTCGCCTATGCCTATACCCGCAAGGTTTTGCAGAAGGACGGCAGCCGCACCGAAGAGGAAGTCGTCGATTACGCTGTCCAGATGTGGCGCGAGAAATTCGGCGATGCGGCCCTGCCGGATTACTTCGTGAACGCCCAGACGCTGGCCCCTCTCGATCATGTGCGCATGCAGGCTGCCGCGCAGAAATGGGTCGACAGTTCGATCTCCAAGACCATCAACTGCCCCGAGGACATCAGCTTTGACGCCTTCAAGGAGGTCTACATGGCCGCCTACGAGTCGGGCTGCAAGGGTTGCACCACATACCGGCCCAATGACGTGACCGGTTCCGTGCTGAGCGTGTCCGAGACCACCGAGAAAACGCCGGAGGCCGATCAGGGCGCCGATGTCATCTACATGTCCGAACCGCTGGATCGCCCGCAGGCGCTGGAGGGCAATACCTACAAGCTGAAATGGCCCGACAGCGAACATGCGATCTACCTGACGGTCAACGACATCATCATCAACGGCCACCGCCGTCCCTTCGAGGTCTTCATCAACTCCAAGAACATGGAACATTTCGCCTGGACCGTGGCCCTGACGCGGATGATCTCGGCCGTGTTCCGGCGTGGCGGTGATGTGTCTTTTGTCGTCGAGGAGTTGAAAGCCGTCTTCGACCCGCGCGGCGGTGCATGGATGGGGGGCAAATACATCCCCTCGATCCTTGCGGCCATTGGCGGGGTGATCGAACGGCACATGATCTCGATCGGGTTCATCGCGGGCGAGGGGATGGGCCTGAAGGCCGACCCGCAAGCCAAGGTCGTGGGGCTTGATGCACCGCGCGGCAAGGCTTGCCCGTCCTGCGGCCAATACGAGATGCGTATGGTCGAAGGCTGCATGACCTGTGCCAGCTGCGGTCATTCCAAATGCGGCTAGGCTAACTGTCTGACAGTTGTCAGTGTGGTCCGGCACCGAAAGTCCGTCTTCGCGACAGAAAACGGATTTTTGAAAGGTGTATGGCCCTAGCTCTCTCGCCACCGTTAGACAGCAAAGGGCGGCGCCATCGGCGCCGCCCTTTGTCCTTTGGTGTGTGGTGGTGGCCTTACTGCAGGGCCGAGACCACCTCGGATCGCAGATACAGGCGGCCTTAGTCGACACCGTCCGGCGAAAACGGCGTGACACCCGTGCAGCGAAGTTGCCCCGAGAGCTTCTGCCACGTCTCACCCGTTTCCCAGGCCAGCCTGTGGAGCGTTGCAAACCGCCGGTGGAACGCGGCGGCATCCGCCTCAGCGACTTAGGGCTGAAAGGCCTTCGTGCGCGGGTTTCGCATCTCGGTGACGGTCATATGTCCGTTCTGGAAGAGCCGCTTAACATAGACCGGCTGACCGATCCCGATGTGTTCGGAGAACCCACAAAGCGTCATGGCGGGGGCCGCATCCCCGGCGAGGATGCGCACGACCTCATCATGGCAGACATGGACCGCCTGATAGGTCCTTAATGGGGTATTGTCGCCCTGCGCCGGGTCCGCAAAGGCCAGTTGTAAAGCCAGCTCGGGCACCAGGTTGAGCCAGGCGGGAGCTTTTTGTCCTCCGACACGGTGATGCGCTCGATCAGAAGGCCGGGCTCCTGTTCGCTCGCCTGAGCCCGCTGATCCGTGTTGTCTCTGGACATTAGGTGGTCGGACTTCCGCCAGGGATTGCCAGTGGAGTTGCTACAGTGTCACACCGACAGGGCTTGCCACCTACGGCCGGCCGTTTTCCTCCCCACCCAGCGCCTCGACCCGCGATTTAAACAGGCCGAATTTCTGTACCGTCCGCAACAAAACGGTACTGTCCTTGCCCAATATGGTGGTCAACTGCGTCTGACGATCATATTGTGAAAACAAGGTGTTCATCCCATCGCACTAAGGAAAGTCTGATCAACGGCCTCGGCTGCGCCGATATTGCCGCTTGAGGGCACTATGGGGCCAGACAAGCACCGTTTCCAGTGATTTTGGCGCTGTTTGAGCCGCCTGAGCGGCGTTGATGCCGATTTCCGACAGACTCGTCCTCATGCCAGTAGCCGTCGTCGGACGAGGAACAGGTTGCCGAGCGCGAACAGTGTGAACAGATGGGCCCGGTTCTTTGCCAAACCGCGATACCGCGTTTTCATGTGACCGAACTGCCGCTTGATGACCCGGAAGGGATGTTCGACCTTGGCGCGCACCATGGCGATGATCCGGTTGATCTCCTCGTCGATGGGGTCGAGCTTGCCGCCCTTGGGCGCCTTGCGCATCACACCCCAGACCTTGCCATCCTTGCTGAACGCAGCCTCGCGCTCGGCGCTGACATAGCCCTTGTCGGCCCAGACCGACTTCTCTTCGCCATGGAGCAGTTCATCCCAGACCCGGCTGTCATGCACCTTTGCGGTCGTGGCCTCTAGGCTGTGGACAGTGCCGCTGTCCACGTCGACACCGACATGGGCCTTCATGCCAAAATACCAGTCATTGCCCTTCTTTGTCGAAGACATCTCGGGGTCCCGCGCCCTGGCCTGGTTCTTGGTCGAAGACGGCGCATCGATAATCGTGGCATCCACCAGCGTGCCAGAGCGCAGCGTGATCCCCTTGTCTGCCAGATGCGCGTTCACTTCGGCGAAGATCACCTCGGTCAGCCCGTGACGCTCAAGAAGATGCCGGCAGTTGAGGATGGTGGTCTCGTCGGGGATGCGGTCATAGCCCAGTTCGATCCCAGCGAAGCGGCGCATCGCTTCACTGTCATACAGCGTCTCTTCGGCCATCGGGTCGCTCAGGGCGTACCAATTCTGTAGGAAGTAAATGCGCAGCATCGTCTCCAGCGGCATCGGAGGCCGCCCGCCCTTCGGCCCAACCTTCGGGTAATGTGGCGCGATCAGCGCAAGCAGCCGCCCCCACGGAACCACCGCATCCATCTCTGCCAGAAACTGCTCGCGCCGTGTGATCTTCTTCTTCATCGCGTCGCAAAGGCCGGGAATGGCGGGCTGTTTGGGCATGAACACGGTCTCCTTCGATCGATGCCCGCAGCCTACCACATCACACTGAAACCGGCAGGTTTTTCAGACTTTCCCTAACTTAACCAAACGATCAAAGCCTGAACGAAGGCGGTACCGGTTACAAGATAGATCGGCGCGATGCTGGGTCGAAAAATGATCTGATGCCGTGTGGGCCGATTGTCCGAATCGGAACTGAGTTGCCCCTTTTCGCACCCGCAGCGAATAGCGGCTTCCCGCCTTTGGTGAAATATGTCATTTCGGCCCAAACCGGATGAGGTGGGTGGCTCCTGCTCCACCGGCATCGAATGTGCCAAAGTGCAGTTATCATCAACTGCTAGGACAGGAGCCACCCAATGACAGTTAAGACAGTCGGCCTAGATTTGGCCAAGGATGTTTTTCAAGTTCACGGTATTTCAGAAAGTGGGCGCGTGATCTTCAACAAGGCAATCAAGCGTGCGAAGCTTTTGGCGTTCTTTGAGACGCTGCCACCTTGTACGGTCGGAATGGAGGCCTGTGGATCAGCCCATCACTGGGGTCGCACGTTGCGCAAGTTTGGTCATGACGTCAGGCTAATGCCAGCAAACTATGTGAAGCCTTATGTCAAACGTGGAAAGACAGATGCAGTAGACGCGGAGGCTATTTGCGAAGCTGTCAGGCGCCCGACCATGCGTTTCGTTGAGATCAAAACTGAGGATCAGCAGGCTGTTTTATCGATCCATCGTACCCGCGACTTGGCTGTCCGGCAGCGCACCCAGTTGGCAAATATGATCCGTAGTCTCTTACGCGAGTTCGGACACATTCTGCCCATTGGGATCGAAGCAGTTACGGCTTTTGCAAAGCGCCACTTGGACGGTGATCATCCTGACATGCCGGAGATCGCGAACGGGATGCTGGGCATACAGTGCTACCAATTCATCGGCCTGAACGAACGTATCTCTGGCTATTCAAAGATGATCGAACAGCATGCCCTGCTAAATGCTGATGCGCGCAGATTGATGCGCATGCCAGGAATTGGGCCAATAACGGCATCGGCCATTGTCGCGACGATCGGGGACGCAAAACAATTCCGCACCGGGCGCGATCTAGCGGCTTGGCTGGGGCTGACTCCGCTCAACAAATCCAGTGGCGGCAAAGAGCGATTGGGCAAGATCACAAAGGCTGGCGACCGCTACATTCGCAAGCTGCTGGTCGTGGGCATGACGTCTCGCGCCGTGATGGCGAAACGTTCGCCAGAGAAGGTTGATCTGTGGACAGCCAAGATCATTGCCGACAAACCATTCCGGCTGGCAACAGTCGCGATGGCAAACAAGGCAGCGCGTTCCATCTGGGCGATGCTCACCAAGAAACAGGAATATCGGCAGCCAGCGTTCTAACCGCGCTGACTGTCTACGAGATGCAAGACGTTGAAGTGATGATGCGGAATTAAGTCAACCAAGAGCAAGGACACTCCGGGAATGGCTGCGGCCCTCTTCAGAGGCCGATAACCCGATTGGAACCTCGCTCGCGGAATTCATCAGGGCCAGTGGAGGCAATGCCAAAACACAAACAGGCCGGACAGACGACAGTACTGACGAAAATGAACGCAAACATCGACAGAAAACGCTTGCAATGCAGGAGCCACCCACAGATGCCTTTCTCCAGCTGGTCGAAATGCTGCAATCGCAGCCCGCATTGCCGACATTCGCGACATGCGCATTACCGAAAGTTGGCCGAACCGACACAATGCGGACAGACCAGCCTTCTTTAGGAAAGTCTGAAAAACCTGCCGGTTTCAGTGTGATGTGGTAGGCTGCGGGCATCGATCGAAGGAGACCGTGTTCATGCCCAAACAGCCCGCCATTCCCGGCCTTTGCGACGCGATGAAGAAGAAGATCACACGGCGCGAGCAGTTTCTGGCAGAGATGGATGCGGTGGTTCCGTGGGGGCGGCTGCTTGCGCTGATCGCGCCACATTACCCGAAGGTTGGGCCGAAGGGCGGGCGGCCTCCGATGCCGCTGGAGACGATGCTGCGCATTTACTTCCTACAGAATTGGTACGCCCTGAGCGACCCGATGGCCGAAGAGACGCTGTATGACAGTGAAGCGATGCGCCGCTTCGCTGGGATCGAACTGGGCTATGACCGCATCCCCGACGAGACCACCATCCTCAACTGCCGGCATCTTCTTGAGCGTCACGGGCTGACCGAGGTGATCTTCGCCGAAGTGAACGCGCATCTGGCAGACAAGGGGATCACGCTGCGCTCTGGCACGCTGGTGGATGCCACGATTATCGATGCGCCGTCTTCGACCAAGAACCAGGCCAGGGCGCGGGACCCCGAGATGTCTTCGACAAAGAAGGGCAATGACTGGTATTTTGGCATGAAGGCCCATGTCGGTGTCGACGTGGACAGCGGCACTGTCCACAGCCTAGAGGCCACGACCGCAAAGGTGCATGACAGCCGGGTCTGGGATGAACTGCTCCATGGCGAAGAGAAGTCGGTCTGGGCCGACAAGGGCTATGTCAGCGCCGAGCGCGAGGCTGCGTTCAGCAAGGATGGCAAGGTCTGGGGTGTGATGCGCAAGGCGCCCAAGGGCGGCAAGCTCGACCCCATCGACGAGGAGATCAACCGGATCATCGCCATGGTGCGCGCCAAGGTCGAACATCCCTTCCGGGTCATCAAGCGGCAGTTCGGTCACATGAAAACGCGGTATCGCGGTTTGGCAAAGAACCGGGCCCATCTGTTCACACTGTTCGCGCTCGGCAACCTGTTCCTCGTCCGACGACGGCTACTGGCATGAGGACGAGTCTGTCGGAAATCGGCATCAACGCCGCTCAGGCGGCTCAAACAGCGCCAAAATCACTGGAAACGGTGCTTGTCTGGCCCCATAGTGCCCTCAAGCGGCAATATCGGCGCAGCCGAGGCCGTTGATCAGACTTTCCTTTACTTGAGAACGGAACCTTTTTGACCTGCAAGCGTATCACTCTTCCGTGAGATTGATGTGCTGTACTTGTCAAACCTGAATGCTTTTGATGGATTAATTTCAGCACCGCTGAGAGAAAATTCACGACGGACTTGCAGGCTTTCATTCCGATAACGGTAGATTTTCTTTGGCAATTAGAAACCTAGCAAAGGTGTCTCTTATCAGTCAAAATTTCTTTTGAGCGGTATTTAGGGTTTAATTCAGGTAATGGTAAAAAGTTGACGCTATTTCGAAGTGAAGCAGTTGAGCGGCAATCAACGCGCCTTGAAGGCGATGTTTTTGTCGGCGTTCCGATCACTTGGCAGATAATCGGCTTTTTTCTTTTTGCGGTAGTTGCCGCAGCAATCGTCTTTGTTGCTTTGGCAACATATCCTCGCTTCGAGGTGGCCCGCGGAGTTGTGCAGCCTGACTTGGGTGTGGCAATTGTCCTGCCGCCCGCTCCGGGAACTGTAATTGATGTCCTTGTTGAAAGCGGCGAGAGCGTCATGCCTGGGCAGACCCTTATCGCTGTAGAAGCGCAGGATTTCCTGGCGACGGGGCAGAGCGCGTCCATTCAGATCATCGATGCACTCCTGCAACAAAAGGCAAGCGTCGAGACGCAAATCGCGGCGGCACGCGACGAGTCGGCGGCCGATATGCGCCGCCTGGAAGCGCAAATCCGTGGTTTGGACGCAGAAATTCTTCTTATCGACGAGCAAATTATTCTACAGGAAAGTGGCGTCGCTTCTGCCGCGGCGGATGTCGAGGAAATTCGCTCGGCTGTTGATCGTGGTATCATCGTACGACGTGATCTCACCGCAAGGCAGCAGTTTCATGCTGACGCGGTTCAACAAATGAACCAGATGCTGCAGTCGCGGTCCAATCGCGCGTCAGCACGTGAGGAAGCGCAACGCAGCTTTGAGTTGTTGAACGCGCGCAGCGCTGAGCGCGAGGCACAATTATTGGCAAGGCTTCAAGAGCTAGATCAGAATATTACGGCGAATGAACGGCTGCGCGCCTATGTTCTGCGTAGCCCGGTTGCCGGAACTGTTTCAAACCTTTCCGTACGCGTTGGTGCGACGCTGTCACCTGAAACGCCTGTCGCTGCTATCATCCCCGAAGGATCGGAACTGGAGGTGGAATTGCTCGTTCCTTCCCAAGCGATCGGTTTTGTTGCAGAAGGGCAAGAGGTTCGTTTGGCTATCGACACATTTCCCTATGAACGTTTCGGCACAGTGGCCGGCACGATTATCGACGTTGCCCGAACCGCCAGTCCAACTGGTGATGGGGCTCTCACTTACCCGGTGCGGGTGTCACTTGCGCAAGACTACGTGACGGCCTTCGGGCAAGAGCATCCCAACGGCAAACGCTGCGTAAGCCAGCGGCGCGATGCCGCCCGACACCTGATCGACTTCCGTCATATCAAGCTCGACGATTTCGTTTTTCAGACGGGCGGTTTGAGTAAGGGACATTGTCTACACTCATTACATGACTTGGTTAAACTGTCAGCGGATGCGAATGCTTGTGACGGGCCGCAAAATTTCGCCAGACGGGAAAGCAACTTTGATTGGCCCCCCGTATACTTCGACAGATTCAAGAGGCGGTCTGCCGGACGCAATTGCGCCAACTCCACCCGCCACATGTTCGATTTCCGCAACGCTCAGAGGCTGAATTGCAGCATTGTTCAAAGATGTTTTCATTCTGTCCGTTATCCTTTGATGTTGGGGCCCGATGCCCCGTGCTGAACGTGAAAACTTTCCCGATCCGGCATCACTGCCGCAAAATCGATAACATCAGTGTGGTTGTTCGTAGACTTGTGTCACTTTAAGGAAAGTCTGATCAACGGCCTCGGCTGCGCCGATATTGCCGCTTGAGGGCACTATGGGGCCAGACAAGCACCGTTTCCAGTGATTTTGGCGCTGTTTGAGCCGCCTGAGCGGCGTTGATGCCGATTTCCGACAAACTCGTCCTCATGCCAGTAGCCGTCGTCGGACGAGGAACAGGTTGCCGAGCGCGAACAGTGTGAACAGATGGGCCCGGTTCTTTGCCAAACCGCGATACCGCGTTTTCATGTGACCGAACTGCCGCTTGATGACCCGGAAGGGATGTTCGACCTTGGCGCGCACCATGGCGATGATCCGGTTGATCTCCTCGTCGATGGGGTCGAGCTTGCCGCCCTTGGGCGCCTTGCGCATCACACCCCAGACCTTGCCATCCTTGCTGAACGCAGCCTCGCGCTCGGCGCTGACATAGCCCTTGTCGGCCCAGACCGACTTCTCTTCGCCATGGAGCAGTTCATCCCAGACCCGGCTGTCATGCACCTTTGCGGTCGTGGCCTCTAGGCTGTGGACAGTGCCGCTGTCCACGTCGACACCGACATGGGCCTTCATGCCAAAATACCAGTCATTGCCCTTCTTTGTCGAAGACATCTCGGGGTCCCGCGCCCTGGCCTGGTTCTTGGTCGAAGACGGCGCATCGATAATCGTGGCATCCACCAGCGTGCCAGAGCGCAGCGTGATCCCCTTGTCTGCCAGATGCGCGTTCACTTCGGCGAAGATCACCTCGGTCAGCCCGTGACGCTCAAGAAGATGCCGGCAGTTGAGGATGGTGGTCTCGTCGGGGATGCGGTCATAGCCCAGTTCGATCCCAGCGAAGCGGCGCATCGCTTCACTGTCATACAGCGTCTCTTCGGCCATCGGGTCGCTCAGGGCGTACCAATTCTGTAGGAAGTAAATGCGCAGCATCGTCTCCAGCGGCATCGGAGGCCGCCCGCCCTTCGGCCCAACCTTCGGGTAATGTGGCGCGATCAGCGCAAGCAGCCGCCCCCACGGAACCACCGCATCCATCTCTGCCAGAAACTGCTCGCGCCGTGTGATCTTCTTCTTCATCGCGTCGCAAAGGCCGGGAATGGCGGGCTGTTTGGGCATGAACACGGTCTCCTTCGATCGATGCCCGCAGCCTACCACATCACACTGAAACCGGCAGGTTTTTCAGACTTTCCTTAAGTCCTCCAAGACAGTGACAATACACAAAAATTCAAACGAATCTGTCGTTGGGTCAAGTCACATGCAGGTGATCTTTCCGGTCTCGGATCTTTTGCCCATCGCTTCACACGATCCGACCCGCTGCTAAGGCAGTTATTCACAGTCACTGCGCGGTATTTGAAAGACGCGATATTCATCAACTGGCGCTGCGGCCGACCCTCAAAAGTGAATTAGCAGGACTGAATAGCCTGTAATCGACAAATCGATGCAACAAAAACCCAGGCACAGTCTTCAATTCCGCGTGTATAACGATGAGTTGAAATGAAGCGCGCGACAGACCGTGCAAAACAAGTGGAAGCGGCTGCGATCATGCACGCCGCTTTACCTTCAAAAGTCAGGGAGAATTGAAAATGATATCTACGCTTACTCAGGACGAGGTTGATGTTGTGTCGGGCGGTTCCAGGTTTGCACCCGGTCTCAGCCAACCGCGCGCGAGCGCAAGCAGTTTCGGAGGGTTTGAAAATGCCGGCGATCCCACCCAGGCAAGGACGTTCACACTCGCCCTTGCGCGTTTCCTGCGCAGCAATCCAACCGTAACATCGATGGATTTTGGCTTGGACAATCTGCCGTAACGAAATCCAGATGTTCCGATCCGTGGGGCACACCGAACGGCTGAACCCCACGGGTTGGACAAATCAATCCAGAAAAATTCGATCTTGGAAAATTGCATCAAAACAAGCAGGAGCAGTCCTGCTTTTCAGCCCAAGGGCCACCCGGATGTCTTCGTGCGCCTAGTCATGCCGCAGGAGGCTGTCATCGACGCGTTTCGCCCCCTGATACGCGACGGTGCAGCGCTGGTCGAGGTGCAGATCCACTTGCAGAAGGCGCTGAAATCCCTGCGGGACGTGGCGCCCGATACTTTTGCGCAAGCCGCTACCGACATGGCGAAGGACGCCCTGCCGCGCGCCGAATTCCGCGGGGCTTGCCCCTTGCCATCTGGTCGATGTCCACGCCTCGCACCTGTTGGCGCGGACGCCTTCCGAAGCCCGTTTGGACGCCCAAGGCTGACTGCGCACCTGCGCAAGAGCTGAACACATGTTATTTTTTGAATATACAACCCTGGGGTGATTGAAAGGGCGCAGGATTCGTGTCCAACTAAAGACGGGAGAGGAAGCGCGCTTTCATATCAGGGGGTGGAAAGATGATACTTTCATCGCTCGCAAGATTGACGGCCGTAACAAGTGCCTTGGCGTTCGCATCAGTTGCTCATGCGCAGGACAAGGAAATCGGGGCAGGTCTCTATGCCGATTATTGCGCCGTATGCCACGGCGCAGCCGGCAAGGGGGATGGGGACATGGCCAATGTCCTCACGATACCTTCTCCGAACCTGACACTTCTGTCGAAAGCGAATGACGGGGTATTCCCCATGCTGCAGGTCATACACATCATCGACGGACGCACGGGTGTGCGTGCCCATGGCGGCGCGATGCCGCTGTTCGGCAGCATGTTCTCCGAACAAAGCGTAGCCGGACCGGATGACTACGGCAGTGTTCTCGAGACACGCGGCCGTGTGCTGTCGCTGGCAATGTACCTGGAATCGATCCAGCAATGAGCCAAGGCACCAACCGGAGCAGCCCAGCTTGTGTTGCTCCGGTTGCTTGCAAGCTCAGGTGATCGCTTCCAGCCGTTCCTTCGACAGGTCGCCCGGCACGATGGTGATGGGAACCGCCAGCGATCCGGCGCTGCGCGTCAATTGCGTGACCAGCGGCCCCGGACCCTTCTTGTCGGTTCCCGCGCCCAGCACCAGAACACCGATATCATTGTCCTCGCTGATCTGGGCCAGGATTTCGGTCACCGGCTCGCCTTCGCGGATGACCAGTTCCGGATCGACGCCCTGCTTGTCGCGCATCCATTTCGCGAAGACCTCGAAATGCGCATGGATCCGCTCGCGCGCCTCTTCGCGCATGATGTCGCCCACGCCGATCCAGTGATTGAACTCTTCAGGCGGGATGACCGACAGGATCTCGACCCCGCCGCCCGTGCGCGCCGCGCGCATGGCCGCAAAGCGCATCGCGTTCAGGCATTCGCGGCTGTCATCCAGCACCACCAGAAACTTTCGCATCGTGCATTCTCCCTCGGGCGCGATCATGGCGGATGGCACTGATCCGCGCAACTGCCAGCACGCGCCCCCTGTTTCTTCTTGCTGCAAATATCCCCGCGCGGAGCGCATCCCGCCCCAGCCGCCCGCGGTGCCCTTTGTGGCTCAGCCCGCGCTTGCGGCCCAGGCCCAATAGAGATCACGGGCGCGCCGCGTGATCGGGCCGACCGGATAGCGCTTATCGTCAAAGGCCGTCACCGGAGTGATCTTGCTCATGTTGCCGGTCAGGAACACTTCGTCGGCGGCATGGAAATCCTCGAAACTCAGCACCGTTTCGCGCACCTCGATCCCGTCGGCCCGCAGATTGGCGATATGGCGCGACCGCGTGATGCCCGCCAGAAACGTGCCGTTCGCCACCGGGGTGAAGACGATCCCGTCCTTGACCATGAAGACATTGGCGGTTGCCGTTTCCGCCACATTGCCCAGGGCATCGGCGACCAGAGCATTGCCGAAACCCTTGGCGCGCGCCTCGGCCAGCATGCGTGCGTTGTTGGGATAAAGGCAGCCCGCCTTGGCGTTCACGACCGCATCCTCCAGCACCGGGCGGCGGAAGCGCGTGCGCGTCAGCGTGGTCGAGGCCCCCTCGGGCGGCATCGGGATTTCCTCGAGGCAGATCGCAAAGCCGGTGGCGTCGGGTGACGGCACGATCGCCGTGGGATCGCCATCGATGGCCCAGTACATGGGCCGGATATAGACCGCCGCATCGCGGGGATAGAGGGCCAGGCCCTCGCGGACGATCCCGACCATCTCCTGCGTCGCGACTGTCGGCGTGATCATCAGCGCCTCGGCGGAACGGTTGACGCGGGCGCAATGCGCTTCAAGATCGGGCGCCATGCCGTTGACGTAGCGGGCCCCGTCGAACACGGTGCTGCCCAGCCAGCTGCCGTGGTCGGCGGCCCGCATGATCGGCAGATCGCCCGCATGCCAGGAGCCGTTGAAATAGGTGCGGATATTCGTGCCAGTCGCCATGCTCAGTCCCTTTCAGTGCCGCGCCGACTTTAGCAGCCGGTCCGGCGCAGTAAAGCAGCAGTGCTGCGGCAAAAGCGGATCAGTAAAGCGGTTCCTCGTAGATCCGCTGCCCGTCGATCATCAGGCCCTTGATGGCGCCATATCCGCTGTCGTCCAGCGCAAGGATCACCCCCATTCGGCCATCGCGGTTGATCCCTTCCAGTTCAAGGGCCCGGTCCTTGGGGGCGAAATAGCGGTCGATCGGAAAGGACAGGATGATCTCGGTATCCCGAGTGTATTCAAAGACCCCGCGCAACAATGGAACCGGGCTGTCCGGTGGTGCCGCCAGCAGGTTTTCAGCCTGCCAGTACCCGTCGGCGCCGGGCCCCAGCACCACGTAGACCGGCATGCCGGGTTCAAGGGCCGGGTCAACCCGCACGCTTTTCGGGTCGATCCGCGAGATCATCAGGTTCAGGATCGTGTAATGTCCGCGAAACAGGTCGCGCGGGTCGATGGCGCCGGTTTCCAGAACGACCTCGGTACCGTTGCGCAGAAGGGCTGCGCGATCGGTGACCATCCTTGCCAGCGCCGCGGTCTGGATCAGCGCGACGACGATGATCGCCGTCACCAGCCGGCGGCGGGTCAGGGGGCGGGCCTTGCTCATGATCCGCCCTTTCCCTTGAGGCCCAGCCGCGTGGCCACCCAGGCCCCGCTTAGCAGGATCAGCCCCGCACCCAGGTAAAAGCCGCTGGTGCCGATCAGGCTGCCCACGGTTTTGTCGTAGACGACCAGCAGCGCCAGGATGAAGCCGGCCATGCCGATGGCGCGCAGGCTGCGCTGATCCAGCCGCCACCCCATGCGCGTGATCCAGATGAAGGGTGCAAGCAGCAGGGCCTCGGACAAAAGCGGTATCCTCGGCATCACATGGGCCAGCAGAAGGATGATCCCCAGACCCGCGCATGCGGCAAGGTCATAGGCCAGCCTCCAGGCCTGGACCCGCGCCAGCAGCGCCAGCACGACAGAGGGTGCGGCCAGCAAGGCCAGCACGGACCAGAGCGTGCCATGTGCCATGTCATCACCGGGCATCGGCCGGTCATGAGCCCCGTGTGACAGCGTCAGGTAGAAGGCGCAGGCCCCGAGTACCAGCGCGGCATAGGCCAGGATCGGGGCTTCGAACCCGTGAAGAAACCGCCGCCCGGAAAAAGAGGCAAGCAAGCCCGACATCACGCTGACCGTCGCGGCCAGCAGCATCAGGGCCGCGGCATGCGGTGATTGCACCGTCGCCAAGGCGCTCAGCAACCACAGGCACAGGGCCAGAACGCTCAGATGCCCGGCCAGCCGGTTGCGTTGCCACCAGGCCAGCCCGGCCCCTGCCAGCCACCAGACCAGGTAGACAAGGTTCAGATCATGCGCCCTGGCCGCGATGTCGATCTGCATCCCGTGCCACAGCGCGAAAAGCCCGATGGTCAGGGCAAGTGTCATTGTCCCCCGCGCCAGCACCGCCGCCAGAAGGCTGCCCAAGCCCCACAGCCAGACCGCATCGGCGGCATTGCCCTGGATGTGATAGATCTGGCTGACTAGCATGATCCCGGCCCCGAACATGCCGCATCCCAGCAGCATCAGGCCTTCGTGCCACCAGTGAAGGCCGCGCAGGCCAGCCCAGAGGGCTGCGCCCCAGGCCGCCCATAGCGCCGCCATCACCAGCGCAAGCCTGAGCAGGCGATCCATCTCTTCCCAATTTGCGGCAACGAAGGTCATGGCCGCAAAGCACAGGCAGATGATCCCCGCCGTGATGATGAAGGCATTGAAACTGTAGTGGACCTTGCCCTGTTCCAGATCATCCTGCAGGCGTTGCGCCGTCACGGGGTCCAGCAGACCCCGGCTGCGCCAGTCCTCCAGGGCCTCCGTGATGACCGTGCGCTTGCTCTTGAAATACATGCAACCCCGTTTGCTGAAGGCGGTGCTGCCATCATCCTGCACCGGCAGGGCCAGTCCGGTAAAGATGCAAGAACGGTCAGGCATGTCAAACCGCAGGCGGGTCATGCCTTGGAAGGAAATACACCCGACCCAAGGGACATGGGCCGGGTGCTGCATGCTTGAAAAGGATACTGGTCCAATGATCAGGTGATATACACCCCTCAAAGGGGCGGTACGCTTTACCCGGGGAACATGTGACGGGCACGGATCGAGAAATTCCGGCCTGTCTGGTACATGTGATCAGGTTTATCCGGGCGAAATGTCATTTTCGTGACGCTATTGGTCCGATTTTCCGGCATTTTCGGCTGTTGCACCGGCCCCGGCAGGCTTATCGCGCCTCGGCCAGCAGGGCGTTCAGATCCAGCCGCTTGTTGACCATGGCCAGTTGTCCGTCGCTGGTGCGCGGCCAGTCCTCGGGCGCACGGTCACGATAGATCTCGATGCCATTGCCATCGGGGTCGCTGAAATAGATCGCCTCGGACACACCATGGTCTGCCGCGCCCTCGATCTCGACACCGGCGGTGATCGCCTGCCGCAGGGCCGCCCCCAGTGCAGCACGATCAGGGTAGAGAAAGGCGGTGTGGTAAAGCCCGGTGTGGCCATGCGGGGCAGGCGTGCCGCCACGGCTTTCCCATGTGTTCAGCCCGATGTGGTGATGATAACCGCCTGCCGACAGAAAGGCGGCCTGATCGCCGTACCTTTGTTCCACGGCAAACCCCATGACATCGCGATAGAAGGCTATCGCACGTTCAAGGTCCGCCACCTTGAGGTGGACATGACCGATGCGGGTTTGTGGATGTGCGGCATACTGTGTCATGGCGGGGTCTCCTTTGCAGACAATATGCCCTTTGCGCGTCCTTTCGTTAAGAGCCGGGGCTGCACCGTCCCTGTGCAGCGATGCAGATAACGCCGACCCCAAGCCATCGTGATTTGAGCCTTGGGCCGCTGCGGGATTTAAGCACCGTCAGGCAAGACGCGGGCGGCAACGGACCCGCTGGGAGGCAGCAAGATGAACCGTATGACAAGACGCGCCATGGTGACCGCCGGGGCGGCCACCCTTCTGGCCGGGCGTGCCGGGGCCGCACAGGAGCCGCAGTTCCGCCCCGAAGGGCAGGGGGTGCGCAACAACCTGTCTTCGTTTCGCATGATCCGCTGGCAGGATCATTTCGAGACGCTGCAGAATGGCGTGATCCTGGCCGATACCCGCTCGCGCGCGGTGCATTTCTGGTCAGAGGATGAAGCCATCTACCGCCTTTACCCGAGTTCCGTGCCTGCCAGCGATGACCTGACGCGCCTTGGATACACGCGGATCGTGCGCAAGCGCGAGGGGCCGACATGGACGCCCACCCCTTCGATGCGCGAACGCGACCCCAGCCTGCCGCAGACCGTGGCGGCCGGGCCGCAAAATCCGCCTGGCACCCATGCGCTCTATCTCGACTGGCAGTATTACCTGATCCACGGCACCCATGACACGCGCAAGATCGGGCGTGCCTCCTCTGACGGATGCATCGGGCTTTATAACGAGCATATCGAAGAGCTGTTCGCCCTGGCCCGGATCGGAACGCAGGTGCGGCTGATCTGAACCGCAAAATCCAGACCGCGCAGAGGTTGGCCCCTGCGGTCGCTCAACCCTGGTGGATGTAGGTGCCGGGCGCGTCGCACAGGGCGGGATAGCCTTTGTCCTGCGCCCCCATAGGCGGCGGTGCGACAGTGGCCCCGCTGGTTCGGGCCAGCCAGCATGTCCATTCCTGCCACCACGAACCGGGCTGCGGCGCATGCCCTTTCAGCCATGATTCAGGCCCCATGTAGCGCGCGCCCGCTTGACGATGGCTGATGCGGTAGTGTCGCCCCTTGTGCCCCGGTTCACTGAGAATGCCGCCATTGTGTCCCCCCTTGGTCAGAACGAATGTCAGGTCATTGTCGGTGAAAAGCTGCGTCTTGTAGACCGACCGCCACGGCGCGATGTGATCGCTTTCGGTCGCCACCACGAACATCGGCGCGGTGATGTCCTTGAGCGCGATCACGCGGCCTTCGACCGCGAAACGCCCCGCGCTGATCCGGTTTTCAAGGAAGATCCCGCGCAGGTATTCGGAATGCATCCGCGCGGGCATCCGTGTCGTGTCGCCGTTCCACACCGTGATATCCGACGGCAGGTCCTCGATGCCCAGGAAGTACCGCCGCACGGCACGGGTATAGATCAGGTCCTCGGCCCGGATCGCGGCAAAGGTGCGTGCCATCTGGGGGCGGTCCAGATAGCCCTGTTCCCACATCATGTCCTCAAGAAAGGCGACCTGGCTTTCATCCAGGAACAGCAGCAGCTCGCCCGCTTCGACGAAATCGACCTGTGCGGCCATCAGCGTGACCGAGGCCAGCCTGTCATCGCCATCGCGCGCCATGCTGGCCGCCGCGATCGCAAGCATCGTGCCGCCCAGACAATAGCCGTTGGCATGCACCTTGCGCCCCGGAACGATCGCGTTGATCGCCTCCAGCGCTGCCATGACGCCACGCTTGCGGTAATCCTCAAGCGACAGGTCGGCCTGATCGGCTGTCGGGTTGCACCAGGAGATGCAGAAAACCGTGAAACCCTGCGCGACCAGATGGCGGATCAGCGAATTCTCGGGCGAGAGGTCAAGGATGTAGTATTTCATGATCCAGGCGGGCACGATCAGCACCGGTTCGGGATGCACCTGATCCGTCTGCGGGCTGTACTGGATCAGCTCCATGATGTCGTTGCGAAAGACGACCTTGCCGGGTGTGCAGGCCAGATGCCGGCCCAGGGCATAGTCCTCGGGGATGGGGCGTTTGGCTTGGGTCAGCGTCTGCACCATGTCGGCGGCCAGATGCGCGGCACCTTCGGCAAGGTTCCGGCCATGGGTCTCGACCGTCTTCTCGATGATCTCAGGGTTCAGGGCGGGAAAGTTCGAGGGCGCGACCGTGTCCAGCACCTGCCGCATCATGAAGCCCGTGCGCTCGGCGCTCTTGTGGCGCAGGCCACGCAGGTCGTCGGTGGCGTGATCCCACCAGTCCTGAACCGCAAGGAAGCCCTGCTGCCATTGGCTGAAGGGCGGTTTGGCCCAGTCGGGATGGGACCAGCGCGTGTCATTGGCCTTGGGGCTGAAGGGGGCCTCGTCCGCCTTGCCTGTCAAGGCCGCCGCACCGTGCTGCATCAGCCTGAGGGTGTTTTGCTGGGCCTTTTCGATCAGTTCCAGTTGCCGCCCCGGCGCGCGGGCCATGTGCAACCACCAATCGGTCCAGGCATCGGCCACCGCATGGGGCGAGACGCCGCCCGTGACCTGCGCCATCGCCGCCATGACGCTGCGGTCTAGGTTCTGATGGGGATGCGCGGGTCGCCCTTCATGCAGCGCCGCCGCCGGCGCGTCAGGCACGACCGCAGGAAGCTGCAGCGGCTTTGTGGCCGCGAACTTGTCGCCCTTGGGTTTTCCGGTCCGCGTCCCAGCCGTTTTTGCGCCGTGGTCTGCCATATGATCCCCCTTGCCAAGAAAGGATCATAGCAGTCGTGACCCTGTCGGGCATTGACCTGCGTCAAGCGTCATGCGCGTTCCGCGCGGCACGGCGCAACCGGCGTGTCAGGGCGCTGATCAGCAGGGATTGCAGCAGGGCAAGCAAGGATGCCAGCGCCCCGATCAGGCCGCCGAAGATGAACCAGACCTCATCGGCGACACGCATCGTCAGCCGCATCACGCGGCTTTTGCCCAGTATTTCGATCGTACCCACCATCCGCGGCCCCAGCGCATCCGAGGCGCGCGCCATCCGCGACAGATCGGCGGGGTCGTCGAGGTATTTCATCAGGTGCAGCGTCTCGAGGGTCGATGTGTTGCCGACCAGACGTCCGGCGTCCTCGACGAGCACGGCGGCAGGGCGCATAACGGCCGGGCGCATGAGCCCGGCCAGATCATCCAGCCCGCGCACTTGTCCGATCCCGCTCCAATCCACGCCTTCGCGGAAAACGCGCACCAGTGGCCGGGTCATGGCATCGGGCAAGCGGTTCATGGATTTGGCCATTTTGCCCAATCCGGCACCGGCCTTGATGGTCAGGCTGCTGCCACCCGACCACAGCGCCAGCGTCACGGCCGTCAACCCGATGACCGAGAGGATCAATTCGACCTCATCCACATCGCGTCCCGCGATGTAGTCAAGCCCGCCCCGGGTGACGCCGGCCAGATCGCCGAGGGGCGACAACTCGATCGGGGCGCGGCACAGCAGAACCAGGGTCATGTCGCAGACTGTTGCATCGCGGATGCATTGCAGGCACTGGCCAGCATTTTTCCAGAACCCGCTATCCGCCTCCCATGCTGCCGCGCGCCGTGCCAGCAGATCGGTGGGCAGGGGAATGGCGCGTTCCGCCGCCACCCCCTCGACCGCTTCGATCGCCAGCCAGTTGCGCGGCACCTCGGTCAGCAGATCCTCGATCCGCGCCGCGACGGCCTCGGGCGTGGCGTGAACGGCCAGCGCATGTTCAGTCGCGGCCGCCAGCCCGTCTGTGCTGCGCGCAACGAAGGCCGCGCCGACAGGGGCCTTCGCCAGGGCCGAGATGTTGATCGCCGCCAGCATCAGCGATGCGATCATCAGCCCGGTCAGCAGCAGTCGTGCCATCAGGCGGATCGCGCCACCGCGCGTCAACTGCGGATCATGCCCACGATGTCATAGGTCTTTTGCAGGATCGGGCTGGCGATCTCGCGGGCGCGGGCAGCACCTTGTCCGAGGATCCGGTCGATCTCGGCCGGGTCCTGCATCAGCCGCGCCATTTCCGACGAGATGGGCGAGAGTTTCGCCACCGCCAGATCGGCCAGCATGGGCTTGAACTCGGAAAACTGCTTGCCTCCGACCTCATGCAGCACCGCATCCACCGTGCTGTCGGACAGGGCGGCATAGATGTTCACCAGGTTGCGCGCATCCGGGCGGCCCTCCAGCCCTGCGGCCTCGGACGGCAGCGCCTCGGGATCGGTCTTGGCCTTGCGGATCTTCTTGGCGATCGTGTCGGCATCGTCGGTCATGTTGATGCGGCTTGCATCCGACGGATCGGATTTCGACATCTTCTTGGACCCGTCCCGCAGGCTCATGACGCGGGTGGCGGCCCCTTCGATCACCGGTTCGGTGATCGGGAAGAAATCGACGCCGTAATCATGATTGAACTTGGCTGCCACATCGCGGGTCAGTTCAAGATGCTGTTTCTGATCCTCGCCGACCGGCACATGCGTCGCATGATAGAGCAGGATGTCCGCGGCCATCAGCGCAGGGTAGGCAAACAGGCCCAGCGAGGCGTTCTCGGCATTCTTGCCCGCCTTGTCCTTCCACTGGGTCATCCGGCCCATCCAGCCCATCCGCGCCACGCAGTTGAAGATCCAGGCCAGTTGCGCATGTTCGGGCACCTGGCTCTGGTTGAAAAGGATCGACTTCGCCGGGTCCAGACCGGCGGCGATGTAGCCCGCCGTCAGCTCGCGCGTCTGGCGGCGCAGGGCAGCGGGGTCTTGCCAGACGGTGATGGCATGCAGATCGACCACGCAATAGATCGTGGGCGTGCCGCTGTCCTGCATCTGCACGAAGCGCTTGATCGCGCCAAGGTAATTGCCAAGGGTCAGCCCGCCCGAGGGCTGGATCCCCGAGAAGACGCGCGGGGTGAAGGCCGCGTTCGGGTTGGATTGCGTGTGGACCGCATCCGCCATGATGACATCTCCGTCTGGATTTATGGGTGCGGCTGGCTTACCCATGCCCCAGTGCCCCGTCAAGCAAAGGTCCGTCATGCAGCCACAACGCCAGAACACGGGCGGTTTCAACGCAAGCCCCGTCAACCCGCTGCCGCGCGTGGTGATCGCGCTGTTCGCCGTCGTCATGGGGATCGAGGCGCTGTTCAGCCTGGGCGCGCAGGGGATCATCGGCGGGCCGCAAGCCATCGGCTGGCGGCTGGGCGCAATCCAGGGCTATGCGTTTTCTGCCGAGATATTCCAGTGGATGCTGGCGAATGGCCGCTGGCCGACCGAGCATCTGGCCCGTTTCGTCACCTATCCCTTCATCCATGGCAATTTCACCCATGCGCTGTTCGCCGGTGTGATGCTGCTGGCGCTGGGCAAGTTCGTGGGCGAGGTGTTCCGGGGCTGGGCTGTCCTTGCTGTATTTTTCGGCGCCTCGATCGGAGGGGCTGCGATCTATGGTCTGCTGGCCGCTTCGCCCATTCCGCTGCTCGGGGCCTTTCCGGGGGTCTATGGCCTGATCGGGGCCTTCACTTACCTGCTGTGGCTCAGGCTGGGGCAGGAGGGCGGGCCGCAGATCCGCGCCTTCACGCTGATCGCCTTCCTGATGGGGATCCAGCTGGTCTTCGGCATCCTGTTCGGCGGTAGCCGCGACTGGATCGCGGACCTGTCGGGTTTCGTCTTCGGTTTCGGGCTGTCCTTCGTGGTCAGCCCGGGCGGGTTTGCGCGGCTGCGCGAAAAGCTGCGCCACGACTGATGCGCGCGCGGCACCGTCCGGATGCGCTCCGCGCGGGGATATTTGCGGCAAGAAGAAGCAGAATCGGCTAGACTGCCTGCGGGTAGCTTCGGCGGTCCTTGGCCCGGAGCCTGCCCGCAGGGGGAGGCGCGCGATGCGATTTGCGGATCGGACGGATGCGGGGCGGCAACTGGCCCTGGCCCTGGCAGAGCTTGATCTGGATGATCCCGTGGTGCTGGCGTTGCCGCGGGGCGGTGTGCCGGTGGCGATCGAGGTGGCCCGTGCCCTGAAAGCCCCGCTGGACCTTGTGATGGTACGCAAGATCGGTTTGCCGGAGCAACCCGAGGTGGCCCTGGCTGCTGTCGTGGACGGGGCGCGCCCCGATCTTGAGGTGAATGAGGGCATTGCCCGTCACGCAGGCTATGACAGGCTGGACATCGTGAAGCTGGCCGAACCCGCCCTGGCCGAGATCGCGCGGCGGCGGGCAGCCTACCTGGCCGGGCGCGATCCTGTCCCGCTGGGCGGACGCACCGCGATCATCGTGGATGACGGGATCGCCACCGGGGCCACGGTCCGCGTGGCGCTGCGATCCGTCAGGAAGCAGAACCCGGCACGCCTGGTGCTGGCCGTGCCTGTCGCATCGCCTGAAGCCCTGGAGGCGCTTGCCCCTTTGGCGGATGATGTGATCTGCCTGCTCCAGCCCTCGCATTTCATCGCGGTCGGTGCGCATTACGCGGTTTTCGACCAGGTGGAAGATGACAGGGTGATTGCCCTGCTGGCCGCGGCTGCGGGCTGAGGGATCATGCGCTGCCGCCACGCTGGAAGGCACGCCGGAATTCGCCCAGTCGGAAGGCACCGATCAGCTGCCCGATGCCGAAATAGCTGATCATGCCGATCAGGATCAGCCCCAGCAGCGCCAGATAGCGCCATCCCGCCATCGCGAAGAAGGGCGACATGCCCACCATCGCCAGCCAGAGCACAAGGCCCATGGCGGCGGATGCCGCGATGATCCGCCAGATCCGCTGGTGAAAGCGTGCATCGAAGCGGGCGACCTCGCCCATCGGGCGCGTCCCGCGCGCCAGAAGCGCCACCATCATCCATGCCGCCAGCGTGGTGGCGATGGCGCAGGCAATCCAGCCGATCACGGGGGCCAGACCAATCGCGAGGGCAGCGTTCACTACCATGGCCACGACCGCATAGCGGAACGGGCTGCGCGTATCCTCGCGGGCGAAGTAAAGCGGTTGCAGGATCTTCTGAACCACGAAGGCGGGCAGGCCAAGGCCATAGACCGCCACGGCCATGGCAATGGCGGCACTGTCGTCCGAGGTGGTCGCGCCGCGTTCGAACAGCACCGAGACAAGCGGCAGCGGCACGACCATCAGGGCCACTGCGGCGGGAATGGTCAGGGCCAACGATATCTCTGCCGCGCGGCTGAGAGCGTTGCGCCCGCCCGCGTCGTCATTGGCGGCCAGCCTGCGCGACAGATCGGGCAAAAGCACCACGCCGATGGCGATGCCGACGACGCCCAGCGGCAGCTGGTACAGCCTGTCAGCCGCATAAAGCCAGCCGACGGCACGGTCGAAATAGCTGGCGACCTGCTGGCCGACCAGCAGGTTGACCTGCACGACACCACCCGCTAGCGCCGCCGGAACAGCGATGCGCACGAGGCGCTGCATCTCGGGCGTCCAGCGCGGGCGGCGCGGCATCAGGGTGAACCCGGCCTGGCGGGCCGCATACCAGACCAGCGCCAGTTGCGCGACACCGGCGACGGGAATGCCCCAGATCAGCGCCGCGCCCACATCGACGTCCAGCGACGCGGCACCGACCATGGCCCCCACGAGGATCACGTTCAAAAGAACCGGTGCGGCCGCGGCGGCCGCAAAGCGGCCCGTCGCATTCAGCACCCCGGACAGGAGCGCCGCAAGCGAGATAAAAAGGATATAGGGAAAAACGATGCGACCGAATTCGACCGACAGCGTGAACTGTTCCTGGCCCGCAAAGCCGCTGGCCATCCCGTAGATCAGCCAGGGCATGCACAGCTGTGCCACGAGCGTCAGCACGATCAGGACCGAAGCCAGCCCCGAAAAGGCATTTTCGGCGAAGTCGCGCGCGTCCTCGCCAGCCTCGTATTTCTTCGAGAACATCGGCACGAAAGCCATGTTGAACGCGCCTTCGGCAAAGAAGCGGCGGAACATGTTGGGCAGGCGGAAGGCCACCACGAAAGCCTCGTAGGCGGGGCCGGTGCCAAGATAGGCCAGGATCATCGCATCGCGCACGAAACCCAGAACCCGGCTGGCCAGGGTCCAGAGCCCCACTGTCATGAAGCCGGCGATCAGGCGGATGGGTTTCATGGCTTGCGGCCTTTCATGCACATGCCTTCGAAGTACCCCAAGCCCTTGCAGGTTGGAAGGCCCAGCCATGCGGATCCATCGTTGGCCGAACGGCAGGCAGGCTTTTGCCGCAACCCGGCAGGGAAGGCCCTGCTGACTTGCGACGCGCGCCGGACATCACGATATGGCCCGTTCCACGCCCTTTTCGATCGCGTCCCGCAGCTTGCGTTCAAGGGCCTTCTGCTTGGACAGGGAATGGAACTTCAGCCCGAACATGTCCTTGACGTAGAAGGTATCGACCACCTGCTCGCCATAGGTCGCGATCACGGCGCTGGCGATATAGACATTGGCATTTGCAAGCGTGCGGGTCAGGTCGAACAGCAGGCCGGGGCGGTCGCGGGTATCCACCTCGATGATCGTGTAGATCTCGGATCCCTCGTTGTCGAAGGTGATGGATGTGGCGACCCGGAAGGCGCGTTCGCGCTTCTTGATCTTGTCGCGGCTCTTGATCGCCTCGGTCGTGACCACTTCGCCCTTGAGGGTCTTGCCGATCATCTGGCGCAGGCGGGGCAGGCGGGTCGCGTCATAGGGGCTGCCGCTTTCGTCCTGGATCCAGAAGACCGCCGTGGCAAAGCCGTCCTTGGACGTATAGGTGCGCGCATCCACCACGTTTGCCCCCACCAGCGCCAGTGCCCCGGCAAGGCGCGAGAAGATGCCGGGGTGATCCGACAGCGCGAAACAGGCGCGGGTCGCATCGCGATCCTCGTCCGGGACCAGGTCGATGCGGATCTCGTCGTCTGGCAGATCGCGCAGCATATTGGCAAAGACCACCTGCGTGCGGGTGTCCAGACCCTGCCAATAGGGCGGATAGTGCCGGCCCAGCTCGGTCTTGAGTGTCGCGCTGTCCCACCCCTTGAGGGCATCGCGCAACGCGGCCTTTGCCTCGGCGCCGCGATGCTCGCGATTGAGATCCTCAAGCCCGTGTTCCAGCGCGCGTGTCGTCTCGCGGTGGAGTTGGCGGATCAGCATGGCCTTCCAGTTGTTCCAGGTATGGGGGCCGACGCCGCGAATGTCGCAGACGGTCAGCACCGTCAGCAGGTCCAGCCGCTTGCGGGTGCGCACGGCCTTGGCGAAATCGCGCAGGGTGCGAGGGTCGGACAGGTCGCGTTTCTGCGCCATGTCCGACATCAGCAGGTGGTAGCGCACCAGCCATTCCACCGTTTCGCAATCGGCCTTGTTCAGTCCAAGGCGCGGCGCGACCTTGCGCGCGATCTGCGCGCCCAGAACGGAATGGTCCTCGGCCCGGCCCTTGCCGATGTCATGCAGCAGAAGCGCGATATAGAGAACCTTGCGGTTCACGCCCGCGCGCAGGATGCCCGAGGCGACAGGCAGTTCTTCGACCAGTTCGCCCCGTTCGATCTGTGCCAGGTTGCTGATGCACTGGATCGTATGCTCGTCGACCGTATAGCTGTGATACATGTTGAACTGCATCATCGCCACGATGGGTTCGAATTCGGGGATGAAGGCCGCAAGCATCCCCAGCTCGTTCATGCGGCGCAAGGCGCGCTCGGGGTTGCCGTGTTTCAGCAGCAGGTCCATGAAGATCTGCTGCGCCTCGCGGGTGGTGCGCAGATCGTCATCGATCAGGTGCAGGTTCGCGGTCACCAGGCGCATGGCGTCCGGGTGGATCAGCATGCCCGTGCGCAACGCCTCTTCGAACAGGCGCAGCAGGTTCACCTTGTCTTCGAGAAACTTCGCCTCGTTCTCGATCGCAAGCCTGTTGTGGATGACCTGGTAGCCCGGCTTGACCTTGGGCGAGCGGCGGAAAATCCGCTCGAGCAGGGGGCCCGACTTGACATGCAGGGCTTCCAGCTTGGTCAGGAAGATCCGCGTCAGATCGCCCACGGATGTCGCGTGGCGGAAATAATCCTGCATGAAATGTTCGACAGCCCGGCGCCCGCCCTTGTCGACATAGCCCATGCGTTCAGCCACCTGGACCTGCAGGTCAAAGGTCAGCTGATCGGCGGGGCGTCCGGTGATCAGGTGCAGATGGCAGCGCACGGCCCACAGGAAATTCTCGGCCTTCTGGAAGGTCGCGAATTCCTCGGGGCGGAACATCTTGATGCGAACCAGCTCTGCGGGATTCTGGACCCCGTGCAGGTACTTGGCGATCCAGAACAGCGATTGCAGGTCGCGCAGGCCGCCTTTGCCTTCTTTCACATTGGGTTCGACCATGTAACGCTGGCCGCCCTGCTTTTCATGGCGCGACTCGCGTTCCGACAGCTTCGCCTCGATGAATTCCCGCGCCGTACCCTTGAACAGTTCGTTCTTCAGGCGGCGGTCAAGCTGATCCGCAAGCGCCGCGTCACCGGCCAGGTAGCGATGTTCCAGCAAGGCGGTGCGGATCGTGAAATCCTCGGCTCCCAGCCGCAGGCAGTCCTTCATGGTGCGGCTGGCATGGCCTACCTTCAGGCGCAGGTCCCAAAGGATGTAAAGCATGGTCTCGATGACGGCTTCCGCCCAGGGCGAGATCCGCGTCTGGCTGAGAAACAGCAGGTCCACATCCGATTGGGGTGCCATCTCTCCGCGGCCATAGCCACCGACGGCGATCATCGCCAGGCGCTCGCCATCCGTTGCAGGGGATTGCGGATGCACCACCCGTATTGCCACATCATGCGCGCTGGCCACGATGCAATCGGTCAGCCAGCAGTAGGAACGTGTCACGGGGCGCGCATCGAACGGACGCGCGGCAAAGGCCTCGGCGATCGCGGCGCGTCCCTGCTGCAAGGCCTGCGACAGGATCGGGACGACCGCGCCGCGTATCTGGCCGGGTTCAAGTCCCGCCGTGGCATCGGCCAGCGCCCGGGCAACGGCCGTCGCATCGAAAATCGACGCGGCAGGACAGATCAGATCGTCCGGTGCGGTGCGTGGGGTCAGTGCGGTCGAAGCTGGCGCCGGATCAGAATCCGGCACCGCCAAAGGTTCTTGGGGCAGGGTCAATCACAACCACCTGTCTGTCGCGGATCTGGGCCACGGCCAGCCCGCGTTCGTTGGTACCGTTCTCACGCAGACGGAATATGCCGTTCACCCCCTGAAAGCCAGCCCCTTGCGTCAGGCTGGCCCGGCTCAGCGCATCAGGGCGTCCGGAACTGATCAGCGCCCCGATGGCGGCAATGCCGTCATAGGCCAGTCCGCCGATGGCATGTGGCGCCTCGCCATAAGCGGTCTGGTACCTGTCACGGAACCGCGCCGTCATGGTCGGGTCCGGAATGGCGAACCATCCGCCCTGAACCCCCGGCAGATCCAGCGTCTGACTGGGCACGTCCCAGCGGGTCAGGCCGATATACTGCGTGACTGCAGGCGAGATGCCCGCCTCGGGCATCAGCTGTGTCAGAAGCGGCAGGGCACCCGCAGTATTCGCGGTCAGAAATACGGCATCAGCCGCGCCATCGCGCACCGTGGTGACGATTTGCGGAATGGCCTGCACAACCCCGTTCTGCGAGAACTCATGCCCCACGCTGCCAACCAGTGTGCCGCCGCTGCGGGCCAGCGCCGTCTCGATGGCCTGACGTCCCGCACGGCCGTCCACATCCTCGGAATAGACCACGACGACGCGGCCCTTGCCCTGGCGCGCCGCATAGCTGGACAGCCGATCGGCGGTGTTGTCGAATGTGGGCCCCAGAACGAACAGGTTGCCGCCCGCGATGGAGCTGTTGTTGGTGAAGGCCAGCACGCTGACCCCGCTGGAGGCGACGGCGACGGCCGCGGCATTGGCGTTCTCGCCGTAAACCGGCCCCAGGATGATTGCGGCCCCGTCGGCCACGGCCTGAAGGGCGGCCTGCTGTGCGCTGGCGGCAGCGCCGGCCGTACCATAGACGCGCAGGTCGATGGCCACGTCACCCAGATCCGCGATGGCCAGCCGCGCCGCGTTTTCCAGCGACCGTGCCAGAACCTCGTCGCTGGCATTGGCGGATCCGCGCGGAACCAGCAGCGCGACGGGCACCGGCGCGGACGTGTTGATGGACGGGCCCGGTCGTCCCGCCGTGGTGCCGATCGGCTCGCATGCAGCGACTGCACCGATGGCGACAAGGGCCAGCGCGGCACGGCGCGACGGCGCGATCGCCCGAAAACTCCGCTGCAACATCAGCCGCGCGGTTTCGGCAATTCGATGGACGGGCGTCAGGAATGACTTGCGGGGGGGTGACTTGAACGCAAACATGAAACAGATTTCTCCCTCGACAACAGCGGTGATCTGCGCCACCGGCACTTGAATTCATCATAAACACCACGCCGAAGGGGTCCAGCATTGAATCCAAAATCCGTGAAACTGTCACCAGGTCTTTACCTTGTGTCCACGCCGATCGGGTCCGCGCGCGATATCACGCTGCGCGCCCTGGACGTTCTGGCAAGCGCCGACGTGCTGGCGGCGGAAGATACGCGAACCCTGCGCAAGCTGATGGAAATACATGGTATTCCGCTTGGGGACCGTCAGGTCCTGGCCTATCACGACCACAATGGCGCACAGATGCGGCCGCGCCTGCTGGAGCAGATGGCCCAGGGCCGCAGCCTTGCCTATGCATCCGAGGCGGGCACGCCCATGGTGGCCGATCCGGGATTCGATCTGGCGCGCGCGGCGCGCGAGGCGGGAATTGCGGTGACAGCGGCGCCGGGGGCCTCGGCGGTGATCACGGCGCTGACCATCGGCGGCCTGCCGACGGACAGGTTCTTTTTTGCGGGTTTCCTGCCCAACAGCGCCAGCCAGCGCAAGACCGCCCTGCGCCGGTATGCCGATATTCCGGGAACACTTGTCTTCTACGAATCGCCAAAGCGGATCGCGGCCATGCTGCGAGACTGCGCCGAGGTCCTGGGCGCTGACCGCAAGGCCGCGCTGTGCCGCGAACTGACCAAGAAATTCGAGGAGGTGATTTCCGGCACGTTGCAAGAAATCGGCGATGTCTGCGCCGAAAGAACCCTCAAGGGCGAGATGGTCGTCCTGATCGAGCGGAAGTCTTCGGAGAATATTAGGGAATCTGATGTAGACCAGATGCTCAAGGAGGCGCTGAAGGACAAATCGGTGCGCGACGCGGCGGATGAGGTGTCGGCACGGACAGGTCTTGCGCGCAGGCAGGTCTACCAGATGGCCCTCAAGCTGGAGCAGGGTGAATGACGATACGCTTCGATCCGACAGGGCAAATTGTGCGGCCGGTACAGCTTGACCTGCCGCTGCCCCTGCCTGAATCGCCTTGCCCGTCCGTTCCGCTGCAGGCAGCAGGAGAATCGGGCCCGTCCTCCGCGGTGCGATCGGCCCGTCGGGATCGTGGCCGTCTGTCGTATCTTTCGGGACTTGCCGCCGAAGACACCGTTGAAAAAGCCTATCTGCGCAAGGGCATGGCGCTGGTGGCCCGCCGCTGGCGCGGAACGCGCGCGGAAATCGACATGATCTTTGCCGATGGGTCTGCCTTGGTCTTTGTCGAAGTTAAGAAAAGCCGCAGTTTCGACGCTGCGATCAGGTCGCTTGGCCGTGCCCAATGCGACCGCATTCTGGAAGCGGCCACGGAATTCCTGGGCCGGACCGATCGTTCGCAAATGACCGAAATGCGTTTCGATCTGGCGACGGTCGACCAGGCCGGCGCGATCGATATCCTGGAAAACGCCTTCGCGCTTGAAGGCTGAGACCTGCGGCAGCGGGTGTTGCCGCGCGACCCGCGCGCGCCCCGACTGGCATTTCGGATTGTCTCGCCGCTTGGGTTGCGCCATGTAAAGGCTCTATCCTCAGGGGAGCCGGACATGAAAATCGCCTTTCAGATGGACCCGATCGGGCCGATCAACATCAATGCCGACAGCACGTTCCGCCTGATGGAGGAAGCCCAGGCTCGCGGTCATGATCTGTTTTACTACACGCCTGACCGTCTGGCCTACCAGGAAGGTCGAATCACGGCGCGGGGCTGGCCGGTTACCGTGCAGCGCGTGCAGGGTGATCATTACACTCTTGGCGCGGAGGCCGAGGTGGACCTTGCGGAGTTCGACGTGGTCTGGCTGCGGCAGGACCCGCCCTTCGACATGTTCTACATCACGACCACGCATCTGCTGGACCGCATCCACCCCGGAACGCTTGTCGTGAACGATCCTTTCTGGGTGCGCAATTCCCCCGAGAAACTGCTGGTTCTGAATTTCCCAGATCTGACCCCGCCCACAACGATCGCGCGCGATCTTGCGACGATCCGCGCCTTCAAGGATCGTCATGGCGACGTCATCCTCAAGCCGCTTTACGGCAATGGCGGCGCGGGGGTGTTCCGGCTGACCTCGGACGACCGCAACCTGTCCTCGCTGCATGAACTTTTCACCGGGTTCAGCCGCGAACCGCTGATCGTGCAGAAATACCTGCCCGATGTGACCAGGGGCGACAAGCGCGTGATCCTCGTGGATGGTGAACCCGTGGGCGCGATCAACCGTGTGCCCGCTGCCGGGGAAACCCGGTCCAACATGCATGTGGGCGGGCGCCCCGAAAAGATCGGGCTGACCGAACGCGACCTCGAGATCTGTGCACGCATCGGTCCGGTGCTGCGCGAAAAGGGGCAGGTTTTCGTGGGAATCGACGTGATCGGCACCTGGTTGACCGAGATCAACGTGACCTCGCCGACCGGCATCCAGGAACTTGAACGCTTCGATGGCGTCAATATCGCCGCACGCATCTGGGAACGGATCGAAGCAAGGCGCGCCTGATCCGGATCAGGCTTCCCTGACGCCGACAAGCCGGTAGCTGGCCGCTTCGGCCACATGGACACTGGCGACATCCTCGGCCCCTTCAAGGTCAGCTATGGTGCGCGCGACCCGCAAGACCCGGTGATAGCCGCGCGCGGTCAGGCCGAAGCGGTCCGCGATCCGCCCCAGAAGTGCCCTGCCGGCGGCGTCGGGTGTCGCGATCCGGTCGAGCACGGCCCCCTCGGCATCGGCATTCAGGTGCATGCCCGCCACCTCGGCATAACGTGTGGCCTGGATCTTTCGCGCCGCGGCCACCCGCGCTGCCACCTCGGCCGAACTGTCGCCCGAAGCGGGCAGGTCAATGTCGGTATAGGCGACAGGTGGCACCTCGATCCGCAGATCGAAGCGATCCATCAAAGGGCCGCTGATCCGTCCGATGTAATCCTCGCCGCAGATCGGCGCGCGGGTGCAAGCCCTTGCCGGATCGGTCAGATAGCCGCATTTGCAGGGATTGGCGGCCGCCACCAGCATGAAGCGGCAGGGATAGCGCACATGCGCATTGGCGCGCGCCACCATCACTTCACCGGTTTCGATCGGCTGGCGCAGGGTTTCCAGCACGCCGCGGGGAAACTCGGGAAATTCGTCCATGAAGAGCACGCCGTGATGCGCAAGGCTGATCTCGCCGGGCCGGGCCGTGCGGCCCCCGCCCACGATCGCGGCCATGGACGCTGTGTGATGCGGCTCGCGGAAGGGCCGCGCCCGTGAAATGCCCCCCTCGTCCAGCAGGCCCGCCAGTGAATGGATCATCGAGGTTTCCAGCGCCTCGGCCGCCGACAGGGGCGGCAGGATGCCGGGAAGGCGCGCGGCCAGCATCGATTTGCCCGATCCGGGGGTGCCCATCAAAAGCAGGTGATGCCGCCCGGCGGCGGCGATTTCAAGCGCCCGCTTGGCGCGTTCCTGACCCTTCACATCGCGCAGGCAGCGCGCGTGAGTCTCGCCCGTGACCTCGCCCGGTTCGGCCGGAAGAATGGGGGATTGCCCGGTGAAATGGCGCACCACATCCATCAGGCTGGCCGCCGCGATGACCTGGCAGCCGCCAACCCAGGCCGCCTCGGCGCCAGAGGCGCGCGGACAGACAAGGATGCGGTCCTCCTCTGCGGCGGTCATGGCTGCGGGCAGGGCCCCCAGCACGCCCACAAGAGAGCCGTCCAGCGACAATTCCCCCAGCGCCGTGGCACCTTCCACCGCATCCGGGGGCAGGATCTCGAGCGCGGCCAGCAATGCCAGCGCGATCGGCAGATCGAAATGGCTTCCTTCCTTGGGCAGGTCTGCCGGCGACAGGTTCACGGTGATCCGCTTGCTGGGCAGGGCGATTGCCATGGCGCTCAACGCCGCGCGCACCCTGTCGCGCGCCTCGGACACGGCCTTGTCCGGCAAGCCCACTACGGAAAACCCCGGCAATCCCGGCGTGACGGCACATTGCACCTCGACCGTGCGGGCCGAGACACCTTCAAAAGCCACCGTATAGGCGCGCGCCACCATCCCTGACCCCATCCTTCACCATGGTTAATGGCTAGGATGTTTTTCTTTCGGAATGATTAACGCCCCACGTCGCGCGAACTGCGTGATCAGGGCAGGTGGTTGATCCGCAGGGCCCGCCATGATCCGTCCTCAAGATGCAGTTCGGTCAGCGACAGGTTGTCGATCCGATGCGAGAACGCCTCATAGGCGCCGATTTGTAAGGCCTGCTGCACCTGGGTCAGGATCACGCCGAAATGCGCCACGGCAATGATGTCACGGCCCGGATGCGCTGCGATCAACCGCGACACGCTGCTGTCGACCCGGGCCGACACCTCGTGCCAGCTTTCGCCGCCGGGAGGGCGGATGTCGCCGGGATTGTCCCAATAGGCCCGCAGACGGGCCTGATCCTCGACCTCGTCGAAGCGCGCAAGCTCCCATGCGCCGAAATGGATCTCGCGCAGGTCCGGGTCATGCGGCAGGCGATGCCGCCCGTTTGCAATGGCATCGGCCGTCGCCGTGGCCCGCACCAGGTCTGACGAAATCACGATGGCATCCTGCGGCAGGGCCTTGGACAGCCGCGCCAACTGCGCGCTATCCGACAGGTCAGCCGGAAGATCGGACCAGCCCACCATGGATTTCGCATGTGTCGGACCATGACGCACCCAGAAAAAACGGCTCATGACGCCTGCCCCGGCATCTGGCCCTTCAAGACAAGTGGAAGGCCCGCCATGACCGCCACCACGAGGGCCGCCCGTGCCGCAAGCCTCTGGTTCAATTCGCCCTGCGCCTGCCGAAAGCGACGCGCCAGGGCGTTTTCGGGAACAACGCTCATGCCTATTTCATTGCTGACCACCACCACGGGTGCGGCACAGGCGTCCAGCGCTGCGAACAGCGCGGCCTCTTCGGCGTCGAGGTCATGTTCGGCCAACATCTGGTTGCTCAGCCAAAGGGTGGCGCAATCCAGCAGGACCGCCTGATGCGGCCTTGCCCCTGCAAGGACGGGCGCCAGGTCCAGCGGGGCCTCATGCGTCAGCCATCCATCACCCCGGGTTGCACGGTGGCGCGCGATCTTGACGCGCATCTCGTCGTCCCAGGCCTGGGCGGTGGCCAGGTAGACGGGCGCTTGCCCGCTGTTCAGGACCAACCTTTCCGCAAAGGCGGTTTTCCCCGAGGCAGCCCCACCCAGAACCAGTGTCAGCTTTGGTAGCATTGCAGAGTCATCTTTTTTGATCCGATCGGTTTTTGCCTGCGTATCAAATCACAAGACAAACAAAAACGGCCTACCTAGCGCCCTTGGCGTGTGAGGCCACAGTTAGGGGGTAAAAATGGCACTTGATGCACCAAATGACATGACCCTGTCGCGCAAAGCCATGAAGGCCGAGCTTCTGGATGCCGAGACAGAGCTGAAACTGGCCTATGCATGGCGCGATCACCGTGACGAGGCGGCGCTTCACCGCCTGATCACCGCCTATATGCGCCTTGCGATTTCGATGGCATCGAAGTTCCGCCGCTACGGCGCGCCGATGAACGACCTGATCCAGGAGGCCGGGCTTGGCCTGATGAAGGCCGCCGACAAGTTTGACCCCGATCGTGGCGTACGCTTTTCGACCTATGCGGTCTGGTGGATCAAGGCCAGCATCCAGGATTACGTGATGCGCAACTGGTCCATGGTCCGGACCGGGTCGACCTCGAGCCAGAAATCCCTGTTTTTCAACCTGCGCCGCGTTCAGGCCCGGCTTGAGCGCGAGGCACAAGCGCGCGGCGAGGAACTGGATCGTCATCAGATGCGCCAGATGATCTCGACCGAGATCGGTGTGCCCCTGCACGATGTCGAGATGATGGAAGGCCGTCTGTCGGGATCGGATTTCTCGCTGAATGCCACCCAATCCTCCGAGGATGAGGGACGCGAATGGATCGACACGATCGAGGATGAAGGCAGCCAGGCCGCCGATATCGTCGAGACCGCACATGACACCGCCGCGCTGCGCAACTGGCTGCTGGATGCGCTGGCCGCGCTGAACGACCGCGAGCGGTTCATCGTGCGCGAGCGTAAACTGCGTGACGATCCGCGCACACTTGAAAGTCTGGGCGAAGAACTGGGACTGTCCAAGGAGCGGGTACGCCAGCTGGAAGCCGCGGCTTTCGCCAAGATGCGCAAAAAGCTGGAAAGCCAGTCGCGCGAGGTGCAAGACTTCCTCGCATGAGATGTCTTGCCCTGATCGCTGCAATCCTTGCCGGGCCCGCTTTCGCGGGCCAATTGCCGTCTGGGGTCATGGAACGCGCGGCAACCGCCCCGGTGATCATCATCGGCGAGGTGCATGACAATCCGGGCCATCATGACGCGCAGGCCGCGATTGTCGCCCATGTCCGGCCCGCCGCGATCGTCTTCGAGATGCTGACAGCCGAACAGGCGGCGCGCGTGACGCCGCAGAACCGCAACGACAAGGAAATGCTGGCCGATGTGCTTGGCTGGGCAGATAGCGGCTGGCCCGATTTCGACATGTATTACCCGATCTTCGCGGCAGCCCCCGATGCCGCTGTTCTCGGGGCCGCCGTGCCCCGCGACGCCGCCCGCGCCGCGATGCAGGCGGGCATTGCCGAGAGTTTCGGTGATGACGCAGCTGATTACGGCCTCACCACGGCCTTGCCCCCCGATCTGCAGGCCGCGCAGGAAGATCTGCAGCAGCAGGCGCACTGCAATGCCATGCCGCCCGAGATGCTGCCGATCATGGTGGACCTGCAGCGGCTGCGCGACGCGGTGCTGGCCCGCGAAACCCTGAAGGCGCTGGCGGTGACGGGCGGTCCGGTTGTCGTGATCACCGGCAATGGCCATGCCCGCGCGGATTGGGGCGTGCCCGCCTATATCGCGGGGCTGCGCCCTGATCTTGAGGTCTTTACCATCGGCCAGCAGGAAGACGGCACCGGCACCCCCGGCGACTTTGATGCGCTGATCTCGTCCCCTGCGGTGGAACGGCCGGATCCCTGCCTGCAGTTCCGCAGCAAGGGCTGAAAATCCGGTCATCCGGCGCGGCCTTGTCAGGGGGCGGCGCTGGCCATACTGTCGGCGCATCTGGCGGAGGCGCGGAACATGCTGGCAGGCAAACGAATTCTTCTGATCATCGGCGGCGGGATCGCCGCCTACAAGTCGCTTGATCTGATCCGTCGCCTGCGCGAACGCGGCGCGGCGGTCACGCCTGTGCTGACAAGGGCGGGCACGGAATTCGTGACACCCCTGTCGGTTTCGGCGCTGGCGGGCGAGAAAGTCTATACAGATCTGTTCGACCTGACGGACGAGGCCGAGATGGGCCACATCCAGTTGTCGCGGGTCGCCGATCTGGTTGTCGTGGCTCCCGCGACCGCCGATCTGATGGCCAAGATGGCCCATGGCCATGCCAATGACCTTGCCTCGACCTTGTTGATGGCGACGGATACGCCGGTGCTGATGGCCCCTGCGATGAACGTCCGCATGTGGGAACATCCCGCGACGCAGCGCAACCTGGCGCAGCTTCTGGGCGATGGTCTGCGTGTTGTCGGCCCGAATGCGGGCGATATGGCCTGTGGCGAATATGGCCCGGGCCGCATGTCGGAACCGCTTGAAATCGTGGCGGCGATCGAAACCGCGCTGGGGCAGGGGCCATTGACCGGCAAGCGCATCCTTGTCACCTCGGGCCCCACCCATGAGCCGATTGATCCCGTGCGCTATATCGCGAACCGCTCTTCGGGCGCGCAGGGCACCGCGATCGCGCGCGCATTGGCGTTGCTCGGGGCCGAGGTGGTCTTTGTCACCGGCCCTGCCGATGTGCCCGCGCCTCAGGGTGTAAAGGTCGTCCGGGTCGAGACGGCGCAGCAGATGCTGACGGCGGTCGAGGCCGCGTTGCCCGCCGATGCGGCCGTCTTTGCCGCAGCCGTGGCGGATTGGCGCGTGGCCTCATCCTCTGGCTCGAAGATCAAGAAGGATGCAGGCCGCCTGCCGGTCCTGGAATTCGCCGAAAACCCCGACATCCTGGCAACTGTCAGCCAGCGCAAGACGGATCGCCCGCGCCTTGTTGTCGGCTTTGCAGCGGAAACCGATGATGTCATCGCCAATGCCACCGCCAAGCGGGCGCGCAAGGGCTGCGACTGGATCGTTGCCAATGACGTCAGCCCCGCAACCGGGATCATGGGCGGCACCGAGAATGCCGTGCATCTGATCACGGTCGAGGGGCGCGAGGACTGGCCGCGCATGTCCAAACAGCAGGTTGCCGCGCAACTGGCCGCCCGGATCGCGCAGGCGCTGGTCTGACCCGTCGCTTTACCGTGCGCAGGTCAGGGCCTTGGTCAGATCCTGCCGACGGTCCAATGCGCCAAGGTCGCGGCTGACCAGCCCGTCGTCCTGCCAGCTCACCGCGACGATACGGCGCCAGTCACCCGAGGCGAGAATGGCCTCGACCCGGCCATCGCAATTGCGCACCCCGCCTGCGATGTTTTCCTCTCCGATCCGATGATTGGTCACGCCCCGCAGCGCGCCGCGCAACACAAGTCGATTGCCCTCAAGCCCTACAAGACGCATCGTCTTGCCCAGATGCGGGGTTTCCACATAGGCGATCTCGACCGCGCCATCACCGGTGAAATCGCCGATCCCGAAAGGGGCAAGCCAGCGGAACCGCGTGCCGATGAAATCGGTGCTGGCCAGCAGCTTGAGGTCCGGCGCACCTGATGCGGTCTGGCCCAGCTCCCATGCGGTCAGTCGGGCGCCCTTGGTTTCGTGGCTTTGGACCACGACGATCTCGGGCTGGCCATCGCCAGTAATGTCCCAAAGACGGGGGGCCGCATCCTCGAACACAAGGGGCGCGTCCAGCGTGACACGCAGCCCCACGCGGGGCTGCGGGCAGCCCTCACATACCTGTGCGCTGACGGTCATGCTGGTGAAGGCGGGAATATCGCCCAGCACATTGTGCGGATAGCGATCGGTTGGCCCTGACAGGCTGGCCGCGACAGGCCAGGGCAAGGGGGCGCCTGCCGGCGGTGCCACACCCGTGACGGATACCTCCGGGGTTTGCGCAAACGATGGAAGTGCAGAAAGCTGTGCCGCAAGAATTGTGCAAGAATAAAAAAAAGAGCGGCCATGAGCCGCAAGTCATTGCGCATATTGATTCCCGTTTTGATCATTCTTGCAAAGCCTGTGTTTCGTTGCGCCGGGGGCGGCTGGGTGTCTCATGGTCATGCCGCATCATGTCCGGCCCTCGACGCCTGCAACGTGGGGCGGCTGCGGCACCTCCATGCCAGATGCATTTCGGAAAAATGGCGATGGTTGTTACCGCATGATCCGGATCTGTCCCCCACTTGTCCAGCGGGATGCCCCCTGATGCCTTGCAACGCGGGGCCTTTCGGTTATGTCTTCTGGCAAGGCCGCCTGCCAGTCATGGTATCATGCGGCGCACCGCCCGGTTCCGCAGGCGCGATCCGGGCTTTCACGACGATCAGGGCAAGAGGCGCCACATGCTGACCATCCGCTGCACCAGGACGCCAGAGGCGGATCCCGATCTGCCCTTGCCCAGCTATGAAACGGCCGGGGCCGCCGGGGCGGACCTGCGCGCGAATTTTCCGCTCGATCAGCGGGATGGTGCCACCCTTGCCCCCGGTGCAAGGATGCTTGTCCCGACCGGCCTGCGCCTTGAGATACCTGACGGCTACGAGGTGCAGGTCAGGCCGCGATCGGGCCTTGCGCTGAAGCATGGCATAACCCTGCCCAACAGCCCCGGCACCATCGACAGCGACTATCGCGGCCCTCTGGGGGTAATCCTGATGAACGCGGGGACCGAGCCGTTCCACATCGCCCATGGCGACCGGATCGCGCAGATGGTGGTGGCCCCCGTTCTGCGCGCTGCCTTCGATCTGGTCGACACGCTGGAGGCATCCGCGCGCGGGCAGGGCGGCTTCGGCTCGACCGGGCGGGGCTGACATATGGCGCTGGTTCTTGTCATGGCGGGCGTTCTTTGGGGGATAGGTGCCTTCATGGGCACGCCGCGCCGCATGCGCTGGATCATGATCGCATTCCTGTGGGTCGGGGTCGTGGTGATCCACCTGACCTTGCCGGACAACGCGCCCCTGCGCCTGTCGACAGGGGGCAGTGCTGCGCCCTGGTTGCTTCTGGGCGGCTTTGCGGTGCTGGTGCTGGCCTATCGCGCGGTCTTGTCGCGCCTGCGGGCGCGTGCAGATGACACGGCAGCGATCCCGCAGGATGCAGCACCCACAGGTCCTTTTTCGGCAACCGAACTTGACCGCTATGCCCGCCATATCGTGTTGCGCGAACTGGGCGGCACGGGTCAGCGTCGCCTGAAAGAAGCGAAGGTGTTGGTCATCGGCGCGGGTGGGCTGGGATCGCCTGTTCTTCTTTACCTGTCGGCGGCAGGCGTCGGCACGATCGGCGTGATCGACGACGACAGCGTGGACAATTCCAACCTGCAGCGGCAGGTGATCCATACCGATGACCGCATCGGCATGCCCAAGGTCTTTTCCGCCGAGGCCGCGATGCGCGCGCAGAACCCTTTCGTGACGGTGCGCCCCTACAATCGCCGCCTGACGGCCGATCTCGCTTCCGATCTTTTCGCGGAATATGACCTGATCCTGGACGGCACCGATGACAGCGCGACGCGCTACCTGGTCAATGCGACCGCCGTGGCGCTGGGCAAGCCGCTGATTTCGGGCGCGTTGTCGCAATGGGAAGGGCAGATCGCCCTCTTCGACCCCGCGCGTGGCGGGCCCTGCTATCAATGCATCTTCCCCGAAGCCCCCGCCGCCGGTCTGGCCCCCTCTTGCGCCGAAGCCGGCGTGATCGGCCCCCTGCCGGGGGTTGTCGGATCCATGATGGCGCTTGAGGCGATCAAGCTGATTACCGGCGCCGGGCAGGACCTGCGCGGGCGCATGCTGATCCATGACGCGCTTTATGCCGAACACCGCACCATTCGCCTGCACAGGCGCGATGACTGCCCTGCCTGCGCCGCATCCCGACCTGTAGGAGTGACCACCGATGACCAACCCGCTGCTTGAGACTTGGACCACGCCCTTCGGGCTGGCACCGTTCGACCGGATCGCGGATACCGATTTCGCCCCTGCCTTCGACGCCGCCCTTGCAGCGCACAAGGCCGAGATCGACGCGATAGCCGCAAACCCGGCAGCCGCCGATTTCGACAATACCGTTGGCGCGCTTGAAGCGGCAGGCAAGGAACTCGATCAGGTCCTGTCGGTCTTCTATACCGTGGCCGGGGCCGACAGCACGCCTGCGCGCGAGGAATTGCAGCGCGCCTTCTCGCCCCGTCTGGCTGCGCATTCCGCCGAAATCACCGCCAACAAGGCGCTTTTTGCGCGCGTGGCCGACCTTTGGGCGCGCCGTGACGACCTTGACCTGACCGAAGAGCAGCAGCGCGTCCTGATGCTGACGCATCGCGGATTTGTGCGGTCCGGTGCGGCCCTGTCAGGGGCCGAGGATGCGCGCATGGCCGCCATCAAGTCGCGCCTTGCCGTGCTGGGCACGCAGTTCACACAGAACCTTCTGGCAGATGAGCGGTCATGGATGCTGCCCCTGTCCGAGGATGATCTGGAAGGTCTGCCCGGTTTTCTGGTCTCGGCGGCCCGCGCCGCAGGCATGGAAAAGGGCGCGGATGGCCCGGTCATCACCCTGTCACGCTCGCTGATCACGCCCTTCCTGCAATTCTCGCCGCGCCGCGAGCTGCGCGAACGGGCATGGCGCGCCTCGGTTGCGCGCGGTGCCAACGGTGGGGACACGGACAACCGCGCTATCGCCGCTGAGATCCTGTTGCTGCGCGCCGAACGCGCGGCCCTGCTGGGGTATGACAGCTTTGCCGCCTACAAGCTGGAAACAGAAATGGCCCGCACGCCCGATGCCGTGCGTGATCTGCTGATGGCGGTCTGGACCCCGGCCCGCGCGCAGGCCGAAGCGGATGCCGCCGTTCTGGAACGCATGATGCATGAGGACGGGATCAACGGCGATCTGGAACCATGGGACTGGCACTACTACGCCGCCCGCCGCCGTCAGGCCGAACATGATCTGGATGAGGCGACGTTGAAGCCCTACCTGCAACTGGACCGCATGATCGAGGCATCTTTTGCCTGCGCCAACCGGCTGTTCGGGCTGGAGTTCACGCCGCTGGACCTGCCGCTCTACCATCCCGACGCCCGCGCATGGGAGGTGACGCGCGGCGGCCAGCACGTGGCCGTCTTCATCGGCGACTACTTCGCGCGCGGATCGAAACGCTCGGGCGCATGGTGCTCGGCGATGCAGTCACAGGCGAAATGGCCCGAGGTGCGCCACCCCATCGTGATCAACGTGTGCAACTTCGCCAAGGGCGATCCCGCGCTTCTGTCCTATGACGATGCGCGCACGCTGTTTCATGAATTCGGCCATGCCCTGCACCAGATGCTGTCGGATGTGACCTATCCGTCCATCTCGGGCACATCCGTGGCGCGCGATTTCGTGGAATTGCCCAGCCAGCTTTACGAACACTGGCTGGAAGTGCCGGAAGTGCTGGCCGAATTTGCCACCCATGCCGAAACGGGCCAACCCATGCCGCGCGACATGCTGGACCGGCTGCTGGGGGCTGCGACCTTCGACATGGGGTTTCAGACTGTCGAATATGTGGCCTCGGCCCTTGTCGATCTGGCGTTTCACGAAGGCACGCCGCCCGCCGATCCCATGGCGAAACAGGCCGAGGTTCTGGCCGAACTGGGGATGCCGCGCACCATCGCGATGCGCCACGCGACACCGCATTTCGCGCATGTCTTTTCCGGTGACGGTTATTCCAGCGGCTATTACAGCTACATGTGGTCCGAGGTGATGGATGCCGACGCCTTTGCCGCCTTCGAGGAAGCAGGCAGCGCCTTTGACCCCGAACGCGCCCAGGCGCTTGAGGCGTTCATCCTGTCCACAGGCGGATCGCGCGACCCGGCAGAGCTTTACACTGCGTTCCGTGGCCGCCTGCCGGGGGTCGAGGCCCTGCTGAAAGGCCGCGGACTGGCCGCCTGACATAAAAAAGGCCCCGGGTTTCCGGGGCCTTTGTCATTCCGTCACCAAATGATCAGATCGTCTGGTCGTAATCGCCCACGCTGGGTTCGGTCCGGATCACCGCGTCGATCTCGGCAAAGATGGCCCGCATCTCGGCTTCGCTTTCGGGGCTTTCGCAGACGACAACCAGGTTCGGCGTGTTCGACGAGGCCCGCACCAGACCCCAGCCGCCATTGTCCAGGATGACCCGCGCACCATTGACTGTGACCACCTGCGCGATCTTGCGCCCGGCCAGCGTCTCGCCCGCCGCATGCTTGGCCACCAGCTTGTCCACCAACCGCTCCAGCACCTGGTACTTCTCGGTATCGCTGCAATAGGGTGACATCGTCGGCGTTGCCCAAGTCTGCGGCAGGGCGCGGCGCAGGTCGGACATGGACATGTCGGGGTTGCGGTCCATCAGCTTGCAGACCTCGACGGCCACGCGCATCCCGCAGTCATAGCCGCGCCCGATGGGACCGGCCAGCAAGTAATGGCCCGACTTCTCGAACCCGGCCAGCGCGCCCAGCTCCTTGACGCGCCGCTTCATGTGGCTGTGTCCGGTCTTCCAGTAATCCGCCTTGACGCCGTTCTTCTGCAGTTCGGGATCGCTGGCGAACAGCCCCGTGGATTTCACATCCGCGACAAAGGTGCTGCCGGGATAGAGTTTCGACAGGTCGCGCGCCATGATGACACCCATCTTGTCGGCGAAAATCTCTTCACCCTCGTCATCGACCACGCCGCAGCGGTCGCCGTCTCCGTCAAACCCCAGCGCGAAATCCGCGCCCGAGGCTTTGACGCTGTCGGACATGTCATGCAGCATTTCCAGCGCTTCGGGGTTCGGGTTGTAATGCGGAAAGGTGTAGTCCAGCGTGTTGTGGCTGGGGATCACCTCGACCCCCAGGCGACGGAACAGCTCCGGCGCAAAGGCCGATGCCGTGCCATTGCCCGTGGCGCAGACCACCCGCAGCTTGCGCGTCATGCGGAAGTCACCCACCAGATCGTCCAGATAGGCCTCGCGCACACCTTCGACGAATTCATAGGCGCCGCCGGGGGCGGGCTGTCCTTCACCGTTCAGCACGATGTCGCGCAATTCCGCCATCTCGTCCGGGCCATGGGTCAGGGGGCGGTCAAAGCCCATCTTGACCCCGGTCCAGCCATTGGGATTGTGGCTGGCCGTCACCATCGCCACGGCTGGCACATCAAGGTGGAACTGTGCGAAATAGGCCATGGGTGACAGCGCAGGGCCAATATCCTTGACCGTGATTCCCGCCTGCATCAGGCCAAGGATCAGCGCGTTCTTGATCGACAGCGAATAGTCTCGATAGTCATTGCCCACCGCGATCACTGGGGCGATGCCGCGCCGGCGCATCTGGGTGCCCAGACCCAGACCCAGCGCCGTGATGCCGGGCAGGTTGATCTGGTCAGGGTATTTCCAGCGCGCGTCATATTCGCGAAAGCCGGTCGGCGTGATCATCGGATCACGCAGGAATTCCCAGGTGTTCGGTGTCACTGTGGGCGCAGGTTTGGTCACGGGGGCAATCTTTCTTGTCTGAAAAAAGTTCAAAGGCGGATCGGATCGGCCTTGGCCAGACGGTCAAAGGCCATCAGGCTGCCGATCAAAGCCTCCATACGGTCAAGCGGAATCATGTTCGGGCCGTCGGACGGGGCATTGTCCGGATCCTCATGGGTTTCGATGAAAACCGCGGCAATGCCAAGCGATACGGCGGCGCGTGCCATCACCGGGGCAAATTCCCGCTGGCCGCCGCTGGATCCGCCCTTGCCGCCGGGTTGCTGCACCGAATGGGTGGCGTCCATCACCACCGGATAGCCGGTCGCGGCCATCTGGGGCAGGGCGCGCATGTCGGTCACAAGCGTGTTGTAGCCGAAGGATGTGCCGCGTTCGGTCAAGAGGATGCGGCTATTGCCGGTGCTTTCGATCTTGGCGACCACGTTGGGCATGTCCCAGGGGGCAAGGAACTGACCCTTCTTGACGTTGATCACCGCGCCGGTCTGGCCCGCCGCCAGCAGAAGATCGGTCTGGCGGCACAGGAACGCCGGGATCTGCAGGACATCGCAGACTTCGGCCACGGGGGCGCATTGCGCCTCGGTATGCACATCCGTCAGCACGGGCAGGCCCAAGGTATCCTTGACCTGCTGCAGGACACGCAAGCCGTCTTCAAGGCCCAGCCCACGCTGTCCCGCGACAGAGGTGCGGTTTGCCTTGTCGAAGCTGGCCTTGAAGATGTATTGCGCGCCCGCCGCAGCGCAGATCGCCTGCATCCGCGTCGCGATCATCAGCGCGTGATCCGCGCTTTCCAGCTGGCAGGGTCCCGCGATGACAGTCAGGGGCGCGTCATTGCCGACGCTCAGAGAGCCGATTGAAACTGTCTTCATGTCAGCTGGACACCTGTTCGCGCAGGATCGAGGCGGTAAGTGAGATCATCAGGTAAATTCCCGAGAAGATAAGGAAGGCAAGGATCGTGTTCTCGAACGCGCGCGGATAGGTCGGCTCGTCCGGGGCCACGGGCCGCACGCTGGTCGTCAGGTATCGTACCTGGCGGTTCGCCTCAAGCTCGGTCTGCTTTTCGTTTTGCAACGCGGATTGCAGGAACAGGTCTGCCGTTGCCAGATCGGCCTGCGCCATCTGGATCTGCGCAGTCATGGCGGCCAGCGAACTTTGACCTTCGGTGGCGTCATTCAGGCGGCGGTTCTGCCTGTCCAGATCGTTGCGCAGCAACTGCACCTCTGACCGCAGGGCATCGACGCGGGCCGCGTTGGGCCGTGCGTTGGTCAGCTGCGAATTCAGCGCCAGTTCCTTTTCCTGAAGCTGCAGTTCGACCGCGTTGATCAGCGCCCGGATGCTGGCAATCTCGCCCTGCGGATCCAGGATCGACCCTTCCTGCAGGGCAACCAGCCGTTCCTGCGCCTCGCGTCGGTCAGTCTTGGCGATTTCAAGGCTGGCCCTTGCATCGCGCATCTGGTCCTCGCGCTTGCGGCGTGACAGCTCGTCCACCCGATCCTCGGCATACTGGATCAGGTGCGACGAGAATTCCGCGCTGATCTGCGGATCCGCGGCGATCACTTCCATGCGGATCACGCCCTCGGTAGGGTCGTATCCGATCTTCACGTTCTTCTTGTAGACCTTGTAGGCGGCCTCATCCGTGGCATCCGCCTCGAGGCGCTGTATCGGGTCGATCCACTCCTGCTTGAAATGGGCCTTGAAACCCATGTCCTCGTTCAGGCGCAGCATCGCATCGCGCGACTGCATGTAGGATTGCACCGCGATACTGTCCTGGTTCGTGGCGAATTGCGTACCGCTGAGCAGTCCGCCCAACCCCGAACCACCCTGCGCATCCGCCTGAAGGATCAGGAATTCCGACTTGGTGGCGTACATCGGCGTGGCATGGACGAAATAATACCATCCGGCCAGGAAGGTCGGCAGAAAGACGAAGGCGCTCAGCCGTGTCAGCAGCAGGACCAGCTTGCGCCGCCGCCGACGGGCGATGTCACGCTGGATGTCCATGATGTCGCGGGCCCGACGCTCGGCCGGGCTGGTCTCGGTCGAGGGCAGATAGGGGTTGCCCGAGGGCATGGTCTGCGGCAGCTGGACCCGCCCGATCGGGGTGCCCCCGGCAGGGGCGACCGGCGCGGTGTCGCGCTGATGCGCCGGGGCCGCTGTGTCATCCTCGTCCTCGTCTTCGCGGGGCATGACCAGGTCAAGCATGGTGCTGCGCTGGAACGGGTCGATCCCTTCGGCACGCAGCAGGCGCACCGCGTCGAAATCAGAGGTGGGCGCAAGACCGTGTTTCTGTGCCACCCTGCGCGCCATGCGCAATTGCCGCCCCGTCAGACCCTCGCGGCGAATGGCGTCGATCTCGGGACCGGCTTCGGCATGCGGCGAGGTCGTGATCAGTTCA
Organism: Seohaeicola sp.; assembly: GCF_048006315.1. GTDB lineage: Bacteria > Pseudomonadota > Alphaproteobacteria > Rhodobacterales > Rhodobacteraceae > Seohaeicola. Next base: position 1,335,160 of record NZ_CP180350.1, on the reverse strand, counting down.
GAGAAATCGGGACCGGAATCATCCGGGATCGGCGCCTGCCCCTGCAATTCGGCGCGGGCCGCGGCGCGGCGGCGTTCGATATGATCGGCCAGATCCTCGGTCCGGCCGGATGCGTCCGATTGCAAGGCGGACAATCCGGCAGGCTGCGGGATCAGCGGGCGCGCATTGGCGGCACGGGCCAGCCCCTGGGCCTGGCTGGTGTCGGCCTCGGGCGCGACAAGGCTGCGACGAATGCGGAATTTCCTAGCCTTGGGTTTCGTAATCATACAGCTCTTTCGCTTCTTCCAAGGTGTCAAACATGTGCAGCTTGCCATCCATCAGCACTGCGGCAGATCGGGCAAATTTTTCAAGAACTTGCGGCTGGTGCGAGACGATGATCACCGTCGTGGTGCGCAGCCTTTCACGCAGGACATCGCCGGCCTTGCGGTTGAACTCGGCATCGGTCGAGGACGGCATCCCCTCGTCGATCAGGTAGATGTCGAAATCCAGCGCCAGCATCAGCGCGAACGAGAACCGCGCCCGCATCCCCGAGGAATAGGTGCCCAGCGGTTGTTCGAAATATTCGCCCAGATTGCAGAGCCAGCGGCAGAAGGCTTCGACATAATCGGGGTCCAGGCCGTAAAGGCGCGCGATGTAGCGGCTGTTTTCCACCGCCGACACCCGCGACACGACACCGCCCATGAAGCCCAGCGGAAAACTGATGCGCGCCTCGCGGCGGATCACCCCTTCATCGGGCTTTTCCAGCCCCGCCATCATGTTGATCAGAGTGGTCTTGCCGGTGCCGTTGGGTGCCAGAATGCCCAGCGAATTGCCCAGTTCCACGCGGAAACTGACACGATCAAGGATCACCTTGCGTTGTGTGCCCGTCCAGAAGGACTTGCTGACATTCTCGAATTCGAGCATCAAACGCTCCGGTCTGCTCCTGCCCACCCTCTTAACGGGGTTATGTTAACTCCCACTTATCAACGGCTCCGGGCATCTGTCGAGCCATTGGCTGAAAATCACACACTTTCGAGGCCACATTATGGCTTTCGTGCGCGACTATACCTTAACTCGTGAAAATTCACCAAGCCGAAGTTGCCTGTCAGGTTTGCCGGTATGGACCTGTCCGAGCCGAATGCTAGACTGCGTCCTATGACCGATCTGCCTTGCGATCTTGCCCGCGACATCGCGGCCTGCACCCTGTGCCATGCGCGTTTTGCCGCAACGGCGACTGCCCATGCACCGCGTCCGGTCGTGTGGTTTCGTCCGGGCGCGCGACTGCTGATCGCCGGGCAGGCGCCGGGGATGCGGGTGCATCTGTCGGGGCGGCCCTTCGATGACCCTTCGGGCGACCGTTTGCGCGACTGGTTGGGACTGTCGCGGGATGAATTCTACGACAGGGACAGGGTCGCGATCGTGCCGATGGCCTTCTGCTTTCCGGGCTATGACGCCAAGGGGGCGGACCTGCCGCCACCGCCCGTCTGCGCGCGGACATGGCACGGGCAGGTCATGGACCGGCTGGGGCGGATCGGGTTGCGCATCCTGGTGGGGGGGCATGCGCATCGCTGGCACCTGGGCAGCCGCGCGCCGGTGACGCAAACGGTGGCGGATTGGCGCGCCCGTGCCCCCGGGGTTTTCCCCTTGCCTCACCCGTCCTGGCGCAATACCGCTTGGCTTCGCAAAAATCCGTGGTTCGCGGCCGAGGTTCTGCCCGCGCTGCGCGCCGCTGTCCGGAGAGTGATGGATGACCGACCTGACCCCGCTTGATGCCGCCCATGCCGCGATGGAGGCCGCGCCCGATGATGATGCCGCGCGCCTGCGTTTTTATGAACGCCTGGCCGATTGCGAGCTGTTTCTGCTGCTGACCGAGGAAGCACAGGGCGACAACATCACCCCCGAGGTTTTCGATCTGGGGGATGCAAGTTTCGTGCTGGTCTTCGACCGTGATGACCGGCTCGCGCAATTCGTGGGCAAGCCCGCGCCCTATGCGGCGCTGTCGGGACGTGTCATCGCGGGGCTTCTGGCCGAGCAGGGCATCGGCATGGGTGTGAACCTTGATGTGGCGCCATCCTCGATCCTGATCCCGCCGCAGGCGGTCACATGGCTGGCGGGCACCCTGGGCAACGCACCCGCCGAGGCCGAGGCGCGGATCGAAGGCTTGGCCCCGCCGCGCGGCTTGCCCGAACTGTTGCTGACGGCGCTGGATGCCAAGCTGGCCAGCGCCGCCGGCCTGGCCGAGGCGGCCTATCTTTTGGGCGTGACCTATGAGGGGGGTGGCAAGGGGCACATGCTGGCCTTTGTCGATGCCGCACCCGGTGCGCAAGGAGCCCTGGCCAAAGCCGTGGCCGAGGCGCTGACATTCTCGGGGATCGAGGCGGGCGCGCTGGATGTGGCGTTCTTCCGCGCGGCCGAACCGATGGCGTCACGTCTGGCCCAGCATGGCCTGCGCTTCGATCTGCCTCAGCCGGTCGAAGCGGTGCAGGAGGTCCTGCGCATGGCACCGGGATCGGATCCGGCACGCCCGCCCAAGCTGCGCTAAGGTCAGGGCCGGATCAATAGCCCAGCTTGCGATCCACCAGATGGACGAAAGGCTCGCCCGCTTCGCCGCGCCGCACGTTTTCCGCGATCACGCGCGAAGCCGAGGCGGGGCGCGTCTCGGAGGCGAGATGGGGCGTGACCGTCACCGAGGGATGCGCCCAGAACGGGTGATCGCCGGGCAGGGGTTCCACGCGGAACACGTCCAGCGTGGCATGGCCGATCTGGCCGCTGTCCAGCGCCGCCAGCAGCGCATCGTCGTCGATCAGCGCGCCGCGTCCGGGGTTCAGGATCACCGCGCCGTGCGGCATCTGCGCCAGACGGTCCGCGTTCAACAGGTTCTGGGTCGCCGCCGTCAGCGGCAGCAGCAGCACCGCGATTTCGGCGGTGGACAGTGCCTGCGCCAAACCGGCATCGCCATGTAGGCAGCGCACGCCTTCCACGTCATGCGCACTCCGGCTCCAGCCGGTCACGTCAAAGCCCAGACCCGCCAGCGCCCTTGCGCAGGCCGATCCCAGCGCACCCATGCCTAGGATCGTCACCGGACGATCTTCGGCCAATGGGGGAACATGCTTGTCCCAGCGGCCCTGCAGCCCGTGGATATGCGCATCCATCCCCAGATGATGACGCAGCACATGGCCCGTGACCCATTCCAGCATGCCCTGCGTCAGCCCATGATCGACCATCCGCGCCAGCGGCTGGGTCAATGTGGTGTTGCCGACCACGTTCTCGACCCCGGCCCAAAGGTTCAGGACGGCCTTGCAGCGGGTATAGGGCGTGAAATCCTGCACCGTGCTGTCGGGCGCATAGACGATGTAATCCACCTCGGCGGGCGCAAAGTCGCGCCGCAGGTCGGCGGACACACCTGCCTCATGCAGTGCGGTCTTCAGCGGCGTTTCATAGGCGGCCCAGCTGGCAGGCTTGGCGGCGAAAAGGATGTTCACGGTCATGCGGTCTTACCTTGGTTTGTGGATATGGGCGCTTTGGACCAGCCCGAAGGCGGCCATCAGCACCAGCATCGCCGATCCGCCGTAGCTGACCAGCGGCAAGGGCACGCCGACGACGGGCGCAAGGCCCATGACCATCGACATGTTCACGGCGAAATAGAGAAAGAAGGTCAGCGCGACGCCCAATGTCAGCAACGAGGCGAAACGGTCCTTGTTCGACAGGGCGCTGGCGACGCAGAAAACGATGATCAGCGCATAAAGCCCCAGCAACGAGATCCCGCCGATGAAGCCGAATTCCTCGGCCAGTGTGGTGAAGATGAAATCGGTGTGTTTCTCGGGCAGGAAGTTCAGACGGCTTTGCGTACCCTGCATGAAGCCGCGGCCCGTCCAGCCGCCCGAACCCAGCGCGATCTTGGCCTGCGTGATGTGATAGCCCGCGTTCAACGGGTCCTGCGCCGGGTCCAGGAAGGTGTCGATCCGGCGATACTGATAATCCTTGAGCAATTGCCAAGATGTGCCGCGTGATTGGAACACCGCCACCACAAGCCCCACACCCGAGGCGATGACAGCCGCAAAATACCCCCAATGCACCCCGGCCACGAACATCAGCCCGCCACCGCCGAACACCAGCAGCAGGGCCGTGCCCAGATCGGGCTGTGTCAGCACCAGAAAAGTCGGCAGCATGATCAGGAACAGCGGCACCGCAACCCAGAACGGATGCGAGACCTTCTTCATCGGCAACCAGTCGTAATAGGCGGCCAGGAACATCACCAGCGTGACCTTGGCCAGTTCCGATGGTTGCAGCCGCATGAACCCCAGGTCGATCCAGCGTTGCGCACCCATGCCGGTGACGCCGAAGAATTCGACCATCAGCAAAAGCGCCAGGGACACCAGATAGGCAACGGCCGCCATGTTGCGCCAGAACCAGATCGGCACAAGCGCCACGATGAACATGGCCACAAGACCCAGCGCGAAACGCTTCATCTGCGGCTCGACCCAGGGGCTGAACGATCCGCCCGCCACGGAATAGAGCATCAGGAAACCGACACTGGCCACGGCGATCAGCAGCAGCAGCAACGGCCAGTTGAGATAGAGCACCTTGCGGATGCCCGAGGGTACCGTCTTGACGGTATACTCAAGATAACTCATGCGCGATCCTGTCCGGGCCGTGTGGCCGGCGCGCGCTCGCGGCGCAGCCTTTCCTGCAAGGCCTGGATGCGGGAACGGTCCCCCTCGGGATAGGCGTCAAGCGGCGGGTCGCCCCTGTAGAGCGCCTGCAGCGTGATGTCGCGCGCCACGGGCGCCGCAACCGCCGAGCCGCCGCCGCCATGTTCCACGACCACCGCCACGGCGATGCGCGGATCATCGTAGGGCGCATAGTTCACGAACAGCGCGTGATCGCGCCGTTCCCAGGGCAGGTCCTCGTTGCGGATCACGCCCCGCGCCCGTTCGGCGGCGGTGATGTTACGGACCTGGCTGGTGCCGGTCTTGCCCGCCATGCGATAGCCGTCCGTGATGATCCGGCTGCCATAGGCCGTGCCGCGTCGGTTGTTCGTGGCCTCGAACATCGCGCGACGGATCGCGCGCATGTGGTTCTCGTTGAAGCCCAGCGGTTCCGCCGGGACGATGGGCTGCTCGATCCCGTCGATGCTGCGGATCAGGCGCGGCTCTACCTTGCGGCCCACGGCCAGCCGCGCCGTCATCACCGCCAGGTGCAGCGGCGAGGTCAGCACGAAGCCCTGTCCGATCGAGGCGTTGACCGTATCGCCCACCACCCAGTCCTGGCCCACGTTCTCGCGTTTCCAGTCGCGGGTCGGGGCGCGGCCCCGCGCCACCGCCGACATCGGCAGATCGAAGCGCACGCCGATGCCCAGCTTTTCGGCCATGGCCGACATTGCGTCGATACCCACTTTCAGCGCCAGATCGTAGTAATAGACGTCGCAGCTTTCGCGCAGCGCGGTTTCAAGGTTCATGTGGCCGTGACCTGCGCGTTTCCAGCAGTGAAAGCGCCGCCCGGATACTTCCATGTGACCCGGACACCACACGGTTTCCTCGGGTGTGACCACGCCGGCATCCAGTGCCGCAAGCACCGTCACCATCTTGTAGGTGGACCCCGGCGGGTAAAGTCCCTGCACCGTCTTGTTGGCCAGCGGGCGATAGGTGTTCTCGGTCAGGGTCGCGTAATCCGCCACCGAAATGCCGCGCACGAAAAGGTTGGGTTCGAAACTGGGGGCCGAGGCGATGGACAGAAGGTCGCCCGTCTGGCAATCCATCACGACGGCGGCGGCACTTTCCCCCGCAAGCCGGGCCTGGACATAGGACTGCAAGGCATTGTCCACGGTCAGCTGGATATTCGCGCCGGCCTTGCCCTCCTGGCGGTCCAGTTCGCGCATCACGCGGCCTGCGGCATTCACCTCGACCCGTTTGGTGCCGGCCTTGCCGCGCAGCACGTCTTCCATGCGCGATTCAAGCCCGACCTTGCCGATCTGGAAGCGCGGGATACGCAGCAGATGGTCGGGGTTCTCGATCCGCTCCAGGTCGTAATCGCTGATCGGACCGACATAGCCCACCACATGCGCGAAATCCGGCCCCATCGGATAGGCGCGCGACAACCCGACCTCGGGCGTGACGCCGGGCAGGGCAGGGGCGTTGATCGCGACCTTCGAGATATCTTCCCAGCTGACACGGTCGGCCACCGTGACCTGCGTGTCGCCGCGGCTGTCGCGCATTTCCTTGAGGGCGCGCGCCTGGTCTTCCTCTGACAGGTCGATCAGCGCCGCCAGACGCCGCATGACAAGATCGATGTCGCCGGCATCCTCGCGCACCATGACGATCCGGTAGCTGGGCTGGTTTTCGGCGATCATCGCGCCGTTGCGGTCGAAAATCTGCCCGCGGGCCGGCGCGATCAGGCGGATGCTGATCCGGTTCTCTTCGGCCAGAACGCGGAACTGATCGGCCTGTTCGACCTGCATGTAACGCATCCTGAGGCCGAGGATTCCCATGAAGGCCAACTGTGCCCCACCCAGGATCAGGCCGCGCCGGGTGATCCGGCGCGAGGAATCGGCGCTGTCCTTCGGGTTGCGTCTCATATCCGTTGCCCCAGCCTGTCCAGGTCCCCCGGTGCCGCCTTGCGCACCCCGAAGACCCATTGTGACAGCATGACCACGACCGGATAGCAGATCAAGGTCATCAGCACATGGATGATCGTCAGCCCCAAAGGCGCTTGCGGCACCATCAGGATGGCCAGAACCAGCCGGTTTGCCACGGATATTGCAAGAAACACGCCCGCTACGGCCAGCCATTCCATCACGAAGGGTTGATCGCGCAGATTGCGCGCCCGGTTCCGCAGGGCCTGGGTGCCAAGCACCATCAGGGCTGCCCACAATCCCGGCGGGCGCAGGAACAGAAGATCGGCCAGAAGCACCACAAGGCCGATCGACAGGGCCGGGACGAACTCGGGGCGGCGCAGCGCCCAGGCAAAGGTGAAGGCCACCAGAAGATCGGGACCCGCCCAGGCCTGCGGGCTGAAATCCAGCGGCATGAGCTGCGCGAAGATCAGCACCAGCGCAAGAGCAAGGTACATCATGCGCATGCCCCAGACGCGGGTCGTGCTGCCCTCAGCCATTGCTGCCCTCCGTTTCGGACAGGATCGCCCCGTCTTCGGGCAGGGGGGACGGGGCCAGGCGCTGGTCCTGCGGGGCCACCAGCGCACCGGGATCGCGGATCACTTCGGTGCCGGGGTTGCGCAGCACGCGCAGGAATTCAAGCCGCTCATAGTCGGCGGCAAGGATCACGCGCAGCCGCCCGCCGGGATCGGCGGCGACCTGACCGATCAGCAGGCCGGCCGGAAACACGCCGCCGTCACCCGAAGACACGACCCTGTCGCCGGGGCGCACGAGGTCAGGATCCTCGAGGAACGAGATCGGCGGAGCGGCCGTATTGTCGCCCTGCACGATCGCGGTCTGTCCCGAAGGCTGGATCGTGGCGGGGATACGGCTGGCCGGATCGGTCAGCAGGATCACCCGCGCCGTGTCGCGCCCCACGCCCCAGATGCGCCCCACAAGGCCGATGCCGTCCATCGTGGCCCAGCCATCGACGATCCCGTCGCGCGCGCCCACGTTCAGCAGCACGGACTGCCGGAAGGGCGAGCCGCTGTCGGCCAGAACCACACCGGTGACAAAGGTCAGGCGCGGGTCCAGCCGCACCTTGTTGAGGTCCAGAAGGCGGGCGTTTTCCTGTTCCAGCTGAAGTGCGGCTTCTTTCCAGGCCTTCATCTTCTGCAATTCGTTTCGCAGATCCTGGTTCTGCTGGACGATCCGCTGATAGCTCTGGAAATCCCGCACAAGGTTCACCGAGGCCGTGACCGGCGCCATGGCCCAGTCGAAGCTGGGCACGACCCTGTCCACCACCGCCGCGCGAAAGCGTTCGACGCGCGGACTGTCGATCCGCCACAGCAGGAACAGACCGATCAGGCACAGGACCAATACCCCCACAAGCAAGCGCTTGAGGGGGGCAAGATAGTCATCGGCCTGCGATTTGTCCTTTGCCACGTTGGACCCCTGGTGTCAGAGGGTGAAAGGATCAGCTGTCGTAATCGATCGCGTGACGCAGCTGCTTCTCGTATTCCAGTGCCTTGCCGGTCCCCAGGGCCACGCAGTTCAGCGACTCGTCCGCGATGGACACGGCAAGCCCCGTCTGCTCGCGCAGCGCCAGGTCCAGATCGCCCAGCAGCGCACCACCACCCGTCAGCATGACGCCACGATCCACGATATCGGCGGCCAGATCCGGCGGGGTGGCCTCAAGCGCGGTCATCACCGCCTCGCAGATCTGCTGCACCGGTTCGCTGAGGGCCTCGGCCACCTGCGCCTGGCTGATCTCGGTTTCCTTCGGCACGCCGTTCAGAAGGTCGCGGCCACGGATCATCATCGAGGTGCCGCGCCCGTCATCGGGCATCCGCGCGGTGCCGATCGAGGTCTTGATGCGTTCCGCCGTCGCCTCGCCGACCAGCAGGTTGTGCTGGCGCCGCAGGTAGTTGATGATCGCCTCGTCCATGCGGTCGCCACCGACCCGGACGGAACGGGCATAGACGATGTCGCCCAGCGACAGCACCGCAACCTCGGTCGTGCCGCCGCCGATATCGACAACCATGTTCCCCGTGGGATCGGTGATCGGCATGCCCGCACCGATCGCGGCGGCAATCGGTTCGGCGATCAGGCCCGCGCGGCGCGCACCCGCCGACAGCACCGACTGGCGGATCGCGCGTTTCTCGACCGGGGTCGCACCATGGGGCACGCAGACGATGATCTTGGGTTTTGAAAAGGTCGACCGCTTCAGGACCTTGCGGATGAAATGCTTGATCATCTCTTCGGCCGTGTCGAAATCGGCGATCACACCATCGCGCATCGGGCGGATCGCCTCGATGCTGCCGGGGGTGCGGCCCAGCATCAGCTTGGCGTCTTCGCCCACGGCCAGAACCTTCTTTACACCGTCCTTCACGTGATAGGCCACAACGGACGGTTCGCTCAGCACGATGCCCTTGCCCTTGACGTAGACCAGGGTATTGGCCGTGCCGAGGTCGATCGCCATGTCCGAGGCAAAAATACTGGGCATCTTATCGAAAATTGACATTGCGTCAGTCCATTGTTGAAATTGTGCAAGCTGGCCGCGACTCTGCCACGGCGGGCCACTTGTCCTTATAGGGCCAGGGTGGCCCCAGCGAAAGACCCCGCTTGATTCTTCATCAGCGCACTTTCGCCACCCCGGCCGATGGGCTATGCAGCGCGGATGCTGTCCTACCAACATATCTACCACGCGGGTAATCCGGCGGATGTTCACAAACATGCGCTGCTCTGCCGCATGCTGACCTACCTGACGGCCAAGGACAAACCCCTGAGCTATCTTGAAACCCATGCGGGGCGCGCGCTCTATCTGCTGGACGCGCCCGAGGCGCTGAAGACCGGAGAGGCGGCGGCGGGGATCGGCACGGTTCTGCGCGCGGGTGGAATGCCGGCCGATCACCCCTACCTTGCGGCCCTGGCGCAGGTGCGGGCCACCCATGGTGCGAATGCCTATGCCGGATCACCGCTGCTGGCGGCGCAGATCCTGCGCCCATCGGACCGGATGCACCTGGCCGAATTGCATCCGCAGGAACATGCAGCCCTTGAATTCGCCATGTCGCCCTATGGCGCGCGCATCCACCGGCAGGACGGGTTTGCCATGGCCCAGGCCCTTTGCCCGCCCGAGCCGCGGCGCGGGCTTTTGCTGATCGACCCCAGCTACGAGGTCAAGGCCGACTACGACAGGATACCGGACCAGATCGCCAAGCTGCATCGCAAATGGAATGTGGGTATCATCTGCCTGTGGTATCCGATCCTGACCGGCGGCGCCCATGGCCCGATGCTTGCGGCACTGGAGGCACAGGGCCTGCCGGGCGCGCTGCGTCACGAGGTGCGTTTCCCGCCCGTGCGGCCCGGTCACCGGATGGTGGGATCGGGCATGTTCATCCTGAACGCACCATGGGGGACCGAGGCGGAAGCGCAACGCCTGAGCGCGATGTTCGCCAGGCGCTGAGGCCGGGCAGGTGCCGAGGCCGGGCAGGGGGCTGTCTGCCCCCGTCCCTGCGGGACTCCCCCGAGGATATTTTCGGCAAGAAGAAGCCCTGGGTGAAAAAGACCCGCCGCTTGGTGGCGGCGGGTCCAGCACTGCGTGTCAGATCGTTTTGATCAGCTCACATCCTTGTAGTTGATCTCGCGCCGGTCGGCGCCGGGGCCGGTCTTTTCGCGGCGCACCAGCAGACGGTTGAGCGCGTTCACATAGGCCCGCGCCGAAGCGACGACAGTGTCGGTATCGGCGGACTGGCCGGTGGCGATGATGCCATCCTCTTCCAGCCTGACGCTGACCGTGGCCTGTGCATCCGTGCCCTCGGTCACCGCGTTCACCTGATAAAGCTGCAGCCGCGCCTTGTTGGGGTGCAGTGCACGCACCGCCTTGAAGGTCGCATCGACCGGGCCGTCGCCGTGTTCGGTGGCGATGGCGTCCTTGCCGTCGATCTCCATCTCCAGCGTGGCCTCGGCCGGTCCGCCCGTGCCGCAGATCACCTTGAGCGACACGATCTGCAGCCGGTCATTGCCCGCATCCGCCGTGGCCGACACCAGCGCCACGATATCCTCGTCATAGACTTCCTTCTTGCGGTCGGCCAATTCCTTGAACCGCACGAAGATATCCTTGAGCTGGTTGTCGCCGACCTCGTGACCCAACTGGCGCAGCTTGTCACGCAGCGCGGCGCGGCCCGAATGCTTGCCCATCACAAGGTTCGATGCACTCAACCCGATATCCTCGGGGCGCATGATCTCGAAGGTCTCGGCGTTCTTCAGCATCCCGTCCTGATGGATGCCGGACTCGTGCGCAAAGGCGTTCTTGCCCACGATCGCCTTGTTGAACTGCACCGCGAAACCCGACACCGAGGCGACCCGGCGCGAGATGTTCATGATCTTGGTCGTATCCACGCGGGTGCGGTAAGGCATGATGTCATTGCGCACCTTCAGCGCCATCACCACCTCTTCCAGCGCGGTATTGCCCGCGCGCTCGCCCAGACCGTTGATCGTGCACTCGATCTGCCGTGCCCCCGCCTCGACGGCGGCCAAGGCATTCGCCGTCGCCATGCCCAGATCGTTATGGCAATGCGTGGCAAAGATCACCGTGTCGGCGCCCGGCACCTTTTCCCTGATCATGCGGATCAGGTCGGCGCTTTCACGCGGCGCGGTATAGCCCACGGTATCGGGAATGTTGATCGTCGTCGCACCCGCCTTGATCGCGATCTCGATCACCCGGCAAAGGTAGTCATGTTCGGTGCGCGTGGCATCCATCGGCGACCACTGCACGTTGTCGCAGAGGTTGCGCGCATGGCTGACGGTCTGGTGAATGCGCTCGGCCATTTCATCCTGCGTCAGGTTCGGAATGGCACGGTGCAGCGGCGAGGTGCCGATGAACGTATGGATGCGCGGGCGCGCGCTGTGTTTCACCGCCTCCCAGCAGCGGTCGATATCGGCCAGGTTGGCCCGCGCCAGGCCGCAGATCACCGCCTCTTTCGAGCGTTCGGCAATTTCCTTGACGGCGCGGAAGTCGCCTTCGGACGCGATGGGAAAGCCTGCCTCGATGATGTCGACGCCCATGTCATCCAGAAGTTCGGCGATTTCCAGCTTCTCGGAATGGGTCATGGTGGCGCCGGGGCTTTGCTCGCCGTCGCGCAAGGTCGTATCGAAGATCAAGACGCGGTCTTGTGCGGATTTGTCGGTCATGTCGGGTCTCTTTTCATGTCTGCTGATGGGCTTGGCGCGGGATGCACATCCTCTGAGCGGTCGCGCCGGGCCGGCACGCTCAGAGGCGGCTTAGCGACAGCAGAAGGGCAGCAGCGAAAGCGGCGCGCGAAGCGCGTGCAAGGGTCGCATTATGTGCCAACATCGTCATGGCGTCAGGTTATACGCGCGCCACCGCAAATGAAAAGCCCGAATTTGAGGGCCCGTGCATTGAAGCGCCGCGCGGTGCTGCTAGGTCTGGCCACATGGAAAAAGCATTGATCATAGGGGCTTCGGGCGGCATCGGCGCGGCAATCGCGGCGCGGCTGACGGCGCAGGGGGTGACTGTCACGGCGCTGTCACGGCGCGATGACGGGCTGGATGTCACGGATGAAGACAGCGTCGCCGCCGCACTCGGCGCGTTGGAACCGGGGTTCGACCTCATCCTTGTCGCCACAGGGGCGCTGGTGATCAACGGGGCCGAACCCGAAAAGACGATCCGCCGCGTCACCGCGCGTGCGATGGCGGATCAATTCGCCCTCAACTGCATCGGGCCATCCTTGGTGCTGAAACACAGCCTGCGCCTCATGCCGCGTGACCGCCGCGCCGTGTTCGCGGCTCTGTCGGCCCGTGTCGGCTCCATCGGCGACAACGCGCTGGGCGGCTGGTACAGCTACCGCACCGCCAAGGCCGCCCTGAACCAGATGATCCATACCGGCGCCATCGAACTCTCGCGCAGCCACCGTCACGCGCTTTGCGTGGCACTGCATCCCGGAACCGTCGCCACGCGCTTCACCGCAGATTATGCCGCCACGCATGACCGGGTGGAGCCCGATCAGGCCGCAGCCAACCTGCTTGGCGTGATCGAGGGCCTGACCCTCGCCGAGACGGGCGGTTTCTTCGACTGGCAAGGCAAGAGGGTCTCCTGGTGACGCGGCTGGTTCTGGTTCTGGGCGATCAGCTGTCCGAAGGCGTGGCGGCGCTGAAGGCCGCCGATCCTGACCGCGACACCGTGGTCATGGCCGAGGTGGCGGAAGAGGCGGGCCATGTGCCCCACCACCCCAAGAAGATCGCGTTTCTGTTCGCAGCCATGCGCAAACACGCCGCGCGTCTGCGCCGGCTGGGCTGGCAGGTGGATTACACGCCTCTGGATGATCCGGACAACACCGGCACCATCACCGGAGAGTTGATCCGCCGCGCCGCCGAACGCAAGGCCAGCGGCGTCATCGCCACCGAACCCGGCGACTGGCGCCTGCGCGCCGCGCTCGAAGAAATGCCGCTCAAGCTGCATATGCTGCGCGATGACCGCTTCATCTCCACCCCTGCCGAGTTCGAGGCCTGGGCCAAGGATCGCAAACAGCTCCGGATGGAGTATTTCTACCGCGACATGCGCCGCAAGACCGGCCTTCTGATGGACGGCGATCAACCTGCGGGCGGGCAGTGGAACTATGACCACGACAACCGCAAGCCCGCGCCCGATGCCGTCACCTATCCGGGGCCGCTGCGGTTCGAACCTGATGACATCACCGCCGAGGTGCTGGATCTGGTCGAGGCGCGCTTTTCCAACCATTTCGGACAGCTCCGCCCCTTCTGGTTCGGCACAGACCGCGATCAGGCGCTCCAGCATCTCGATCACTGGATCGTGGGCGGCCTGTCGGGTTTCGGCGATTATCAGGATGCGATGCTGGCCGATCAGCCCTTCATGTATCACGCGCTGATCGGGCTTTACCTGAACGCAGGCCTTCTCGATCCACTTGAGGTCTGCCAAAAGGTCGAGGCCGCGTGGAAGTCAGGACACGCTCCCCTGAACGCAACTGAGGGCTTCATCCGTCAGATCATCGGCTGGCGCGAATACGTGCGCGGCATCTGGTATCGCGAGGGTCCCGACTACACATCCCGCAACGTGCTGGGCCACACGAACGACCTGCCCGACCTGTTCTGGGGCGCGGCCACCGACATGCGCTGCATGGAACGCGCGGTGTCCCAGACGGCGGAAAACGCCTATGCCCACCATATCCAGCGCCTGATGGTCACGGGCAATTTCGCGCTGCTGGCGGGGATCGACCCCGCGCAGGTGCAGGACTGGTACCTGGCCGTCTATGCCGATGCCTATGAATGGGTCGAGGCACCGAATGTCGTGGGCATGAGCCTTTTTGCCGATGGCGGCATCATCGCGTCGAAACCCTATGTGTCCTCGGGCAATTACATCGACAAGATGTCGGATTATTGCGGATCCTGCGCCTATCGGGTCAAGGACAAGACAGGCCCGCGGGCCTGCCCGTTCAACCTGCTCTACTGGCATTTCCTGATTCGTCACCGCGCACGGTTTTCGTCCAATCCGCGGATGGGGCAGATGTATGCCACATGGGATCGCATGGCCGAGGATCGCCGCGCCACTGTCCTGTCCGAAGCGGACGCCTTCCTCTCGCGCATGAATGACGGCAAGCGGATCTGACAAGGTCGGGCCGCCCTGTTTCTTTTTGCTCCAAATATCCATCCGCGCCGGCAGAACCCGGCGCGCGGTCAGTCGGCAGGAACGACCGGTGTGTCGGCGGGTGCCGCTTCTGGCGCGGGGGCGGGCGTTGCACCTTCTTCGGCGGGTGGTGCGCCGTTCTGCCAATTGCCTGTCACCTCCTGGCCCGAGGCATAGCGCATCGTCCCCTCGCCCTGGCGGCGTCCCGCGCTGAACATCCCCTCATAGACATCGCCATTGGCATAGGTCGCGGTGCCGCGCCCGTCGATCTCGCCGGCGCGCCATTGACCGGTGTAGGAAAACCCGTCGGCCATCACGATCTCGCCCTGGCCTTCGCGCTGCCCGTTCACGAACTGCCCGGTATAGACGGTGCCATCGGGGTAGGTGGCGACACCCTGCCCATGGCGCTGCCCGTCCAGCCATTCCCCCTCATAGCGGTAGCCGTCGGGATAGGTCATCACACCGGTGCCGTGGTTCTTCGCCTCGCGAAACCCGCCCTCGTAGATCAGCCCGTTGGCATAGACCGCCCGGCCCTGGCCCTGGATCACGCCGGCCTGCCACGCGCCCTCGTAGGTCGAGCCGTCGGGATAGGTGATCATGCCGGTGCCATCCGGCAGGTCCGCGCGGAACTGGCCCTCGTAGACCGAGCCGTCGGGATAGGTGACGCGGCCTTGCCCGTCGATCCGCCCCGCCACCCAGGACCCCTGGTAGACATAGCCGTCCGTGCCGGTAAAGACGCCTTCGCCATGGCGCAGATCATCGACGAACCCGCCCGCATAGGTGTCGCCATTGGCATAGGTGACGCGGCCTTGCCCCTCGCGGCGGCCCTCGACCAGCGTGCCTTCGTAGATGTCGCCATTGGGCTGGGTCAGCTTGCCTTCGCCATTGATCTGGCCATCTTTCCAGGTGCCCTCGTAGATCAGCCCGTCGGGCATGGTCAGAATGCCCGTCCCTTCACGTGCGCCGCGCACCACGGCGCCTTCATAGACAGCGCCATCGGGATAGGTGATGCGCGCGTTCCCATCCTTGACGCCGCGATCCCATGTGCCGTCATAGACATAACCGCCGGGGCTTTGCATCACGCCGCGCCCGTGGTGCAGGGCTTCAAGGAAACCGCCCTCATAGCGCATGCCGTTGGCGTAGGCGGCGATGCCCTGCCCGGTGATCTTGCCGTCCAGCCACTCGCCCTCATAGGTGCCGCCATCGGTAAAGACGATGCGGCCAACGCCCTCTGGCTTGCCGCGCTGGAACTGCCCCTCGTAGACCGACCCGTTGGGAAAGCGCGCCACGCCATTTCCACGGATCTCGCCCTCGACCCAGTCGCCGGTATACTCGTATCCGTTGGGCAGCCGGTAGGTGCCCGTGCCATGCTGCAGCCCGTTCAGGAACGTGCCCTCATAGACCCCGCCATCGTCATATTGCTTGGTCTGCACATCGCTGGCCTGTTGTGCCGACAGGCTGGCGCCCAGTGTCAGCCCCGCCACAAGGCACATCCCGAAGATCGTGCGCGTCTGCTTCATGCCATGTCCTTGATCGCTGTGGCCCGCCCGGCGCGGACAGGCCTTGCTCAGCCCCGGAACCTAAAGGAGGGCGCGCCGCCAGACAACGCCTTTTGCCGCATATCGGCTTTCCCTTGCCACGTGATCTGCTAAGTCATCGGGGGAATGACCGATCAGAGGGCAGATCATGGCCGCGCGTTTTCGCCTGACACTTGCACAGCTCAACCCCGTCCTGGGCGATCTGGAGGGCAATGCCGCCCGTGCGCGCGCCGCCTGGGACCAGGCCCGTGACGCAGGCGCCGACATGCTGGCGCTGCCCGAGATGTTCATCACCGGATACAACACCCAGGACCTGGTGATGAAGCCCGCCTTCCATCACGCCGCCATTGCCGCGATCGAGGCGCTGGCCCGTGATTGCGCCGATGGCCCCGCCATCGGGATTGGCGGGCCATGGGTCGAGAAGGGCAGGCTTTACAATGCCTGGTTCATCCTGCAGGGCGGCAAGGTCACGGCGCGCGTGCTCAAGCAGCATCTGCCGAACGAGACGGTGTTCGACGAAAAGCGCATTTTCGACGCCGGCCCGCCCCAGGGTCCCTACAGTATCGGCTCCGTCAGGATCGGCAGCCCGATCTGCGAGGATGCCTGGCATTCCGATGTGGCCGAAACCCTGGCCGAAACCGGGGCCGAGTTGCTGCTTGTGCCCAACGGAAGCCCCTATTTCCGGGGCAAGATGGAAGTGCGCCAGAACATGATGGTCGCCCGCGTGATCGAGACCGAATTGCCGCTGGTCTACCTGAACATGGTGGGCGGGCAGGACGACCAGGTCTTTGACGGCGGATCCTTCGTGCTGAACCCCGGCGGGGCGCTGGCCCTGCAACTGCCGCTTTTCGACGAGGCGGTGGCCCATGTGGATTTCACCCAGGGCCCCGATGGCTGGATCGCGTCCGAGGGCGCGCGCGCCCATATCCCCGATGCGATGGAACAGGATTACCGCGCCATGGTCGAAAGCCTGCGCGACTACATGGGCAAGACCGGGTTTAGATCCGCGATCCTGGGGTTGTCGGGCGGGATCGACAGCGCCATCGTGGCGACGATCGCGGCCGACGCGATCGGGGCGGACAACCTTCGCTGCGTGATGCTGCCCTCGGAATATACCTCGCAAGCCTCGCTCGACGATGCCCGCGCCGTGGCCGAGGCGCTGGGCTGCGCCTATGACACGGTGCCGATCAGCGCCGCGCGGGCCGCCGTGACCGAAACGCTGGCACCGCTTTTCCAAGACCGCGCCCCCGACCTGACCGAGGAAAACATACAGTCGCGCCTGCGTGGTCTGCTGCTGATGGCGATGAGCAACAAGTTCGGCAACATGCTGCTGACCACGGGCAACAAGTCCGAGGTGGCGGTCGGCTATGCCACGATCTATGGCGACATGGCAGGCGGCTACAACCCGATCAAGGACATGTACAAGACCCGCGTCTTTGCTGCATGCCGCTGGCGCAACGCCAACCACCGCGACTGGATGATGGGCCCGGCGGGTGAAGTGATCCCGACCCGGATCATCGAAAAACCCCCCAGCGCCGAATTGCGGCCTGACCAGAAGGACGAGGACAGCCTGCCCCCCTACGAGGTGCTGGATGCGATCCTGATGATGCTGGTGGATGCCGAAGCCTCGGTCGAGGATTGCGTGGCCGCAGGCCATGACCGCGCCACCGTCAAGCGGATCGAGCATCTGCTCTACATCAGCGAATACAAGCGCTTCCAGTCAGCCCCCGGCACACGCCTCAGCCCGCGCGCCTTCTGGCTGGACCGCCGTTATCCGATCGTGAACCGCTGGCGCGACGACAGCGGCGCGTGATAGACTGCGCGCAGCCTACTTGGAGGAGGCTGCAATGTCATGGCTCGACCGCATTGTTGAACGGCAAATTCAGAAGGCACGTATCAAAGGCCAGCTTCAGGGACTGAAGGGAGAGGGCGCACCTCTGCCGGAGAGACCCGAGGCCGCCTACACAAACCCCGCCGAAGCGGTGGCCTTCCGCATCATGGCCGAAGCTGGTGTGCTGCCCGAGGAAATCAACCTGAAGAAGGAAGTTGCGGCCCAGCGGGCCGCCTTGGCCATGATCACCGATATAGCGGCCCGCAAAGCGGCAATGGCGCGGCTGGCCGACCTTCAGATGCGCCAGTCCATCGCTGAAGAAGCGCGGCGGCGGTTCATGAAGGACTGATCAGCCCGCTATTCCCACCACGGATCGACGACAGCGATATCGTCGTCGGACCAGCCGAAATGATGCGCGAATTCGTGGATCGTGACATGCGCCACCAGATCCTCGATCGTCACATCGCCGCGTTCGCGCCACTCATCCAGAATCGGCTCGCGGAACAGCCAGACGGTATCCGGCCCCATCGGCTGATCGAACACCGATTTTTCCGTCATGGGGATGCCGTCATAGAGCCCTGTCAGATCAAGCGGATCGTCGATCTCCAGCTCGCGCAGCATGTCCGCATCGGGCCAGTCCACCACGCAGATCGCAACCTGCAAGGCCGCGCTGCGAAACGCTGCGGGCAGGCCATCCACCGTCTGGCGGGCCATCTCTTCGATCTGGTCGAGACTGGGCGAAAGGTCCGTCATCCCCGCGATATGGCGTGCCGCGTGCGAAAATGAAATCCCTGCAGGGCCGCCAAGGTGAAAAACGACCTGCCCGTCGCGTTCTGACAGGCAGGCGGCCGTGGGTTTTGGCAAAACACCGCGACTTTCACACAAGGGTAACGGGATGATCGCGGTTCATGCGAGGCAGGCGGCCTTTTCCGCCGAGGAATGCGAGCGAATCGTGGCGATGGCCGATGCGGCGCCCGCCCGCGATGCACGGCTGGTCGGCCAGAACCAGGACCACAACCTGCGCCGCGCCGATCTGGTCTGGCTGGATGATGTGCCGGGCAGCGAATGGGTGATGGATCGCATCATCGACGTGGTCCGCGAAGCCAACCGCGATGTTTTCGGCTTCGATCTGCAAAGTTTTTCCGAAAGCGCACAGGTCGCCCGCTACGGGGCCGAGCGCGAGGGGCACTTCGACTGGCATTCCGACATTGGCGATGGCCCGCTGGCGCGGCAACGCAAGCTGACGATGGTGGTGCAGCTGTCGTCGCCCGATGGCTATGCAGGCGGGCGACTGGAAGTCATGCCAAGCGCTCATGCGCAAGAGGCCAGCCTGGGGCAGGGGGATGCCACCATCTTTCCAAGCTTCCTGTTGCACCGGGTCACGCCCGTCACCAAGGGGCAGCGCCAGTCCCTGACGATCTGGGCGCATGGGCCGGCCTTCCGCTGAAGGCCGGACCCCTCAGCCCTTGGGCGTCACGATCCGGTTCACATGGCCCATCTTGCGACCGGCCTTGACCTCGGCCTTGCCGTAAAGATGCAGGGCCGTTGATGGCTCGCGGGCAAGATCCGGCACGCGGTCCATGTCGGCACCGATCAGGTTTTCCATCACCACATCGGCATGGCGTGACCCGTCGCCAAGCGGCCAGCCCGCGACGGCGCGGATGTGCTGCTCGAACTGGTCGATGGTGCAGCCATTCTGCGTCCAGTGCCCCGAATTATGCACGCGCGGCGCGATCTCGTTCACGATCAGACCCTTGGGTGTGACGAACAGTTCAACCCCCATGACGCCCACATAATCCAGCGCGTTCAGGATCCTGGCGGTCAGCAGCACCGCATCCATCCGCAGCGCGGACGACAGGCGCGACGGCACCGTGGTCGTGTGCAGGATCCCGTCGCGATGCACGTTCTCGCCGGGATCGTAGCAGGCGACATCGCCACGCGTATTCCGCGCGCCGATCACCGACACTTCGTACTGGAAATCCACGAACCCCTCCAGGATCGCAGGGCTTCCCGCCATGTCGGCCAGTGCGCGGGGCGCATCCGCCGCCGTCATCAGCCGCGACTGACCCTTGCCGTCATACCCGAAGCGCCGGGTCTTGAGGATCGCAGGCACGCCAACGGCGGCAATTGCAGCCTGCAATGATGCGGCATCGTCCACGGCCGCATAGGGCGCGGTCTGCAAGCCCAGCCCGGTCAGGAAATCCTTTTCGGTGATCCGGTCCTGGCTGATGCGCAGCGCCTCGCGTCCCGGACGGATCGGGCGCAGCGGTTCCAGCAGGTCCAGCGCGGTTGTGGGGATGTTCTCGAACTCGTAGGTGATCACGTCGACCGAGGCTGCAAAGGCACCCAGCGCCGCGGCATCCTCGTAAGGGGCGGTTGTCACCTGATGGGCCACGTCAGCGGCCGGCGGATGCGCGCCGGGCTCGAAGATATGGGCGCGAAAGCCAAGGCGGCTGGCCGCGACCGACAGCATGCGGCCCAGTTGCCCGCCACCCAGAATGCCGATGGTGGCGCCCGTTTTCAGCATGTCACTCATCCACGGGCACCTCGGGGATCGAGGCGGACAGGTCCGCGCGCCACGCATCCAGTCTTGCCGCCAGCGCCGGATCCTGAAGTGCAAGGATGCCTGCCGCCATCAACCCGGCATTGGCCGCCCCCGCCGCACCGATTGCCATGGTCGCGACCGGATAGCCACGCGGCATCTGCAGGATCGAATAGAGGCTGTCCACACCCGACAACGCCTTGGTCTGGACCGGCACGCCGATCACCGGCACGCGGGTCTTTGACGCCATCATGCCCGGCAGATGCGCCGCGCCGCCCGCGCCTGCGATGATCACCTGAAGGCCGCGATCCACGGCACCCTTTCCGTAATCCCACAACCTGTCCGGCGTGCGATGCGCCGACACGATCCTCGCCTCATAGGGTACGCCCAGCGCATCCAGCATGTCGGCTGCTTCCTTCATGGTCGGCCAGTCCGACTGGCTGCCCATGATGATCCCTACCTTGATGTCGGCCATGCGCGCGCACCCCCTGTCAGATTGAGCGCGCACTATAGCCAAGGCGCTGCCCTGTGCAATGGTGCGGGATCAGGCGATGATGTCGGGGGTCAGGCGATCTTCGATCCGGGCGATCATGTCCTTGAGGCGCAGTTTCTTCTTCTTCAGCCGTTGTATGGTCAGCTGATCACCGGTTCCCTTTTCGACAAGGGCGGTGATGGCATCGTCAAGATCGCGATGTTCGCGGCGGAAAACCTCAAGCTCCACACGCAGCACATCGTCGGTCTTCATCGAGATATCGCTGATGGCGTTCATGGCGTGAATTTCCCAGGCAGGTGATTCCCCCGTGTCGGGCACGGAGGATCAACATACTGAAAAACGGGCAATTCGCAAAGTATCTCGGTGTCGCATCCTTTGGTTTGGCCCCGGTTGCATCTGGGGACTTGTGCACCGCAGACCTGCGCCCCATATTTCCGGTGAAGGGGTCGCCGCACAGGGGCCCCGGTTTGGACGGTCGCTTTTGACAAGGACGTGTCGATGACGAAACTGACTCTGGGGTCCCACCCCTATCTGCTGGGTTTCGACCAGCTGGAACGCCTGCTGGAGCGGAATGCGAAATCCGGCAACGAAGGCTATCCGCCTTTCAATATCGAACAGACTTCGAACAATTCCTACAGGATCACCCTGGCGGTCGCAGGTTTTGGTGAAACCGATCTGGCCATCACGGTCGAGGATCGCCAACTGGTGATCCGGGGCCGGCAACGTGACGATGGCGAAGGACGTGTCTATCTGCATCGCGGCATCGCCGCGCGCCAGTTCCAGCGCAGTTTCGTGCTGGCCGACGGGGTCGAGGTGGGCGAGGCGATCATGGAAAACGGTCTGCTGCATGTGGACCTGACCCGTGCCGAACCCGAGACGGTTGTGCAAACCATCAGGATCAGGAAAGGATAAGCCATGGATACGAAATTCGATTTCGGTGACGAGGGCGAGAACCCCATCGTCTATGTGCGACCCGTGAAGGTGGCCGACCTGCCCGAGGATATTCGCCAGCAGGCCATGGGCATGGATACGCTTTATGCCGTGCATGATGCCACGGGCAATCAACTGGCGCTGGTCAAGGACCGCAAGCTTGCCTTTGTTCTGGCGCGCCAGAACCATATGGCGCCGGTCGCCGTGCACTGACGGGATTTGTCCCTGCGCAGGATCGAAAAAGGCCGCATCCTTGGGAATGCGGCCTTTTGCATTTGGCGCCAGGGCGCGGATCAGACCGCGATCAGACCCATGCTTTCCAGCTTCAGGATCACCTGATGCGCGCAGTTGTCCACATCGACATTTTCGGTGTCCAGACGCAGCTCGGGGCTTTCCGGGATGTCGTAAGGATCTGAAATGCCGGTGAATTCCTTGATCTTGCCTTCGCGCGCCAGCTTGTAGAGGCCCTTGCGGTCGCGGCGTTCGCATTCCTCCAGGCTGGTGGCGACATGCACCTCCAGGAAGGCGCCGAACTGCTCGATATCCTCGCGCACCGCGCGGCGGGTGGTGGCATAGGGCGCGATGGGCGCGCAGATCGCGATCCCGCCGTTCTTGGTGATCTCGGACGCGACATAGCCGATGCGGCGGATGTTCAGATCGCGGTGTTCCTTGCTGAAGCCCAGCTCGGAGCTGAGGTTCTTGCGCACCACGTCACCATCCAGCAGCGTGACGGGACGGCCGCCCATCTCCATCAGCTTGATCATCAGCGCATTGGCGATGGTCGACTTGCCCGAGCCTGAATAGCCCGTGAAGAAGACGGTAAAGCCCTGCCTGGACCGTGGCGGCCGGGTGCGGCGCAGCTCGGACACGACTTGCGGGAAGGAAAACCATTCGGGGATTTCCAGGCCTTCGGCCAGGCGGCGGCGCAATTCGGTGCCCGAGATATCCAGGACGGTCGAGCCTTCCGGCACCTCGTCGGCGGGGAAATACTGCGCCTTTTCCTGCACATAGACCATGTGCTTGAAATCGACCATTTCCAGCCCGATCTCGGCCTCGTGTTCCTTGAACAGGGTCTGCGCGTCATAGGGACCATAGAAATCCTGGCCCGCGCTGTTCTTGCCGGGGCCGGCATGGTCGCGACCCACGATGAAATGGGTGCAGCCGTGGTTCTTGCGGATCAGCCCGTGCCAGACGGCTTCGCGCGGGCCGGCCATGCGCATGGCAAGGTTCAGCAGGCTCATCGTCGTGGTGGAAGAGGGGTATTGATCCAGCACCGCCTCGTAGCAGCGCACGCGGGTGAAGTGATCGACATCGCCCGGCTTGGTCATGCCCACGACCGGATGGATCAGCAGGTTGGCCTGCGCCTCGCGCGCTGCGCGGAAGGTCAGTTCCTGATGCGCGCGGTGCAGCGGGTTGCGGGTCTGAAAGGCAACCACCTTGCGCCACCCCAGCTTGCGGAACAGGGCGCGCAGCTCGTTCGGCGTGTCGCGCCGCCCTTTGAAATCGTAATGCACGGGCTGCTGGATGCCGGTGATGGGCCCGCCCAGATAGACCGCGCCTGCGGTGTTGTGCAGGTAGTTGACAGCCGGATGGGCGGAATCGTCGGCACCAAAGACCTTTTCCGCCTCAAGCGCCTTGTTGGGCACCCAGCGGTCGGTCACGGTCATCGTGGCAAGGATCACGCCTTCCTGGTCGCGCAGCGCGATGTCCTGACCGATTTTCAGCTTCTCGGCAAAGGCCTCCGGCACATCCAGCGTGATCGGCATCGGCCAAAGCGTGCCATCGGCCAGGCGCATGCGATCCACGACGCTGTCGTAATCTTCCTGGCTCAGGAACCCTTTGAGCGGGTTGAAACCGCCGTTCATCAGCAGTTCCAGGTCACAGACCTGGCGCGGGGTCAGATCCCAGCTGATCAGCTGACCGGCCTCGATCTTGAGTTTCTGTGCGCTCTCGTACGAGACGTAAAGTTCGGGGATCGGTGCCAGGTTGGGCGTGTACATGATGGGACTTTCAATGCGGATCAGACGGGAAACCAGGTAAATGACAAGCGGTGTCGAGCCTGCAAAACCATGCAGGATCGGGGGCCGTCTAGCGCCTGAAAGGGACGAAATTCAAGCAGACTTCGCCCGAAAGTGCGACTTCGGACGAAAGTGAGTCCTTTTTGCAGATCCTTGGACGATTATTCCTGATGCTCGGCCAGAAAGCGTTCAGCGTCCAGCGCCGCCATGCAGCCCATTCCCGCCGATGTCACGGCCTGACGATACTTGTGGTCCGTCAGGTCGCCTGCGGCGAAGATTCCGGGAATCGAGGTCTCGGTGCTGCCGGGCTTGACGGTCACGTAACCGCCGTTGTGCAGCTCCAGCACATCCTTGACCAGTTCGTTCGCAGGCGCATGGCCAATGGCCACGAACACGCCCTTGCAGGGGATCTCGGTGATCGCGCCGGTATCGACATGCTTGACGCGCACGCCCGTGACACCCTTGGGGTTGTCTTCGCCGATCACCTCTTCCAGCTGGTGGAACCAGAGGGTTTCGATCTTGGGGTTCTTGAACAGGCGATCCTGCAGGATCTTTTCGGCGCGCAATGTATCGCGGCGATGGATCAGCGTGACCTTCGAGGCGAAGTTGGTCAGGAACAGCGCCTCTTCGACCGCTGTGTTGCCGCCGCCGATCACGACGATTTCCTGCCCGCGATAGAAGAACCCGTCGCAGGTGGCGCAGGCCGACACGCCAAAGCCCTTGAAGGCATCTTCCGACGGCAGGCCCAGCCATTTGGCGCGTGCGCCCGTGGCAAGGATCACCGCATCGGCGGTATAGGTCGTGCCGCTGTCACCCTTGGCCACGAAGGGCCGCACGCCCGTGTCCAGCGAGACGATGATATCGCCGATGATCTCGCAGCCCATCGCCTTGGCATGGTCCTGCATCCGCACCATCAGGTCGGGACCCTGCACTTCGGTGTCGCCGGGCCAGTTCTCGACTTCGGTCGTGGTCGTCAGCTGCCCACCCGGTTCGATGCCCTGCACCAGGATCGGCTCCAGCATGGCGCGGCTGGCATAGACGCCCGCAGTATATCCGGCAGGCCCCGAGCCGATGATCAGAACCTTCGTGTGTCGCGTCTCGGCCATGGGTGCCACCTTTGTCTTTGAATCTGGTTTCCGGACAGCATATAGACCCGCTGCGCGAAGGCGAAAAGCCCCAAGCGCGGATCAGGATCGGCGACCAATCCGCGCGGCGTTGAAACGATGTTGCGTATCGGTGAAAGAATATTGCGCGCGCCACTGGCAATGCTATAAGAAACCGTCCTCAAGGAGAGCAGAAACATGGCCGGAACGCGGCTTGACCCGATTGATCGGAAAATCCTCGCGGAATTGCAGGCAGACGGTCGCATGACCAATGTCGAGCTTGCGAAGCGCGTGGGCATTTCCGCGCCCCCCTGTCTGCGCCGTGTGCGCACTCTGGAAGAGGCGGGATATATTCGCGGCTATCATGCCAAGGTCGACCCGCGCGAATTGGGGTTCGAGGTGCAGGTCTTCGCCATGGTCGGTCTGCAAAGCCAGGCCGAGGCGGATCTGTCCGCCTTCGAGGCCCGCTGCCGCGCCTGGCCGCTGGTGCGCGAGTGCCACATGCTGAACGGTGAGGTTGACTTCATCCTCAAATGCGTGGCGCCTGACCTCAGCACCTTTCAGTCTTTCCTGACCGAGCAACTGACCGCCGCCGACAATGTGGCCAGCGTCAAGACAAGCCTTGTGATCCGCTGTGCCAAGGATGAACCGGGCGTGCCCTTCGACGTGCTGGAAGCGCGCCTCAGCCGCTCTGCCTGACATCGCCGGCCCTGTGTCGGAGGGCGCCAGTTATGGCGCCCTGCGATCCCGTCCTCACGCGGCCGTCAGGCTGTCCAGCGTTGCCAGCGATGCGCGCGGATAGGCCAGCGGCCCGAAGTCGTCCAGGCTGCGGATATGCGGGAAAAGCGACAGGAAGACCGACAGGGCATTCGGCCCGATCCGCTGTTCCAGTCCCAGGCCGGGATGAAAGCTTTCCATGTCCAGCCCGGACACCTTGATCGAGGCGTGACGGTCCAGGCACAGGTGATACACGGTCACCGGGCGCGGCGGCGTGATGCGGATCGCGCTCATTCCGTCTTCGAAATCGGCCACCGGCGTGAAGACCTGTCCGGACCGCGCGCCCTTGCCTTGCAACTCGCGCAGGGCCGCAGGGCGGTGCAGCATGCGTGCCCCGGGTCCAGCCATGACATCCGCCATGGGGCGACCCATGCCGAAGGTATCCGCCATGATGCGCGTCATGCGCGTCTGTTCCGGATCATCGCTGGCGGCCTCGGGCAGGATCGTCATTGATCCGATCCACAGAACCGGGCGCGCGCCGAACTCGACCGTTTCGATCTTCATGCCGGGCACCAAATCCTCGATCGCGCAAAGGCCGTCGCTTGTCGTCAGCAGCGTGCCACGGGCAAAAGCGGAAAAGGCGGATTCGAACAGCGACGTGGCCGGTGCCACATGACGGCTTTCGACGATTTCGCCATTCTTTCCCAGGCTGCTGACCTCGTAGCGGCGCATGACCGGCATCGCGCCTGTCGGGGCTGCGCGCAACGGTTGCGGCGTGGGCCGGGTCTTGGGCAGCGCGACGCCGGGGTTCGGCCGGATGGATGTGCGCGGTGTCTCGCATGCGGGTTTGGGAGCGGGCGTGTCACGCGCGTCGCGTAGCACCGAAGCGGCGGCCGAACAGGGCGGAATGGCCCCTTGTGCAAGCGTGATGCCGGAAGATGTCTTGTGCGTTGCCAGATGCCTGGCCGAGGGGGCGTGCAATACCATGCGCTTCACCACTTGTTGGCGTCGCAGTCGTGTCGGCCCCCACCGACAACACCGAAAGGACTTTGGTTAAAGTTTTCAGTGAGACCAAAGGCCCAATTCTCGACACTTTTGTCAAAAAGTCGGAACAATCTGCGGCGATGAGGGCGTAATCCGGGTGTCAGGCCGGTTTTGTTTCAGCGGTTTGGACAAAGCTGCCATATTTTGATTCGACTTGTGTCAGCAATCCGACCGGCGCCCGGCATCATGGCAACGGCGCGCCCCATGCAAAAAGCCGCCCCGGGAGGAGGGCGGCCTTCTGCTGAAAAGGAGGGAGTTTCAGGCGCGGCGCGACAGCTTCGGCGCGGCGCGGCGTTTGGCAACCATCGCCGCGCGCAGGCGACCGCGTTGCCAGGGCAGAGAGGTTTGTTCCAGTTCGATCGCTTTTGCGGTTTCGAGGACCGACTTGATCCAGCGCTTGTTTTTCATCTGTCTTGTCTCCGTCCTCTGATCCGGCCTTGCGGGCGCCGCCGTGATGGTTCGACCCGTTATGGAAACAATCTGACGGATCAATGCGGCATTGTTTTGTCCAGAGGCGTGGCAATCTCGTGGCGGGGCCTGCGGTGTCGTTATTGTTAGCCCGTCACTTCAGGCTTTCAGTAAAAATAATTTAAAAACATAAGCTTGAGAATTTTGTGCGAAACAATTTCCACTGATGGTGGTGATTGTTTCCGTCTTTCCGCGGCGATCCTGTCGGCAAATGCCGCATTCCTGCCAGATTACAGGCGGATGGCCGAGATCAACCTGCCGTAATCGGCCTCGCCCGCATGGGTCGTGCGGCGATAGGAAAAGAATTGCTCGGGGTCCGAATAGGTGCAATGGCGCGTCCATTCGGCATGGCCGACACCCGCCCCCCGCAAACGGTGCAGCCCATAGGCGGGCAGGTCGAACATCATACGGTCACCCTTGCCCTGCGCGAAGAAGCGGGCATTACCGGGGTCTTCGCCCAGGAAATCCTCGAAGAACTCGGGGCCGACCTCATAGGCCTGCTGACTGATCGATGGTCCGATCACGGCGTGGATGTCCGCGCGCCGCGCGCCCATCTGCTCCATCGCCGAAACGGTGGCTTCAAGCACACCGTCCAGCGCGCCCCGCCATCCCGCATGCGCGGCACCGATCACCCCGGCCTGCCTGTCGGCAAAAAGAACGGGCTGGCAATCGGCGGTCAGGATCGCCAGCGCCACGCCCGGCGTGGCTGTCACCATCGCGTCGGCGCGCGGTTTGTCCGCCAAGGGGCCTGAAACGGTCACCACATCGGGCGAATGAACCTGATGCACGGTGACAAGATGTTCCGGCGAAAGATCCATCGCCTGGGCCACTCGCGCGCGGTTGATCGCGACGATCTCTGCCTGGTCTGACGAGCCTGGCCCGCAATTCAGACCTTGGAACACCCCCGAGGAGGCCCCGCCGCGACGGGTGAAGAACCCGTGCCTGAGCGGGGACAGCGCCTCTGAGGTGATGATTTCCAGCGTCATATCGGCTCAAGCGTCCAGTCCGGGGGGCGGGGGGGCGCCTTTGGGAAAAAGCGCCACCACTTTGAAGAGCGTCCCCATTTCCCGTGGGTGCGTCAAGCGCCGATGTGCGGCGATATGGTCGTCCAGCGCGGCGCCGGTCAGCCGTTCGGCCAAAGCCTGCGCGCGCGAGGTGATGCCAAGCCGTTCCAGGAACACGCCCTGCGTGGTCAGCCGGCTATGGGCGCAGGGGATGTCGGCCAGCAGCGCCTCGAAATCCACATGGGCGGTCAGGTCGACCTCGCCGGGGTTTTCGAAGGGCGAGGCGTATTTCTGCCGGCCCATCGCTTGCAGCGTATCGCCCACGGACCGCCAGTCGCCGTAATCGTCGATCACCGCGACGCCGCCATGATCCGCGATGCGCTGCCCGATCTGCCGGGCGATCACCGGGGATGCGCCGCAAATCTCGACGATGTCATTTTCCCGCGTATCGGCCAGCCGCGCCTCAAGCACGGGATGTCCCGGGGCAGGGACCAGGCCGATCACCAGCTGGTTCATCATCGTGCTCACCACCATCTCCGAGAAGCCTTTGGCGGTGCGAAAGAACTGCCGGATCGGCAAGGCGTCGAAAAACTCGTTCGCCACCAGGTAAAGCGGCATCTGCGGCAGCGCGTCGGCACTGTCATGCCATGTGATCCGGTCGCCGGGCGTCAGCCCCGCCAGCGTTCTGGCTTGCCGGTCGCGCATCCGTGGCGAGGCTTCGACCAAGTGCACCTGCGCCGCCTCGTGAAATCCGGGCACCTTGCGCGTCACGCGCAGGATATCGGCCATCAGCGTCCCGCGTCCCGGCCCCAGTTCAGCCAGCGCAAAGCGCGCAGGCGCACCCTGGTCCAGCCAGGCCTGCGCAAGGCACAGGCCGATCATCTCGCCGAACATCTGGCTGATCTCGGGCGCCGTGATGAAATCGCCCGCAGCGCCAATCGGATCGCGCGTCGTGTAATAGCCCAGGGTCGGGTGCAGCAGGCATTCGGTCATGTAGTCCGCGATGGTCAGCGGACCTTGTGTCCTGATCCGGTCCAGCAGGATGCGTTCCAGCGCATTCATCTCGCGCGGCAGATCGATCATGCGGCAAGAGCCTTTGATCGCCGCCGTGCCACCATGATCAGCGCAAGGCCCGCGGCCAGCATCGGCAGCGACAGAAGCTGCCCCATGGAGATCCCGGCCTCGCCCAGCCGGATCACATGGCCCAGCGGATTGTCCGGCGTGATGAATTGCGCATCGGCTTGGCGGAAATACTCGACGATGAAGCGCGCGGCGCCATAGCCGGCGAGGAACACGCCGGTGATCTGTCCGGGCACCTTGAGCGCGTCGCGTCGGAAAGCCAGCCAGAGCATCAGGGCCAGCAGCACCGCGCCCTCCAGCCCCGCCTGGTAGAGCTGCGAGGGATGGCGCGCGCAAAGCCCGACCACGCCCGCACAGTCCTGGGCTGCGGCCCCCGGAAAGACGACGCCCCAGGGCACGTCCGTCGGCCGCCCCCAAAGTTCCGCATTGATGAAATTCGCAAGCCTTCCCAGCATCAGCCCTACGGGTACGCCAAGGGCGATCGCATCGGCCGCGGCCAGGCGCGGCACCTTCTGCCGCCAGGTGAAGATCCAGGCAGCGACCACGACGCCGAGGAACCCGCCATGAAAGGACATCCCGCCTTGCCAGACCATCAGGATTTGCCCCGGATTGGCCAGGTAATAGCCCGGTTGATAGAACAGAACGAAGCCAAGACGCCCGCCCAGGATGATCCCGAGGATGATCCATGTCAGCAGATCCTCGACCTGCGCCCTGGTCATGGGCGGCACGTTCCCTTGCCACAACGCAGGGCGCCGGAGGGCTGCAAGGCTGATCTGCCAGGCCAGGACGATGCCGACGATATAGGCCAGCGCGTACCAGCGCAGCGCGAACTCCATTCCGAACAGGGTGACCGAAAATAACTCGGGCGAAATCTCGGGGAAGGGGATCATGGCGCGCATCTGCGTCTGTCTGCCTCTGGCTTGCGGGGGAAGTCAACCTTGTGGGCCGCCGCATTGCGGCCCATATAGGGAGGTAAAGGTAACGCTGGAGACCCGCAATGCAGACGCGCAACAAAATTCTCGATGACATCTCGCAACTGATGACCAATGCCATGGGCGTGGCCCAGGGCGCCAAGGACGAGGCCGAGACCGCGATGAAGTCGATGATCGACCGCTGGCTGGCCGACCGCGACTTTGTCACCCGCGAGGAATTCGACGCCGTCCGTGCCATGGCGCAGAAGGCGCGCGAGGAGAATGCAGCCCTCATGGCGCGCCTTGATGCGCTTGAGGCGCAGCAGGGCAAATAAGGTATCCCCGTTTCGCCGATCGACGTGACGCGCGTTCCCCGAAGGAGCGCGCGTTTGTCATTTCCGCGCATGGCAGAGGTGCAGGACACGCGGCAGGCCGGGGATGGATATTTTCAGCAAGAAGAAACCCGGCGCCGGATCATGCCAAGACATTGATCACGATCATGTGGTCATGACGGCTTGATCCACATATTATTGAGGTTATCCCCAAAATATTGCTTTACAGGCCAGACCAGTCATACCACCATATCTTGTGAGGGCGCGGGGAAAAGCCTCCGTCCTTAGAGCAGGCACCTAGCGGTTGAGGCGCTCTGACGCTTTGATGCTACAGGCAGAGAGGTGGCGCCATGGCACTATCCGAGCAGTACCTAGAGGACGACATTCATCCCATCGATATCGTCGAGAATATCGCCGAATATCACGATTGGGATTTCGACCGTATCGGTCAGGACCAGATCGCCATGGCGGTCGAGGGACAGTGGCGGACCTATTCGATCACGCTGGCCTGGTCCAGCTATGACGAGACCCTGCGCCTGATCTGCACCTTCGAGATGGAGCCGCCCGAGGCGCGCTTGCCGCATCTTTACGAAACCCTGAATGCCGTGAACGACCAGTGCTGGGCCGGGGCCTTCACCTTCTGGGCGGAACAGAAGCTGATGGTCTGGCGCTATGGCCTTGTCCTGTCGGGCGAGCAGGTCGCCAGCCCCGAGCAGATCGACACGCTGATCAACGCCGCGGTGATGAGCGCAGAGCGGTATTATCCCGCCTTCCAGCTGGTCGTCTGGGGCGAGCGGCCACCGGCCGAAGCGTTGCAGGTCGCCATTGCAGAGGCCTACGGGCGCGCGTAACACTGCCCCCCGACGCAAAGCAGCCGAGGGGGACATTTCATGGATATGCAAGAGCTTGGCCGCAGGGGGCTGGTGCTTCTGGGCTGCGGCAAGATGGGATCGGCCATGCTGGCCGGGTGGCTGGCGCGCGGGCTGTCGCCTGATGGCGTCTGCGTGATCGACCCCAACCCGTCTGACTGGCTGCGCGGCACCGGCGTGCGGATCAATGCCGACCTGCCTGCCCATCCGGCAATCGTCATCGTTGCCGTCAAACCGCAGATGATGGGCGCGGCCCTGCCGACGCTGGCGGCCATGGGCAATGACGAGACGCTGTTCATCTCGGTCGCGGCTGGCACGCCGATTGCGCGATTCGAGGAGGTTCTGGGTGCGCGCACGCCCATCGTCCGCGCCATGCCGAACACGCCCGCCGCCGTCGGGCGCGGGATCAGCGCCATCGTCGGCAACGCCCACGCCGGGGCCGCCGGGCTGGATGCGGCCGAGGCGCTGCTGTCCGCCGTGGGGCAGGTGGTGCGGCTGGAGCATGAAGGCCAGATGGATGCGGTGACCGGCCTGTCGGGATCCGGACCCGCCTATGTCTTTCACCTGATCGAAACCATGGCCGCAGCCGGAGTGGCGCAGGGGCTGAAGCCCGATCTGGCCCTGCAACTGGCCCGCGCCACCGTGGCAGGG
This sequence comes from Seohaeicola sp., assembly GCF_048006315.1. Lineage (GTDB taxonomy): Bacteria > Pseudomonadota > Alphaproteobacteria > Rhodobacterales > Rhodobacteraceae > Seohaeicola. The sequence continues at coordinate 1,303,398 of NZ_CP180350.1, read as the reverse complement.
GCCGGCGCGCTGGCCGAAGAGGCGGATGAAACACCGGCACAGCTGCGCATCAACGTGACCAGCCCCAATGGCACCACGCAGGCCGCCCTGGATGTGCTGATGGATGCCGAAACCGGGTTTCCGGTCTTGCTGCAGCGCGCGATCAAGGCCGCGACCGACCGATCCAAGGAACTGTCCCGTGGCTGAGATCACCTTTGACGATTTCCTGAAAGTCGATATCCGCGTGGGCCGTGTCACCCGCGCCGAACCCTATCCCGAGGCGCGCAAGCCCGCGATCAAGCTCTGGATCGACTTCGGTCCCGAGATCGGGGAAAAGAAGACCTCGGCCCAGATCACGGCCCATTACACGCCCGAAGGCCTTATCGGAAAACAGGTGATGGCGGTCGTGAATTTCCCGCCCCGGCAGATCGGCCGCTTCATGTCCGAAGTGCTGGTGCTGGGTGTCTCGGACGCGCAGGGCGGGATCGTCCTGCTGTCACCCGATCTTGACGTACCGCTTGGTGGAAGGATGCATTGATGCCCAAGGTTCTGATCAGTCGCCGCTTGCCCGACAGCGTGCTCGAAGCGGCCTCGAAGATGTTCGACATGGAATTGCGCGACAAGACGGCGCCCATGAACCCTGCGGAAATGCGGTCGGGCCTTGCGCTTTACGATGCGATCATGCCGTCGCTGGGGGACAGGTTCTCGGCCGATATCTTTGCCGAATTCGGTCGGCCCCGCTGCAAGCTCTTGGCCAATTTCGGCGTGGGGATCAACCATATCGATGTCGAGGCCGCCCGCGCCCATGGGGTCAAAGTGACCAATACGCCTGGTGCCGTGACCGATGCGACCGCCGATACGGCGATGACCCTGATCCTGATGAGCGCGCGGCGCGCGGGCGAGGGTGAACGGCTGGTCCGGTCAGGCGCCTGGGAGGGCTGGCATCCGACACAGATGCTGGGCCTGCATGTGACGGGCAAGACGGTGGGCATCGTCGGTATGGGCCGGATCGGACAGGCCATCGCGCGGCGTTGCCACTCCGGCTTCGGGATGGAGGTGCTGTTCTTCAATCGCTCGCCCAAGGCGGTGGATTTCCCGGCGCGACAGGTGGACAGCCTGCATGATCTGGCCGCTGCAGTGGATATTCTTGTGGTCGCCACGCCGGGCGGGGCAGAAACGCATCACCTGATCGATGCAGAGGTGCTGGCCGCGATGCAGCCTCATGCCCATCTGGTCAATATCGCCCGTGGCGATGTCGTCGAAGAGGCCGCGCTGATCGCGGCGCTTCAGGCTGGCCGCATCGGCGGCGCGGGTCTGGATGTCTATGAATTCGAACCCCAGGTGCCCGAGGCGCTACGCAAGCTGGACAACGTGACGCTGCTGCCGCACCTGGGCACATCGACCCTTGAAGTGCGCGAGGCGATGGGGCGGATGGTTCTGGACAACCTTGCCGCGCATTTTGCCGGAAAGCCCCTGCCGAACCCGGTTTGACCCTGGGTCAAGCCTGACGCATCCCGGGGCAAGAGGTCTTGACCTTCACCATGCTCCGGGGTGATCTGGGGCACCATCAGGGAAGGGGCGCGTCATGTATCAGCCGGTCATCAGCGGAACCGGGGTTTTCACACCCTCGCAGGTCATCACCAATGACGAGCTTGTGGTGGCTTTCAACGCCTATGCGGATCGGTTCAATGCCGAACATGCCGACCAGATCGCGGCGGGCGAGATCGACGCCAAGGAACATTCCTCGTCCGAGTTCATCTTCAAGGCCTCGGGGATCGAACAGCGTTATGTTCTGGACAAGTCGGGGGTGCTGGACCCTGCTGTGATGCATCCCCAGCTGCGCCAGCGCAGCGATGACGAGCCTGGCGTGATGGCCGAGATGGCGCTGGATGCTTGCGCCAAGGCCCTGGCGATGGCGGGGCTGACCGGTGCGGATGTCGAACTGGTGATCTGTGCCGCCAGCAACATGGAACGCGCCTATCCGGCGATAGCCGTCGAAATACAGCAGCTTCTGGGGGCGGGGGGCTTTGCCTTCGACATGAATGTCGCCTGTTCCTCTGCCACCTTCGGAATTCAGGCGGCGGCCGACATGGTGCGCGCAGGCTCGGCGCGCTGCGCGATCGTCGTCAACCCCGAGATCTGCTCGGGCCATCTGGAATGGCGCGATCGCGATTGTCATTTCATTTTCGGCGATGTCTGCACCGCCACGGTGATCACGCGCGACGAAGACGCGAAAGGCCCGCATTTCCGTATCCTGTCCACGCGTTGCGCCACGCAGTTTTCCAACAACATCCGCAACAACAACGGCTTTTTGCGCCGCTCGCGGCCTGATGGTGTGGCAGACCGGCGCGACATGCAGTTCATGCAGAACGGGCGCAAGGTCTTCAAGGAAGTGGTGCCGATGGTGTCAGAGCATATCCTGCACCATATCGAAGCCGAAGGCGTGCAGCCCTCGCAGTTGCGCCGCCTCTGGTTGCATCAGGCCAACAAGACGATGAATGACTTCATCGGCCGCAAGGTGCTGGGCCGGGATCCCGAACCGGGCGAGCAGCCGAATATCCTGCAGGAATATGCCAACACATCCTCCGCCGGGTCGATCATCGCCTTTGCGAAACACTCGGCGGATCTGCAGCCGGGCGACATGGGGCTGATCTGTTCCTTCGGCGCGGGCTATTCCGTGGGCTCTGTCCTGATCCAGCGGGTCTGAGCCCGCCCTAACGCAGGGCGGATTTCATCGACGCATCGGGGAAGCAGGTGGGCGTCTGCCCCGTCGCCTCTTGCCACGCCCCGATGGAGCGCCGCGTCCGGAACCCGGCCAGGCCATCCGCACCGCCGGTGTCATGGCCCATCCGTTCAAGCGCGGCCTGCATCGCCGCCACGTCCGAGCGCATCAGCCCGCCGACTGGCCCCCAGCGACTCGCGAAATCGCCCAGGCCATAGGCGATCCGGTCCCCCACGTGGCCGACAAAAAGCGCGTAAAGGTCGGACATGTTGTAGTCCTTGAGCACGTAAAAATTCTGCGTCACCACGAAGGCAGGGCCATGCCGCCCCGCAGGCATCAGCAGGAAACCCTCGCGCTGCATCTCGTCGGCGGGAAAGGCGCGCCCGCCGATCCGTGTGATCCCCATGGCGGCCCATGTCGCAAAGCTGCGGCCCTTGTCAGGGCCTTCCAATGCACAAGACACCTGCGCGGGAACTGTAACCTCGAACCCCCAGTCGCGGCCCTTCTGCCAGCCATGGGCGGCAAGGTAGGCCGCGATCGAGGCGATGGTGTCAGGTGCCGATCCCCAAATGTCGGCCCGTCCGTCGCCATCCCCGTCCCGTGCATGTTTCAGCATGTTGGAGGGCATGAACTGTGGCTGCCCCAGCGCCCCGGCCCAGCTTGAGCGCAGACCGCGCGGGGACGCATGGCCCGCCTCGATCAGTTGCAGGGCGGCGATCAATTCGTCCGTGAAATAAGGTGCGCGCGTGGACATAAAGCCTTTTGTGCCCAGCACGGCAAGGGCATCATGCGGGATCGCGGCGCGTCCATAGGCGGATTTACGGCCCCAGATGGCCAGGATGATCCGGCCGGGCACGCCCGTTTGCCGTTCGGCACGTTCAAGTGCTGCGGCATGACGGCGGGCCATGGCGATACCCTCGCGGGTGGTCGCGGTGACCGTGTTCGGCGCGAAATAAGCCGCGGGGCTGCCGAATTCGCCCTGCCTTTGCGGCCTGGGGCGGTTGATGTCGCTGCCGGGGGGGATCAGGTCGGGCAGGTCCCACATCAGGGTCACACCCTGAAACGCCGCCTCATGGGTTGCGCGGCTGACACCTGCGGCGCGGGCGCGGGGCCAGACGGTATCCTGCAGCCATGCACGGAACTGACGCTCCACCGCGGGGCGATCCTGCGCCATGACGGGTGGGGACAGAAGCAGAAGGCTCAGGGCAAGGATCAGCAGGCGCATGGCATATTCCCAAGGATGCCCGACGCTAGCATGACCGCGCCAATCGGTCAGCAGTCTGTTGCATCAGCGGGACGATCGCCCACCGCCTCGCGCCAGTGACGGCGGCAGAGGCTGACATAGGTTTCATTCCCGCCGATCTGTACCTGCGCCCCGTCCCGCAGGGCACGCCCCTCGGCATCCTTGCGCACCACCATCGTGGCCTTGCGCCCGCAGTGGCAGATGGTGCGCACCTCGCGCAACTCATCCGCCAGCGCCAGCAACGTGGCCGAGCCGGGGAAGAGTTCGCCCCGGAAATCGACACGCAGCCCGTAGCACATGACCGGCACGCCAAGATCATCGACGGCGCGCGCCAGATCCCAGACCTGCGCGGGTTCGAGGAATTGCGCCTCGTCGATGAAGACGCAGGCGATGGGCCCCTGATCCAGCCTTGTCGCAAGCCTGGCAAACAGGTTGTCGCCGGGGGCGAAAGTATCCGCCGCCTCGCCGATCCCGATGCGCGATGCGACCCGCCCATGGCCTGCGCGCCCGTCGACCTGCGCGGTCAGCAGATAGGTCTGCATGCCCCGTTCGCGATAGTTGTGCGAGGCCTGCAGCAGCACGGTGGATTTGCCGGCATTCATCGTCGAGAAATTGAAATAGAGCTTCGCCATGCAGCGATCTAGCGCGCCCCCCGCCACAAGTGCAAGGCGTTCCGGTCGGCGCAAAACGTGGAACAGGTGGTGCCGGTGCTTCGGATGACACGCGTACTGCAGCCCGTCGCATGGTCTGCCATTTCTGGCCCTGCCTCCTCCAGGGGCAGGCACACGACGGACTTAAAACACCTCGTTGGAGAATTGAGGTCACTCGTAACGTCTGCCAACACTGCAGGGTTTTCGGATACCCTACCGGAAGTCAAAAAATCGCGACAAAAATACACCTATACTAAAGTAGTGTATTTGGGTGACGCAAAAAGGCCATAATCAAGGCCGCTTCAACGGCGTGAAGCGGCCTGATCCTGTAAGCATTCGAAAAGCAATATGTTTTCGGGCGTCAGCCTTGCAGCGGCATCACGGTGAAATCACCCTCTGACCGCGCCCGCATGGCCAAGGCTGCCGCATGGCTGCCCGCTGCGGTTGTGAAATAGGGGATCTTGTCGTAGAGCGCCACCTTGCGGATCTCGCGGCTGTCCTCGACCGCCTGGGTGCCTTCGGTCGTGTTCATCACCAGGGTGATGCCGCTGTCCTTCAGCATGTCGACGATGTTCGGACGACCCTCGTAGACCTTGTTCACGACCTCGCAGGCCACGCCGTTGTCCTGCAGCCAGGCTGCGGTTCCCCGCGTCGCCACGATCTGCAGACCAAGCTCGGTCACGATTCGCGCGGTCTCGACCATGTCCGCGGTCTTGTCGGCGTCGCGGATCGAGATGAACACGCGGCCCGTGCGGGGCAGATCGGTGCCCGCGCCCAGCTGAGCCTTGAGGAAGGCAAGCGGGAAGGACACGTCCCATCCCATCACCTCGCCGGTCGACCGCATTTCAGGGCCGAGGATCGTATCCACACCGGGGAAGCGCGCGAAAGGCAGCACTGCTTCCTTGACCGAGAACCACGGCATCGCGGGATCTGCCAGCGTCAGCGGATCGGCCATCGGCTGTGTGCCGGGCTTGGCATCCGCAGGGTATGGGCCGCGCAACGGGAAATTCGCCATCGGCTCGCCCGCCATCAGCCGCGCCGCGATCGATGCGATCGCGCTGTCGGTTGCCTTCGCCACGAAGGGCACGGTACGCGAGGCGCGCGGGTTCACCTCGATCAGATAGACTTCGTCGTCCTTGACCGCGAATTGCACGTTCATCAGGCCCACGACACCCAGCGCCAGCGCCAGTGCCTCGGTCTGCTTGTGCACTTCGTCGATGATGTGCTGCGGCAGCGAATAGGGTGGCAGCGAACAGGCGCTATCGCCCGAATGCACGCCGGCTTCCTCGATATGCTGCATCAGGCCCGCCACGTGGACGGTCTTGCCGTCACACAGCGCGTCCACATCCATTTCAACGGCACCCGACAGGTAGCTGTCCAGCAGCACCGGGCTGTCGCCGGATACGACCACCGCCTCGCGGATGTAGCGCTCCAGATGCGCCATGTCGCGCACGATCTCCATCGCGCGACCACCCAGAACGTAGGAAGGCCGGATCACCAGCGGAAAGCCGATATCCTCGGCAATGGCCAGGGCCTGCGCATCGGTCGAGGCGATGCCATTGCGCGGCTGCTTCAGGCCAAGACGGTTCACAAGCTGCTGGAACCGCTCGCGGTCCTCGGCAAGGTCGATGGCGTCGGGTGTCGTGCCAAGGATCGGGATGCCTTCTTCGTAAAGCGCATTGGCCAGCTTCAGCGGGGTCTGCCCGCCAAACTGCACGATCACGCCATGCAGCGTTCCGTTCTGCTGTTCGACCCGCAGGATTTCCATAACATGTTCGAAAGTCAGCGGTTCGAAATACAGCCGGTCCGACGTGTCGTAATCGGTCGACACGGTTTCCGGGTTGCAGTTGATCATGATGGTTTCATAACCCACGTCCGACAGGGCGAAGCAGGCATGGCAGCAGCAATAATCGAATTCGATCCCTTGCCCGATCCGGTTGGGACCACCGCCCAGAATGACCACCTTCTTGCGATCCGACGGGCGGGCCTCGCATTCCACGTCGCCCATCGCGGGGGCCTCGTAGGTGGAATACATGTAGGGCGTCTGTGCCTCGAACTCGGCGCCGCAGGTGTCGATCCGCTTGAAGACAGCGTTGACGCCCAGGTTCTGCCGCGCACGGCGCACGTTCGCCTCGGACCGGCCGGTCAGATGACCAAGGCGCGCATCGGTAAAGCCCATCATCTTCAGCTTGCGCAGCCCGTATTCGGTGACCGGCAGGCCGTTCTTGCGCACGTCCTCCTCGGCCTCGATGATTTCGCGGATACGGGCCAGGAACCAGGGGTCGAACATGGTGGTCGCATGGATTTCGTCATCGGTCAGGCCGTGGCGCATGGCCTGCGCGATGGTCCGCATCCGGTCCGGCGTCGCCTTGGAAATGGCCTTGATCACGGCCGATTTCTCGGGCGCGCCCTCGATTGCCACCTCGTCAAAGCCGGTCAGGCCGGTTTCCATCGAGGCCAGCGCCTTTTGCAGCGACTCGTGGATCGTTCGCCCGATCGCCATGGCCTCGCCCACGGATTTCATGGCCGTGGTCAGGTTTGGCTGCGATCCGGGGAATTTTTCGAAGGCAAAGCGCGGGATCTTGGTCACGACATAGTCGATCGTCGGCTCGAAGCTGGCGGGCGTGACCTTGGTGATGTCATTGTCCAGCTCGTCCAGCGTATAGCCGACGGCCAGTTTCGCCGCGACCTTGGCGATGGGGAAACCTGTCGCCTTGGAGGCCAGCGCCGAGGACCGCGACACGCGGGGGTTCATCTCGATCACGACCATGCGGCCGTCAGCGGGGTTGATCGCCCATTGCACGTTCGAGCCGCCGGTTTCCACGCCGATCTCGCGCAGCACGGCGATCGAGCCGTTGCGCATGATCTGGTATTCCTTGTCGGTCAGGGTCAGGGCAGGGGCCACGGTGATCGAATTGCCCGTATGCACGCCCATCGGATCGACGTTCTCGATCGAACAGACGATGATGGCGTTGTCCGCCTTGTCGCGGACGACCTCCATCTCGAACTCTTTCCAGCCCAGAAGCGATTTATCGACCAGGATCTGCGCCATGGGCGAGGCTTCCAGCCCCGAGCGGCAATAGTATTCGTAATCATCGCGGTTGTAGGCAACACCGCCGCCGGTGCCGCCAAGCGTAAAGGCGGGGCGGATGATAGCCGGCAGGCCGATCTCTTCCAGCGCGTCCATCGCCTGTTTGAGGCCCGCCGCGATATCGTATTTGCCGTTCTCTTTCTTGGGGGCCGCGACGATGGTCGCCTTGGGGTTTTCCAGCCCGATCCGGTCCATCGCTTCGCGGAACAGCTTGCGGTCTTCAGCCATTTCAATGGCTTCACGGTTGGCGCCGATCAATTCGACACCGAATTTGTCCAGCACACCCATATCTGCCAGGGCCAGCGACGTGTTCAGACCGGTCTGGCCACCCATCGTGGGCAGCAGCGCATCGGGGCGCTCTTTCTCGATGATCTTGGCCACGACCTCGGGGGTGATCGGCTCGATATAGGTGGCATCGGCCAGACCCGGATCGGTCATGATGGTCGCAGGGTTCGAATTGACCAGGATCACCCGGTAGCCTTCTTCGCGCAGGGCCTTGCAGGCCTGTGCGCCGGAATAGTCGAACTCGCAGGCCTGTCCGATCACGATGGGACCGGCTCCGATGATCATGATGGATGAGATATCGGTTCTTTTCGGCATGTCGGTCCCCTTTTTCGCGCGGCTTGGAAAGCAGCATCCGCCCGCGCGGCAGCCAAGCGCGGAAGCAGGCCCCCGCGCGCAAATTCTCGTGGGTTATAGACATCCCCGAATGCGGCGCAAGCCCTGATGGGGGCTAAATTGAGCCTGAGACGATCCTTCTGACAGGCCCTTGCGGCAAGACCATCCGATACCTATGTCAACTTTGGTTGACAAGTTCAGGTCATGGTTGGCGTTGCGACGCCGCTTTTTCCTTTTTACGCCGAATATGCTCCGGTTTTCGGAGCCGACCCACAGGTTTGGCCGGGTGGGCAGGAAAGGATTTGCAATGGCACGCCGGGGGCGTCGGACAAAAAGGGTGACGACATGACTGCCCCAACGGCAGGCTTGCTGCGCCCTCCGCGGCGCAAGGGCATGATGGGCGCGCAGACCGTGCTGCCCATGGTCGCGGCCATCGAACGCAGCCTTGGTCCCGCCGTCGTGGCGCAGCTTCTGGACGAGGCCCGCTTTGCACGCCTTCCCGAACATGGCGAGCATGTGCGGGAACGTCAGGTCGCTATCCTGCATCAGGCCCTGCGGCGGCAATATCCCGAACAGGCCGAAAGCATCCAGCGCGAGGCTGCGCGCGACGCGGTGGAATGGATCATGCAGAATCGCATTCCAGCCCGTGCGCGCCTGCTTTTGTCGGGCATGCCCTGGGCCATGGCTGTCTGGATGCTGGGCCGGCATGCGGCGCAGAACGCCTGGGCTTTTGGCGGGTCGGGCCGCTTCGAACTGCTGAGCACCAGTGAATTCCAGCTGACGGACAATCCGCTGATCCGTGGCGAACACAGCACCCACGCCATCTGCGCCTGGCATGAGGAACTGTTTCAACAGACTTTCCGGCGCATGGCGCACAGCCGCCTGCGCTGTACCGAGGCAAGCTGCATGGCGGCGGGCGCGGATGCCTGCCGCTTCCGCCTTGTGATGGAGCCTGTCAGAGCCGGCTCTTGATCTGTGTCAATTAAAGTTGACAGGTAATGTGTCAGAATTTCTGAAAACCTCAGGGAGTTTGTCATGCGCATACTGTTTGTTCACCCCAATTACCGCTCTGGCGGGGCCGAGATCGCAGGCACATGGCCACCGGCCTGGGTTGCCTATCTGACAGGCAGCCTGCGGCGGGCCGGCTTTGACGACATCCATTTCATCGACGCGATGACCGACAATATCGCGGATGACGACCTTGCGCGCCGGATGGCAGCACTTGATCCCGATGTGGTGGGCGTCACGTCGATCACGCCCTCGATCTACCGGGCCGAGGATGTGCTGAAACTTGCGCAGCAGCACTGCCCGCGCGCGGTGCGGATGATGGGCGGCGTCCATGCCACCTTCATGTTCAAGCAGGTCATCTCGGAGGCGCCTTGGGTCGATGTCATCGTGCGCGGCGAGGGCGAGGAAATCCTGACCGAACTGATGCTGGCCGTCGAGGATGGCCGCTGGCCCGCCGACCGCCACAAGATCAAGGGCATCGCCTTTGCCGATGGCGATCAGATCGTGGCCACCCCTGCGGCCAGCACCGTCAAGGATCTGGACGGCATCAGCCCGGACTGGTCGATCCTCGAGTGGGAGAAATACAAATACATCCCCCTGAACACCCGCGTCGCCATCCCCAACCTCGCGCGCGGCTGCCCCTTCACCTGCTCCTTCTGTTCGCAGTGGAAATTCTGGCGCGACTACCGCGTGCGCGATCCCAAGAAGGTCGTGGACGAGATCGAGGATCTGGTGAACCATCACAAGGTCGGCTTCTTCATCCTTGCGGATGAGGAACCCACGATCAACCGCAAGAAATTCATCGAATTCTGTCAGGAACTGATCGACCGGGGCCTGCCGGACCGTGTGAAATGGGGCATCAACACCCGCGTCACCGACATCTACCGCGACAAGGACCTGCTGAAATTCTACCGCAAGGCCGGGCTGGTGCATGTGTCCCTGGGCACCGAGGCTGCGGCCCAGATGAAACTGGATATCTTCAACAAGGAAACCAAGGTCGAAGAAAACAAGATGGCGATCAAGCTCTTGCGTGACGCCGATATCCTGGTCGAGGCGCAGTTCATCGTCGGTCTGGACAACGAGACCCCCGAAACGCTGGAAGAAACATACAAGATGGCCTGGGACTGGCAGCCCGATCTGGCCAACTGGTCGATGTATACGCCCTGGCCCTTCACCCCGCTGTTCCAGGAACTGAAGGATCAGGTCGAGGTCTTCGATTTCAGCCGCTACAATTTCGTGACGCCGATCATGAAGCCCGCCGCCATGACGCGGGGCGAATTGCTGGATGGGGTGATGAACAATTACCGCCGTTTCTACATGAAAAAGGCGCTGTTCCATTACCCCTGGCGCGGCACCGGGTTCCGGCGGCGCTATCTGCTGGGCTGTCTGCAGGCCTTCCTCAAGGCCGGGTTTGCCCGCACCTTCTATGATCTGGGCAAGGTCGGCTACACTGGGCCGCAATCCAAGAACGCGCTGGATTTCCACTTCGACGAAACCCGCACCATCGCCGAAGCGCAGATGGAGGATTGGGAAGCTTCCGCCGACAAGGCCGCCCGTGCCGCCGAACGGCGCGCGGCCCTGCGCGAACAGGGCAAGGAACGCGCGGTCGAACGCGCCAAGGGCTTCAAGATGCCCAACGGGGCCGAGGTCAAGGCCTGCGGCGGCGGATCGCAGCAGATGGAGGACGTCTGACCCATGCAGCTGGCGCGGGCCAGCGGGCTGATCGGGCCGAATGCGGTCCTCCAACTGGTGCCGCTGCTGGATCGGGCGGGCGGTCCTGACTGGCGCGAAGCCCTGCTTGGCAGGGCCGGGCTTGACGCGCTGCCCGACGGGTCAGGCATGATCCCCGAAGCCCCCGTGGCGCGCCTGCACCAGGCGATGCGCCGCGACCGCCCCGATCTGGCGGCCGTTCTGGGCTGGCAGGCGGGGCTGGCGACAGGGGATTACATTTTGGCCCACCGTATCCCGGCTGCGGCACAAAAGCTGCTGAAGGCGCTGCCGTGGAAACTGTCGGCGCGCCTTCTGTCGCAGGCGATCGCGCGCAATGCCTGGACCTTCGCCGGATCGGGGCAGTTTCTGGTCATCACGCCGCTGGTTTTCGAGTTGCGCGCCAACCCCCTGGTGCGGGGCGAGGTGGCGGATCACCCGATCTGCGACTGGCATCGGGGTGTGTTCACGCAGCTTTACCAGAGGCTCGTCCACCCCTCGCTGACCTGTCGCGAGGCACGCTGCTGCGCGATGGGCCATGCCGCCTGCCGGTTCGAGATGTATCGCGATCACCCCTGATACACGGCAATTCAGGCTGATCCCTTGACTTCCAAGCGCGGGCGCGGTGTATCACGGCCAACCGATTGACGCCGATTGACCCCGAAGGGACCGCCCCATGCACGCCTATCGCAGCCATACCTGCGCCGCTCTGAACATCTCACATGTGGGCCAGACGGTCCGCCTCTCCGGCTGGGTGCACCGTGTGCGCGACCACGGCGGGCTGCTGTTCATCGACCTGCGCGATCATTACGGCGTGACGCAGGTTCTGTGTGACCCCGACAGCCCCGTGTTTGCGCAGGTCGAAAAGGTCCGCTCGGAATGGTGCATCCGCATCGACGGCGAGGTGAAGGCGCGCGATGCGTCCCTGGTGAACGCCAAGATCCCGACGGGCGAGATCGAGGTCTTCATCCGTGACATCGAAGTGCTGGGCGCAGCCAAGGAACTGCCGCTGATGGTTTTCGGCGATCAGGAATACCCCGAGGAAACCCGCCTGCGTTACCGCTTCCTCGATCTGCGCCGCGAGGCGATGCAGCGCAACATGACCCTGCGTTCGGACGTGGTGGCCTCGATGCGCAAACGCATGTGGGACAAGGGTTTCCGCGAATACCAGACGCCGATCATCACCGCCTCCAGCCCGGAAGGCGCGCGCGACTTCCTCGTGCCGTCCCGCCTGCATCCGGGCAAGTTCTACGCCCTGCCGCAAGCCCCCCAGCAGTTCAAGCAGCTGCTGATGGTGTCGGGTTTCGACAAGTATTTCCAGATCGCGCCCTGTTTCCGCGACGAAGACCCGCGCGCCGACCGCAGCCCCACGGATTTCTACCAGCTGGACATGGAAATGTCCTTTGTCACCCAGCAGGACGTGTTCGACACGATCTCGCCCGTGATCGCGGGTGTGTTCGAGGAGTTCGGCGGCGGTCGCCGCGTCGATGCCGCGCAGGACTGGCCGCAGATATCCTACAAGGATGCAGCACTCTGGTATGGCACCGACAAGCCCGACCTGCGCAACCCGATCAGGATGCAGGTCGTGTCCGAGCATTTCGCAGGCTCCGGCTTTGCGATTTTCGCCAAACTGCTGGAACAGGATGGCACCCAGATCCGCGCCATTCCCGCCCCCGGTGGCGGCAGCCGCAAATTCTGCGACCGCATGAACGCCTTTGCGCAAAAAGAAGGTCTGCCCGGCATGGGCTATATCTTCTGGCGGCAGGCCGAGGATGGGTCGGGCATGGAAGCCGCAGGCCCCCTTGCCAAGAACATCGGGCCTGAGCGGACCGAGGCGATCCGCCAGCAGCTTGGCCTTGGCGTCGGCGACGCGGCCTTCTTCCTGGGCGGCAAACCCAAGCAGTTCGAAGGTGTGGCTGGCAAGGCGCGCACCGTCATTGGCGAGGAACTGGGCCTGACCGACAAGGACCGTTTCGCCTTTGCCTGGATCGTGGATTTCCCGATCTACGAGCAGGATGCAGAGACCGGAAAGATCGATTTCGAGCACAACCCCTTCTCGATGCCGCAGGGCGGGATGGAGGCGCTGATGGGCGATCCCCTGGCCGTGCGCGGGTTCCAGTATGACCTGGCCTGCAACGGCTATGAACTGGTGTCGGGCGCCATCCGCAACCACAAGCCCGAGATCATGTTCAAAGCCTTCGAGATCGCGGGCTATGGCAAGGACGAGGTCGAGAAACGCTTTGGCGGGATGGTCAACGCCTTCCAATACGGCGCGCCGCCCCATGGTGGCTGTGCCGCAGGCATCGACCGCATCGTGATGCTGCTGGCCGATGAGGCGAATATCCGCGAGGTCATCCTCTTCCCGATGAACCAGCGCGCGGAAGACCTTATGATGGGTGCACCCAGCGAGCCATTGGCCCAGCAATTGATGGAATTGAGCCTGCGGGTCATACCGCAGGAGCAAAAGTAACCCTCAGATAGACTTTTGTTGAAGAAATGCAATTATGGGGCGATCATGGGTCGCCCCGTATGCATTTATGGACAGGAAATCGCAAGCCTGTCGCCGTGGTGAAACCCGTCAGATGGCAATTCGGTCGGCGATCCTGTCCTGCAACAGCCCGGCAAGATTTGCCAGATCCGACCTCAGCGGTTGCCCCGCTGCCCGCGCCGCGCGCAGGGATTGGTTGGCATCGCGCAGCGGGCTGTCACCGGCCAGAACGGCGACCCCTTCAAGAAATTGCGTGACATAGTCCAGCACGCCCTCATCCTCGCCCGCGGCCAGCAGTTCCGCCACATGGGCGATATCGTCCCGATATGCGGTGGTGTCGGGGACGATGGCATCGTCCCGCAGCACCCGCGGCGCCGGCGGTTGGTGATCCTGGGGCAGGTGGCTGAGGATCAGTTCCTGGAAATATGCGATCGAGCGCAGCGGCTTTTCCAGAAAACCGTCGGCACCCGCGGACAGGCAGGCATCCCGCCTGTGAGCGTCCCCGCTGATTCCCAGGATCAACCCGATCCTCGGGACTGCCTGCGCCGCCTCTGTGATCAGTTCCGCGCCGGACCCATCGGGCAGGCCCACATCGACGATCAGCACCGAAGGCCTGTAGACCTGCAGATGCCGCCGGGCCGAACGCAGGCAATCCGCACGCCTGATCCGGGCGCCGGAACGCATGCAGAGCAGTCGCATCGCTTCCGAGGCGAAGCGGCTGTCCTCGACCAGCAGGACCGTCAGCCCCAGAAGCGGGCGCGCGGCAGAGGGAAAACGCAGTGGTGCAAAGGGATCTCGGTCATCCATGGTGTCATCCTGCTGTCAAAACGAATGTCATGCCGGACGCAGGGCGCGATTTTGTTGATGCGCTGGCAGGGTCCGAACCCCTCCAAGACTGCGGTGACATCCCTAATTTGCGGTTAACGCCCCTGCGCCCGCATGCCGCCCCCGGTTCATCTTGCCTAAATGGCCCGGTCACCGCATAACCGGCGCGACATTCGCCGCAAGAACAGGAGTTGCCCATGATCGGACGCCTCAACCATGTCGCCATTGCCGTGCCCGACCTGTCGGCCGCCACGGCCCAATATCGCGATGCCCTTGGCGCCAAGGTCGGCGCGCCGCAGGACGAACCGGATCATGGCGTGACCGTGGTCTTCATCGAATTGCCGAACACCAAGATCGAATTGCTTTACCCGCTGGGTGATGACAGCCCGATCAAGGGATTTCTGGACAAGAACCCCTCGGGCGGCATCCACCATGTCTGCTACGAGGTCGATGACATCATCGCTGCGCGTGACCATCTGAAATCCACGGGCGCGCGCGTCCTCGGGTCGGGCGAGCCCAAGATCGGTGCCCATGGCAAACCGGTGCTGTTCCTGCATCCCAAGGATTTCAACGGCTGCCTCGTCGAACTGGAGCAGGTCTGATGGCCGTCACCTCAGCGCTGGTTCTTTATGCGGTCCTTTGGTTCCTGACCTTTCTTGTGGTCATTCCGATCCGTCTGAAAACGCAGGGCGATGTCGGCCAGATCGTGCCGGGCACCCATGCGGGCGCCCCGCATGACCACCAGCTGCGCAAGAAGGCCTGGATCACCACCGGAGTTGCCGCCGTGCTGTGGGCGATCATCGCCTACCTGATCATCTCGGGCACGCTGACGGTACGCGATATCGACTGGTTCGAACGCATGGGCCCGCGCCCCTGATCACATGCCGGGGGCGGGTCATCCCGCCCCGGCACCAGACCTTGCGCGCAGCCCGTGGAACACATGGGTGAAGGTCGCAGCCCCCAGAACGGGGATCGCCAGGTTCACCAGCGGGATGGACAGCGGCATCGCCATCAGCACCCCGGCCAGCCAGACAGTCCCGGCATGTTGCTTGCGCAGGCGCGCGGCCCCTTCGCGGCCCAGATGCCGGATCGCGACAAGGGTGAAATACTCGCGTCCCAGCAGAAACCCGTTCAGACCCCAGAAAATCAGCAGGGCCACGGGCGAAAAGATCAGGTAGAGGATCAGCGCCACCAGGTTGGCCATGATCATCACACCCAGAAACCCGAGCGAATCGCGCAGCGCCTCAGGCAGGGGAACGGTGCGCGCCTGTCCTGCCTGCGGGTAGTGCCGCGCCTCGACGGCATCGGCCACCCGGTCAAGAAACAGCCCCGAGATGGCCGAGGCCACAGGCACCATCAGGACCACAGACAGCAGCAGCATGGCCACCGGGCCGGACCACGCCGCCAATGCGGCGATCCACTGCACCTCGCCGAAAAACGGCAGCGTCACGCCGTCACCGGCCCACCACACCAGCAGGGCCTGCACCCCCGCCGATGCCAGCACAAGGCCCAGTATCGCCAGCCCGATCCCTAGCCACACAACCCGCGACAGCCGTTTGTCACCCAATTGGCCAAGCGCTTTCACGAAGGAGGACAGGACCAGCACGCCTGAAACCTCAGCTGTCCAGCCAGGTCACGATCTGACCAAGATCCGGGCGCGGCCGGTCGGGTGGGGCACTGGTGTCCGTGCCGATATGGATGAAGCCCGCGATCCGCTCGTGATCCTGCAGCCCCAGAGCCGCGGTCATGAAGCCCCGGTCATGGCTGGGCCAGCCGGACAGCCAGTTGGCGCCCCAGCCGCTGGCCAGTGCCGCATTCAGTAGTGCAAGGCATACGCCGCCCACGGCATAGGTCTGCTCGATTGCGGGGATCTTTTCGGATGGCTTGCGCACCTCGATGACGGCCACGGCCAGGTGGCCGGTTTCGAACTGCTGCGCGCCCTTGTCAGCCTGCTCCGCCTCAAGGTCCATCGCCGCTGCGCGTGCGCGGGCATGATCGCCCAGCCGTCGCAGCGCGGCACCTTGCAGCACCACGAAGCGCCAGGGCTCCAGCTTGCCGTGATCGGGGCTGCGGCTGGCTGCGGTCAGGATCTGCATCAGCTGCGCGCGATCGGGAACCGGCAATCCCAATGTCTTGGCCGGGCGCGACCGCCGGGTCAGCAGGAATTCCATGGCGGCTGGATTGGGATCGGGCATGCGTCGTCCTTTGGTTCTGTCTGTCTTGGCGTCCTTGCCCTATGTCGTGCCTCGCCCCCGCAGGGTCAAGGCGCAGGGGGCAGGGGCAGCAGGGTTTCGGCCATCTCGGCGATCAGGCCGCTCACAAAGCCATCCATGCGCGCCGAGGGTTGGCGCGCCGCCACGACGGCGGCCATCGGATCGGGCGCGTCAATCGTGCTGCGCGCCATTTCCTGGATCACCGCGTGACCGCAGAAGGGCACGTAAGCCTCGGAATAGCCACCCTCATGCACCATCACCAGGCGCCCGCCGCACAACCGTTCAGCGGCATCCATGACCTTGCGGGTCATCATCCGGAAGGTCTCGGCCGTGGCCAGCATGCGCGCCAGCGGGTCGAAACATCCGGCATCATAGCCGCAGGCCACGATGATCATGTCGGGGCGATATTGTTCCAGCGCGGGCAGCACGATCCGTTCCATCGCCTCGAGATAGCTGACATGCCCGGCGCCGGGGGGCAGGGGGATGTTCATGTTGAAGCCGATGCCCGCACCTTCGCCGCGCGCATCGACGAAACCGGTATCTGTGGGATAGTTGCGATCCTGATGCAGGCTGATGGTCAGCACATCGGCCCGGTCATAGAAGACCGCTTCGGTGCCGTTGCCGTGATGCACGTCCCAGTCGATCACCGCCACGCGCCCGTCATGCCCGGCGGCACGTGCCGCGGCGATGGCGATGCCGATATTGTTGAGCAGGCAAAACCCGTTGGGCCAGTCAGGCAGGCAGTGGTGACCGGGCGGGCGCGACAGCGCATAGGCATTGTCGCACTCGCCCCTCCAGACCGACAGCAGCGCCGCTTTCGCAAGCCCGGCCGACAGCGCCGCGATCTCGAAACCACCCTTGGCAAAGGGGGTGCGCAAGCCCAGCTCTCCGCCGCCCTGGTCCGACATTTCCTTGAACCTGTTCAGGAAATCCTCGGGATGCACACGGGCCAGGTCCTGCCAGTCGGCGGGTTCTGCGCGCCGCATCTCAAGGTCGTCGCTCAGACCCGTCACATCCAGAAGGTTCTTGAGCCGGCGCTTGGTTTCGGGGTTCTCGGGCAAGCCGCCGGCGGCAAGAGGCTGCACCAGCCCGCCCAGCGGCAGGGTCAGCGCATAATTGCCGCCCGCGTGCCAGAAACACTTCTCATCCCAGAAAAATCCCGTCGCCATGAAGCGCTCCCCTTGTTTCTTCTTGCGACAAATATCCCCGCCGGAGGCGGAAAGTCCATCCGCGTGTTGACGGATGCCGACGCGTCCCGGATCGAGGAGCGGATGCCTCCGGCGGGGATATTTGCAGCAAGAAGAAGCCGCTGCCTGCCCCTTGGGTGCTGGTCCTATTCGGAGCGGCGCAGGTGATAGACGCCTTCGGGAAGGTTCAGGGCCGCCGCCAGATCGCGCAGCTGGCTCATCGAGAGGGTGATCTTTTCCATCCTCTCGAGCCGCGTGTCGAACTGTTCGATGGTGACGCAATCCTCGAAGGCATTGACGATCACATCCTCGAGAAGGTGGCTTTCGCCCTCGTCGACAAGGGTGATGACGGTCGCGTCGAATTCATGCTCGATGGTAAACATGCCTTCAGCTTAAGCCCCGGTGCAGCCAATGCAAGCCTGGCTTTTGCCTAGTCGTGCGCGGCGCGCATCCATTTCGCTGTCAACTGCGCGTGAGCGGGGCTGGCGCGGCGCGACCTTGCTGCTAATGATGGGATCAGGATGGTTCCGAGGGAGATCGCGATGCGCTGGTTCGTTCTGACGGCAATGATGGTTCTGGCAGGCTGCGTCAGCCCGGTCGAGATGCCGCAGGCCCAAAGACCCGTGGCCACCGCGCCTGTGGCGCAGCAAGGTGCTGCGCGCAATTTCGCCGGGGTCGTTGACCGCGTCAAACCCGTGGCCGAGCAGGAGTGCCGGCGCCAGCTGCCACGGGGCAATTGCGATTTCCAGATCGTCGTGGACACGCGACCGGGCCAGCCGCCCAATGCGTTCCAGACCCTTGATCGTGCCGGTCGCCCGGTCATCGGCTTCACCGCCGCACTTCTGGATGACATGCGCAACGCGGACGAGCTGGCTTTCGTCATGTCCCATGAAGCGGCCCATCACATCGCGGGTCATATTCCGCGCCAGCAGCAGAACGCCGCTGCGGGTGCGGTGATCTTTGCAGGTCTTGCGACGCTGACGGGCGGGGACCTGAATACCGTCCGCTCGGCGCAGGAACTGGGCGCGGCCGTGGGCGCGCGCAGCTATTCCAAGGAATTCGAACTTGAGGCGGATGCGCTGGGCACCGCCCTTGCCCTGCGGGCAGGCTTCGATCCGGTGCGCGGGGCCGAGTTCTTCAACCGCATCCCCGATCCCGGTGACCGTTTCCTTGGGACTCATCCGCCGAATGCCGACCGCATCGCCACCGTGCGCCGCGTCGCCACGGGGCTTTGACAGGCGCATCCACGTCCAGACGGCCGCGGGCTTGATTTAGGTCAAGGAAGGCCTGTGATCTTTTGTGTTTCACTGCCCCTGTTCCCGATCCTTGCGATGATCGGGGCGCGTCAAGGAGACACAGATGCCGTCAAGCAAGACAATCCGCCGACATGCTGTCCTGGTTGACCGGATGGCCACCACTTTGGGCAGGGATCTGGAAGAGGAGGTCATGCGCGGACGTCTGTCGCCAGACGAACTGCCGGACATGGTGCTGCGCTGCACCGCCTGCGCAAACCCGGATGGTTGCGAGGCCTGGCTGCGGCAGCAGGAAGACGCCGCGACTGGCCCAAGGCCCGAGACCACGCCCTATTACTGCCGCAACGGGGATGTCTTCGATGCCCTCAAGCCCAACTGATCTTGTCGACATGACGGGGGCCGAACAAGGCGGTGTCATCCTGCATCTGGGCGATCCTGATCGTCATTTCTGGCTGGTGCGTTCGGTTGCGCGGGTGATCGGGGTAAGCCTGGGCCAGGCCATGGTCGAGGGGGCCATCGCACAGGAAGAATGCCGCAGGATGATCAACCGCTGCCGAACCTGTGCACTTGTAAGCGCCTGCGAGGCCTGGCTTGCAGAGTTGGGCGGGCGCGCGGATGCGCCGCCACCCGGCTGCGTCGTCTCGACCGAGCTGAACCGTTTGAAACACATGATGCGACATGAAGGAGCCCATTGATGGGACTGTTTGACAAGATCGACCACCGCGCCGGCGTGATGACGCGCATGGCCGACACGCTGGGCGTTGATTTCGCCGCCACCATCGCCCAGGCACCCGAGGTCGTGCGCGAATACCGCCAGGCGGTGATGCGCTGCGCCAGTTGCAGCCATGAGGGCGAATGCACGACCTGGATGCAGTCGCATCCCCATGCGGCGCAAGCACCCGACTATTGCCGGAACAAGGACATCCTTGAAGGTCTTGCCAAGGCCTGACCGGTTCAGCTGCCCCGGCGCTGCCGCCGCAGATGGCTGCGATAGAGCAGAGGCGCAAGGATATGGTCATAAACCAGCGTCGCGGCCTGCCGGATACCCGGCAGCGCCACGATGCGCGCCAACCAGCCATAGCGGGGCATCTGTCGCCACAGGGCGATGAAGGCGGGGATGCCTGACATGACCTGCCCGTCATGCACGACATGCAGGCGGCGCGCGGCCTGATCGGCCGTCACCCCCCACATCCCCAGATCGACCCTGTTCAGATCGTCAAACCCGATCGCCAGGCCCTCGCGCCCGGCGTAATCCGCATAATGCGTGATTTCCGCCCGGCAGACCGGGCAGTCATGGTTGTAAAGAACGCGGGTGTTTGCCTGTGTCATGGCCCTGAGATAGTGGGGTGGGGGCGTGAGGCAAGGCATGTCCCGCGCTGGGACATGAATTGGGATAAGTGATTTCAACGCGTTACAGGCGCGCATCAGGAATTTCTTGACGCTTGGCCCGATTGGGCGGGCCAGAACGTGCGGCGCTGACGGATTTGCGCAACACCCACAAGCGCCGCCGCCGCAAGGGTCCAGGCGGCCAAGAGGCCCAGATCCTGCAGGGTCCAGGCCCGTCCCTCGATTGCGGCCCAGGCCAGTTCCCCCATCGCCCGTGTCGGTGTCCACTCTGATATGGCGTTGATCGTGGCGGGCATGGCCATCGGCGGCACCCAGAGCCCGCCCAGATAGGCCAGCGGCAGATAGACCAGATTGGCCAGGGGCACCGCCGCGCGGGCCGATGCGACGCAGCCCAGAGCGATGCCCATCAGCGTGGCCGTCACCGTCGCCATAAGGCAGACCGTGGCCAGCCGGATCCAGGCGCTGTTGGGCAGGCCCACATCCGTCATCACATGTGCAAGCGCGATGACCAGCGCCACGGCAATGGTGACAAAGATCACCGCCGCGATGATCCGCGCGACCCATTGCGGCAGGGCTGACCCCGGCAGGCTGCGTTGCCATGTGGCAAAGGGGCTGGCGCGATCCTGCGCCACGCTGACGCCGAACTGGAAGAAACCCACGCCCAGAACCGCGTAGATCGCGAAAGAGGCCATCGCATTGGCCGCCCATGCTCCGCCGCCGCTGTTCGCACCGAAGAAGGCATAGAGCATGGCCGGAAACAGCACCGTGGGTATCCAGAAGCCGGGTTGGCGGAAAAGGACCCGCAGTGTCAGGACGAGTTCGGCAAACAGGTGGCGGATCATGGGCGCGTCCCTCCTTGGCGCAGGTGATGGATCAGGTCCTTCAGTTCGAGCGGTTGCAGCGTCAGGTTGGCAAAAGGCAACGCCTCGGCGACCATGCGGCGCAGAACGGTATCGCTGTCGCTGGTCTCGACCTGCCAGCGGGCACCATTCTGGCTGGCCCCAAGCCAGAAGGGCGGCACAAGGTCCGGTGGCAGATCGAACGCAAGCCGGGTGATCCTGGCGCGCCCACGGATCGCATCGATCCGGCCTGCCAGAACGGTCTCGCCCCGGTCGATCACGGCGATGGAAGAGCAGATGGACTCGATCTCGTCCCAGTGATGCGAGGTCAGCACCAGCGCCCCGCCTTGCGCGACATAACTGCGGGCCATGGCGCGAAAGGCATCCTGTGCGGCGCTGTCCAGCCCGGCGGTCGGCTCGTCCAGAAAGACCAGTCGGGGCTGGCCCACGAAGGCCAGCGCCAGCGCCACGCGGCGCATCTGGCCGCCCGAAAACCCGGCAACGCGCCGGTCGATCAGATCGCCCAGGCCGAAATCGGCGATCAGGCGGTCGATCGCGGGGGCCATGCCATAGCGCTGCGCGGCATAGGTCAGGATCTCGCGCGGGGTGACCTGATCGGGCAGGTCCGTGGCCTGCGGCGTCGCACCCGTCCATCGGCGGGCGGCCGGGCTGCCGGCGGGATGCCCGAAGACCAGTGCCTGACCTGCATCGGGGGCGCGCAGCCCCATCAGCATCGACAGGGTGGTCGATTTGCCGGCCCCGTTCATACCCAGCAGGCCCAGCGCCTCGCCGGGTGCGAGGTCAAGGTCGATCCGCGATACGGCCTGCACCGCGCCAAAGCGCTTGGCCAACCCGCGCGCATGGATGGCAAGGTCTGAAGAATGGAGTGTCATGTGCGATCCCGCTGCTTGCAACTTTTCGGGGGGACCCTATTCATAGGGATATGCGCCAGGCCAAGACAGGTTACGTGTCCGACATGGAAAACACCGCGAATGGCGGTCCGGTGGCGTTGGCGCTTCGCCAACTGCAGCGCCAGATCAGCGGCCCCGCCTTCTGGATCGTCGTGGGCGGCAT
Organism: Seohaeicola sp.; assembly: GCF_048006315.1. GTDB lineage: Bacteria > Pseudomonadota > Alphaproteobacteria > Rhodobacterales > Rhodobacteraceae > Seohaeicola. The sequence goes on along the minus strand of NZ_CP180350.1, from coordinate 1,281,154 downwards.
GGTTCTGACCGCGGCGGTGGCGGGCCCCTATTATACGCTGGAACGGCTGAACTTTGCCGAAAGGCTGGTCTATTGGGGCGTGATCATCGGGATGTCCGCCGTGATCATGACCTTTCTGTCGGTGCTGGCCCATCGCGTGACCGAGGCGCGGGGATGGAATTGGGCGCTGGTGGCGGTGCTGGCCGGGATGGCGGGCATCCTGCCGGTCTTGGGCACGGTCTTTTTGGCCGGAGGGCTGGCCACGGGCTTTGGCTCAGGGGGGCCGGGGATCATCACGCTGGCAGCCTATGTGGCGCCCTCGGTGATCGGGGTCACGCTGGCGGTCAATGCCTATATCGAGGTGCAGCAAAACATGGCGCCCGCAGCACCCGCCGCGCCAGCACCACCGCAGCCCGAGGCAGTGGCGACGTTGTTGCAGGGCAAGCTTCCGCATCATCTGGGCCGCGAGATCGTGTCCGTGCGGGCGCAGGATCATTACCTTGAAGTGACCACGCCCAAGGGACAATGCATGGTGCTGATGCGGCTTGGCGATGCGGTGCGCGATCTTGAGGGGGTGAACGGGATGCAGGTGCATCGGTCCTGGTGGATCTGCCTGGACCATGTCGCGCGCGTCGAAAAGGGCGCGAACGGTCCCGAGATCGTGATGCGCGACGGCCAGCGCGTACCCGTGGGACGCAGCTATCGCGCGGCCTTTCGCGCGGGCATGGCAGGCAGGGGCTGATCCTTTGGGTGGGCGGCTTAGACCAGGCGCCCCCAGAGGTCGTATTCCCCGGCTTCGTCCACCTCGACCTTGACCACGTCACCCACGGCCAGGGCCTCTGTGCCTTCGTCGATGAACAGGTTGCCGTCGATTTCGGGTGCATCTGCCCAGGTGCGGCAGGTGGCGATGCCGTCCTCGTCGATATCGTCCACGATGGCTTCGATCACGCGGCCGACCTTGGCGGCCAGCTTCGCCTCGGATATCGCCTGCACCTTTTCCATGAAACGGTCCCAGCGGTCCTGCTTGACCTCGGCGGGCACATGGTCGGGCAGGGCGTTCGACCGGGCACCAGCGACGTTCTCGTATTGAAAGCAGCCCACCCGGTCCAGCTGCGCCTCGTCCAGCCAGTCGAGCAGGGTCTGGAATTCATCCTCGGTCTCGCCGGGATAGCCCACGATGAAGGTCGAGCGCAGGGTGATATCGGGGCACTGGCTGCGCCATGCGGCGATCTCATCCAGCGTCTTTGCCGCCGCCGCAGGCCGCGCCATGCGCCGCAGCACATCGGGATGCGCGTGCTGGAACGGGATGTCCAGATAGGGCAGCACGCCCGACGCCGGGTTTGCCATCAGCGGAATCAGGTCGCGCACATGCGGGTAGGGGTAGACATAGTGCAGCCGCACCCAAGCACCCAGCGATCCCAGATCGCGGGCGAGATCGGCGATATGCGCGCGGTGCCCGTTTGCCGTGGCATGCTTGATATCCACGCCATAAGCCGAGGTGTCCTGGCTGATCACCAGCAGTTCCTTGACCCCGTTCTGCACCAGCTTTTCCGCTTCGCGGATGACGGCATGGGCCGGGCGGCTGACAAGGCGGCCGCGCATGTCGGGGATGATGCAGAACTTGCACTTGTGATTGCAGCCTTCCGAGATCTTCAGATAGCTGTAGTGGCGCGGCGTCAGCGAGACGGCGGATGCAGGCAGCAGGTCGATGAACGGATCGGGCGCGGGCGGCACGGCCTTGTGCACCGCGTCCAGCACCGCCTCGTATTGATGGGGGCCGGTGACGGCCAGCACCTTGGGATGCGCGCCGGTGATGTATTCGGGTTCCGCCCCCAGGCAGCCGGTGACGATGACGCGGCCATTCTCGGCCAGCGCCTCGCCGATGGCATCAAGGCTTTCGGCCTTGGCGCTGTCCAGAAAGCCGCAGGTGTTCACGATCACCGCATCCGCCCCGGAATAGTCGGGGCTGATGGCGTAGCCTTCGGCCCTGAGCCGCGTCAGGATGCGTTCGCTGTCCACCAGCGCCTTGGGACAGCCGAGGCTGACCATGCCGATGGTCGGCTGGCCGGGGCGGGGCGCGTCCTTGATCAGGGCGCGCGGGGCAAGGTCGGGGCGGAGGCTGGGCGGGTTCTGGGTCATTGGGCGCATATAATGCCCAGCCGCCTGCGTGGGAAGCGGGATTCGGATCATGGGCCTGCGGGCGTGACAAGCATCATCAGCTGGGCTAGGCTACCCCGATTGTCGGAGGATGCGCCCCATGTATCGCGGGATCTGGTTTACCTGAGCACATAAGCCCAAGCGCTGGGCATTGTGGGTGCGCTTGCGTGCCCTAGCTTGTCGTATCCAATCCCGGAAGGCCCCCTTCATGTTCCGTTTCTTCGAAAACCTGGTCGATCCCTATGGTCCCTATCCTGAAAGGGACCAGCCGCCGCAGACCCTGTGGCGCTTCATGCTGGACTATGCGCAGCCTTTCAAAAAGGTGTTCTGGATCACGGGTATCACCTCGGTGCTGGTGGCGGCGGTCGAGATTGCGCTGATCTGGGTCATGGGCTGGATCGTCGATCTGTTGCAGGGCGATCCGGCGCTGGTCTGGGAGACGCATGGCGTGACGCTGATTGCGCTGGTGGTGTTCATCCTGATCCTGCGACCCGCCATTCAGGCGGCGAATGTGCTGCTGCTGAACAATACGATCCTGCCCAATTTCGGCACGGTGATCCGCTGGCGGGCCCATGCCCATGTGCTGCGCCAATCCGTCGGCTGGTTCGAGAACGACTTTGCCGGCCGTATCGCCAACCGCATCATGCAGACGCCCCCCGCGGCGGGCGAGGCGGTGTTCCAGGTCTTCGACGCGATCACCTTTTCCATCGCCTATGTGGTGGGCGCGGTCGTGATCCTGGGGCAGGCCGATGCGCGGCTGATGCTGCCGCTTATCGCCTGGCTGGTGGCCTATGCGGCCTTGATGCGCTGGGCGATCAAACGGGTGCAACCGGCATCCGAGGCGGCGTCAGACGCGCGCAGCGCGGTGACGGGCCGTGTGGTGGACAGCTATACCAATATCCATTCGGTCAAGATGTTCGATCAGCACGGGCGCGAGCTGGAATTCGCGCGCGAAGCGATCGAGGAGGCGCGGGCCACCTTTCAGGCCGAGATGCGGCTTTATACCAAGATGGATTTCGGCCTGGTCTTTCTGAACGGCCTGTTGATCGTGGGCGTCGTCGGCTGGGCCATCTGGCTGTGGATGCAGGGGCAGGCAAGCGTGGGCGCGGTGGCGGCGGCGACGGCACTGACCCTGCGGCTGAATGCGATGACGGGCTGGATCATGTGGGCGCTGACCACCTTTTTCCGCCAGTTGGGCGTGGTGGCCGAGGGGATGCAGACCATCGCACAGCCGATCACCCTGCCGGATGCACCCGATGCCGTGCCCTTGCGCGTGACGAACGGCGAGATCGTGATGGACGGGTTGCGCCACAGCTATGGCCGCGCCACGGGCGGGCTGGAACAGGTCGATCTGCGGATCGCCCCCGGTGAAAAGGTCGGCCTTGTGGGCCGGTCCGGTGCGGGCAAATCGACGCTGATGAAGCTGCTGTTGCGGTTCTATGCGGCCGAGGGCGGGCGCATCCTGATCGACGGGCAGGACATCGCCCATGTCACGCAGGCCAGCCTGCGCGCGCATATCGGGATGGTGCAGCAGGACTCTGCGCTGTTGCATCGTTCGGTCCGCGACAACCTGCTGTATGGCCGCCCCGGCGCCACCGAGGACGAGATGCGCCGCGCCGCCGCACAGGCGCAGGCGCTGGAATTCATCCCGGACCTGCAGGACGGCAAGGGGCAGCGCGGCTTTGATGCGCAGGTGGGCGAGCGCGGCGTCAAGCTGTCGGGCGGGCAGCGCCAGCGGATTGCACTGGCCCGCGTGATCCTGAAGAATGCGCCGATCCTGCTGCTGGACGAGGCGACGAGTGCGCTGGACAGCGAGATCGAGGCGGCGGTGCAGGATACGCTCTATGGCATGATGGCCGGCAAGACGGTGATTGCGATCGCTCACCGCCTGAGCACCATCGCGCACATGGACCGGATCGTCGTGCTGGACCGTGGCCGCATCGTCGAGGAAGGAACCCATGCCGATCTTCTGGCGGCGGGGGGGCTTTATGCGGCACTCTGGGCGCGCCAGTCGGGCGGCTTTCTGGGGGATGACCTTGATGAGGCGGGGGGCTGACGGCTTGCGCCATGCCCCTTGCCGCTTTGGCCTTGACGCCTGTGGCGATTCCGCCTAATCACCCCGAACGGAATTCGGGGCGCCGCCTGTCGCGGTGCCCTTATCTGTTGAAGGCGCCGGATGCGCCCCTGATCAAGACGAGGATAAAGCCATGTCGCGCCGCTGCGAACTGACCGGAAAAGGCCCGATGACTGGCAACAATGTCAGCCATGCCAACAACAAGACCCGTCGCCGGTTTCTGCCGAACCTGAACGAGGTGTCGCTGCAGTCCGAAACGCTGGGCCGTACCGTGAAGCTGCGCATTTCCGCAGCCGCCCTGCGCTCGGTCGATCACCGTGGCGGTCTGGACGCGTTCCTGGCGAAAGCCAAGGACGACACGCTGTCGGACGCGGCTCTGAAGATCAAGAAAGAGATCGCAAAGGCCCAGGCAACCGCCTGATCCTTTCGTGACGACCATTATGGAGCAGCCCCGCCGGCAAGGCGGGGCTGTGTCCGTTTGTGCGCCCCTCTTCGAAGGGGCATGGTCATCTCGGCGGCTGCGACCGAATAGGCCCTTTTACGGGTGCGACGGCTTGCATATATCACCCGCATGAGATTGCGATCCCATCCCCTGTCCGCCTTGGCGCTGGTCTTGCTTCTGGTCCTCACGGCCCAGTCCATGGCCGTGGCGCGCGGCATGCCGGGGGCGGCAGGGTCTATGGTTCTGTGCACCGGCACCGGACCCGTCACCATCCTGACAGATGCGGAAGGCCAGCCCCTCGGGCCGGCGCATGTCTGTCCCGATTGCACGCTGTCGCTGATCGTGACAGTCGCAGATGCTGCGCCGGCGGCGTCCCGCCCGCTGGGTCGGGCCGAAGCGCTGGTGCTGCCCGCATCGATCCCGGTGCTTCAGCGCAGTGTCCATCCCTTTTCAGCGCGCGATCCGCCTGCGCAGGCCTGATCCCGAACATTCAAGATCAGACCTAACAGCAGACGAAAAGGAGAGACGCGATGTCTTTCAGATCCACTATTCTTGCGGCCAGCGCGGCCGCCTTCCTGGCCGTTCCCGCATTTGCCGCAGGCATCGAAGTGCATGACGCCTATGCTCGCAGCGCATCCGAGATGGCGGTGACGGGCGGCGCCTTCATGATCATCCATAACCTTGGCGGTGAGGAAGACCGGCTGATCGCCGCATCCTCGGACGCGGCCGAAAAGGTCGAACTGCACACGCACAAGGAAGACGCCAACGGCGTGATGCGGATGATCCATGTCGAGGAAGGATTCGAATTGCCGGCGGATGGCCAGATCGTGATGGAACGCGGCGGTCACCATGTGATGTTCCTTGGCCTGAAGGAGCCCATGAAACAGGGCGACATGATCGATCTGACCCTGACCTTCGAAAAGGCGGGCGATGTGGCCGTGCAGGTCGAGGTGGATCTTGAGCGCATGCCCCAGGCCGGGGCGCATGGCGGCATGAACCATGGCGGCATGAACCACGGTACGATGAAAAAGAACTGACGCCGGCCGAGTGGTCGTGGTGACAGGCCGGGCCTTTCGGGGCCCGGCCTTTGCCATTCAGCCGCCCAGGATCTCTGTCACCCAGGCCGGCACCTCGACCGAGGCCATGCCAAAGCGCGTTTCGGCGAAATCCGACACGGTGGCGGAAGGCTCGAGGTTGATCTCGACCGTATGCGCACCCGCCCGGTCCGCGTCCTGCACGAAGGCTGCCGCCGGATAGACCTGGCCGGATGTGCCGATGGCCGCGAAGATGTCTGCGGCGCGCAGCAGGTCCCAGATCTGATCCATGTGATAGGGCATCTCGCCGAACCAGACCACGTCGGGGCGCGTAGCGGGCGCGGCACAGGCGGGGCAGGGATGGCCGGGCTGCATCTCGGCCGGTGCCGCCCAGCGATGCCCGCAAGCGGCGCAAAGCGCACCCGCAAGCGTGCCATGCATGTGCAGCACGCGCCGCGACCCCGCCGCCTCGTGCAGGGCGTCCACGTTCTGCGTCACGATGGTGACCTCGCCGGGATAGGCCGCTTCCAGCCGCGCCAGCGCATGATGCGCGGGATTGGGCCGGGCGGCGGCGGCCTGCACGCGGCGCGCGTTGTAGAAACGGTGCACCAGTCCGGGATCACGGGCAAAGCCCTCGGGCGTGGCGACATCCTCGATCCGGTGTTGCGACCAGAGCCCGCCTTCGTCCCGGAAGGTGCCAAGACCGCTTTCGGCGGAAATGCCCGCGCCTGTCAGGATCACGATCGGTCCCATCTGTCTGCCTTTCCTGTGTATCCGCAACCCAGCCTATCGGCTTTGCGCGGGCTGGCAACATGCCTTGTCATGTTGCGGGACCGCTGCCGTGACCGTCACGGTTTCAGGTTTCCCGAAACGGCGTTTCACGGCTTTGAAAATGGGTTTCCGTCGCGATGGAACACCCTTGTCCCGCGAGGGGATATTCCGCTCAATACAAGGGGAAAGGACCCCTCCTATGACCATCAGACATCTGAAATCCGCGCGCCCACAACCCCTTGAGGCACAGGCTGACACCGCCGATGCGGTGCGCATCCTGCTGGCCCAACTGGCTCAGGGCGGCGAGGACAAGGCCCTTGACCTGGCCCGCAGGCTGGATGGCTGGACCGGTCCCGTCGCCGTGCCGCCCGAGGCGGTGGCCCGCGCCATCGCGACGGTGCCGCAAGGGCTGCGCGACGACATCGCCTATGCCCATGACAACATCCGCCGCTTTGCCGAGGCGCAGCTTGCAACCTGCGCCGACATGCAGCTGGAACTGCGCCCCGGCCTTGTGGCCGGGCAGCGTTATGTTCCCCTGGCGGCCGCGGGCGCTTATGTGCCGGGCGGGCGCTATGCGCATATCGCAAGCGCGCTGATGACGATCACCACCGCCAAGGTGGCGGGCGTGGGCCATGTGACGGCCGCCTCTCCGGCCCGCGCGGGGCAGGGGATTCCGGCGCCGATCCTTTACGCGATGCACCTGGCCGGGGCCGATCACATCCTGGCCCTGGGCGGGGTGCAGGCCATCGCCGCCATGGCGCAGGGCCTGTTCGGTGCGCGTCCTGCCGATATCATCGTGGGACCGGGCAACCAGTACGTGGCCGAGGCCAAGCGCCAGATGTTCGGCCCGCTGGGCATCGACATGTTCGCGGGTCCGACCGATTCGATGGTGCTGGCGGATGGCGGGGCCGATCCCGACCTGGTGGTCTGGGACCTGGTGGGGCAGGCCGAACATGGCGCCAATTCCCCGGTCTGGCTGGTCACCACCTGCGAAAACCTGGCAAAGCGTGTCATGCGGGCTGTTCCGGGCTGTCTGGCCCAACTGCCCGAGCCCAACCGCAGCGCCGCCACCGAGGCCTGGGACAGCCTGGCCGAGGTGATCCTGTGCGATACCCCCGAAGAGATGGCGACGGTTGCCGACAGCTACGGGCCCGAACACCTGCATGTGCAGGCGCATGACCTTGACTGGTGGCGCGGGCGCCTGTCCTCCTACGGCTCGCTTTTCCTGGGGGCCGAGGCGACGGTGGCTTTCGGGGACAAGGCATCGGGTCCGAACCATGTGCTGCCCACATCCGGGGCGGCGCGCTATACCGGCGGGCTGTCGGTGCACAAGTTCCTCAAATGCGTGACATGGCAACAGGTCAGCCCGCGGGCGCTTCCCGATCTGGCCCGCGTGACCGCCAGCATCAGCCGCGCCGAGGGGATGGAGGGCCATGCCCGCAGCGCCGAGATCCGGCTGGACAAATTCTGCGCCATGCCCAGACTGGCCGCCAATACCTGAGGAGGCCCGATGATCCCTGTCCTGAATGCTTGCGCGCGCCTGGCCCCAGGTTTGCATGGCTGACACGGTCGTAATGCGCCCCGTCGGCATCCTTGGCGGCATGGGGCCCGAGGCCACGATCCTGCTGATGCAGAAATGTATCGCGGCCGTCACCTCGGCTGCGCAGGGAACGCTGGACGATGCCGATCACATCCCGCTGATCGTGCACCAGAATCCGCAGGTGCCAAGCCGTATCGCGCGTCTGATCGAAGGGCATGGCCCCGATCCCGCCCCGGTGCTGGCGCAGATGGCCCGCGATCTGGCGGCGGCCGGCGCGCAGGCGCTGGCCATGCCCTGCAATACCGCACATCACTATGCCGATGCCGTGCGGGGGGCGACCGCGTTGCCTTTTCTCGACATGATCGGAGCCACCGCCGACCATCTGGACAGGGCGGGGGCGCGGCGCATCGGCATGCTGGCCTCGCCCGCGACGCGTCTGACGGGGCTTTTCGATCAGGCGTTTCGCGCGCGGGACATGACGCCGGTCTGGCTGGCCGATGACGCGCCATTGCTGGAACTGATCCGCGCGGTCAAGGCAGGACAATCCCTGGACAGGCTTGCGCCGCGCATGGCAGCCCTTGCGGATCTTGCCGTGACGCAGGGCGCCGATCACCTGCTGGTGGCCTGCACCGAACTGTCGCTGCTGACCCATGCCATGCCGGAAGGCGTGCCATGGTCCGACAGTCTTGACTGTCTCACGGACCGGATCGTGGCATTCGCCCGGCCCTGAGGGTCTTCTTGCTGCAAATATCCTCGGGGGGAATGGTCCCGCAGGGGCCAGCGGGGGCAGACGGCCCCCCGTCGCGCTGGGACGCATCGGGCCTAGCTGCACATGGCAGCCGCGGTTTCCCCGAAGGCGCGATACTTGCGCCAGAATGCCTCGTGATTTTGGCTGTCCGACTGGCGGATGTCCTGCGCCTTCTGCGGGTCGCGAAAGAACTTGGCGGCAATGCGCTGATCGCTGCGCGACAGGGTCTGATCTGCGACCTGCTGGATGCAGCGGCACAGCCGCAGCGAACGCGCCTTGCGATCCGAGGCCATGCAGGCCCGATCGATCGGCCCGGCCATCGCCACCCCCGGCGACATCACAACGGCCACAGGGGCCAGCATACCGGCCAGGGCGGCCGCCATCAGCATCTTCTTCATCACGTGCCTCTTGTCTTGTTCCGCTGCCCTGCCTTTGCGGCAATGTGTCATGCGGCTGCTCTGCTCGGGGGGAATATGCCTGAAAAACGGCCTCTGTCAAAGGGATGAAATGCCGCGCCGATGCGCTAAGGGCGGTCCTTGCGTGGCAAGCCTGCTTGCGGACGGGTCCGGGACGCGGGCCGCATCGCGCCAGGTGGCGGGGGCGTCCGGCCCGGCCTTGTCCGGGGCAAACCGGGTCATGATCCGGTCGGGAACTCCCCTGCTCCGCGCCTGCGGCTGCGATGAAGGTGCGCAGCCCTCCAAGCCACCTTGACCAAAGCCTGTTTCCCCATCATATCCCCCTGCATGACAGAGCTTTCGCGCATCCGCAATTTCTCCATCGTTGCCCATATCGACCACGGGAAATCCACCCTGGCCGACCGGCTGATCCAATCCACCGGCACCGTGCAGGACCGGGACATGAAGGAACAGCTGCTCGACAGCATGGATATCGAACGCGAGCGCGGCATCACGATCAAGGCCAACACGGTCCGCATCGACTACAAGGCCGATGACGGGCACACCTATGTGCTGAACCTGATCGACACGCCCGGCCACGTGGACTTCGCCTACGAGGTCAGCCGGTCGATGCGCGCGGTCGAAGGATCGCTGCTGGTCGTGGACAGCACCCAGGGCGTCGAGGCGCAGACGCTGGCCAATGTCTATCACGCGCTGGACGCGGATCACGAGATCGTGCCGGTCCTGAACAAGATCGATCTGCCCGCCGCCGATTGCGACCGCGTTGCAGCCCAGATCGAGGATGTGATCGGGATCGACTCCTCGGATGCGATCCGCGTCAGTGCCAAGACCGGCATCGGCATCCACGAGACGCTGGAGGCGATCGTCAAGCGCCTGCCCGCGCCCAAGGGCGACCGTGACGCGCCCCTGACCGCCATGCTGGTGGACAGCTGGTATGACGCCTATCTTGGCGTGGTCGTGCTGGTGCGGATCATGGACGGCGTTCTGAAGAAGGGCGACCGGATCACCATGATGCAGAACGGATCGGTCCACCAGGTGGACCGGATCGGCGTCTTCCGCCCGCAGATGCAGAATGTCGATTCCCTCGGCCCCGGCGAGATCGGGTTCATCACGGCCCAGATCAAGCAGGTGCGCGACACCCGCGTGGGTGACACGATCACCCATGAAAAGAAGGGTGCCACCAAGGCGCTGCCGGGCTTCAAGCCCTCGCAGCCCGTCGTGTTCTGCGGGCTTTTCCCGGTGGACAGTTCGGAATTCGAGGATCTGCGCGATGCCATCGAAAAGCTGGCGCTGAACGACGCGTCCTTCACCTTCGAGATGGAAACCTCGGCCGCACTTGGCTTTGGGTTCCGCTGCGGTTTCCTCGGGTTGCTGCACCTCGAGGTGATCCGCGACCGGATCGAGCGGGAATATGACATCGACCTGATCACCACCGCACCGTCGGTGATCTATCATGTCTACCTGCGAGACGGCCCGATGAAGGAATTGCACAACCCCGCCGACATGCCCGATCTGACCTATGTCGACCATCTGGAAGAGCCGCGCATCAAGGCCACGATTCTCGTGCCTGACGATTACTTGGGCGATGTTCTCAAACTCTGCCAGGACCGCCGCGGGATCCAGCAGGATCTGACCTATGCGGGCAGCCGGGCCATGGTCGTCTATGACCTGCCGCTGAACGAAGTCGTGTTCGATTTCTACGACCGGCTGAAATCGGTCACCAAGGGCTATGCCAGCTTCGACTATCAGCTGACGGGCTATCAGCAGGACAACCTCGTGAAGATGTCGATCCTCGTGAACGACGAGCCTGTGGACGCCCTTTCGATCATGGTGCACCGCGACCGCGCCGAGATGCGGGGCCGGTCGATGGTGGAAAAGCTGAAAGAGCTGATTCCCCGCCACATGTTCAAGATCCCGATCCAGGCCGCCATCGGCGGCAAGGTGATCGCGCGCGAAACGCTGGCCGCCCTGCGCAAGGACGTGACCGCCAAATGCTATGGCGGCGACGCCACCCGGAAGCGCAAGCTGCTGGACAAGCAGAAGGCGGGCAAGAAGAAGATGCGGCAGTTCGGCAAGGTCGAGATCCCGCAGCAGGCCTTCATCAACGCGCTGAAGATGGACACCTGAGGGGATGGGGCCTTGCGCCCCTTCCTGCGCGCCAGCCTTGCCGTGCACTGGCGTTAACGGCCCATTTACCAGTCTGAACCGATACTCGGCTCCTGCGCGCCGCATGCCGCTGCGCGCCTGAACCGAGTATCGCCCATGCAAAAGATCCTTCCGGCCGCCCTTGGCCTTGTGGCCCTGGCCGCCTGCGAGGTCCCGGCACAGGACCCTGTCGTGACCGCCTATAACGGTGACAGCGTGAACATCATTCAGCCGGCCTTCACCTCGGCCACGGATGCGCAGCTTCTGGCACTGGCCAACAGCATCTGCCAGCGCGGGTCCAAGAAATTCGCCGAACGGGTCTCGCAGCGCGCGCTGCCGGATCTTCAGGGCACGGAATACCTGTTTCTCTGCCTGAACCGGCCCTGATCCCGGTTTCGCTTGGCCTCGGGACATGGATGTCGTATTCTGCGGGCTGCATATGTATTGGCGAGTCTCGATATGTCCACATCCTCACCACGCGCCTATTCCCGCCTTCAGATCCGCCTGCACTGGCTGGTCTTCGGGCTTCTTGTCCTGCAATACCTGCTGCACGAACCCATCACCGAAGCCTTCGACATGATCGAGGACGGTCTGTTGCCCGCCTTCAATCCGCTGGTGGCGTCACATGTCTTCGGTGGTTTCCTGATCTTCGTTCTGACCGCGACGCGACTTTATGTGCGCGCCGGGCGCGGTGTCCCGTCTCTGCCGGACACCGATCCGCCACTGCAGCGGATCGCCGCCCACGTTACCCATTACAGCCTGTATGCGCTGTTGATCGCCCTGCCGATCAGTGGCGCCGTGGCCTGGTTTCGCGCCAATGAGGCGGCGGCCGAGGCGCATGGCGTCATGCGCCTGATCCTGCTGGGGCTGGTCGCGCTGCATGTGGTTGCGGCGCTTTATCATCAGTTCGTGCTGAAGGACGGGTTGATGCAACGCATGCGAAAAGGCGAATCCGTCTGATGCAGATCAAGGCAGCTGCGTGTCAGGCGATCTAGACTCAGGAAAAGTCAGAACCGTCACGGAGACTGCACCATGCTGCGACTGGGTTTCATCCTTCACCTGTTCATCGGGTCAACCCTGGCCGGGATCGGCGTGATCGCCGCCCTGGTCACAGGCTACGACAGTCTTTACCCGATCCTGATCGCGGCGCTGCTTGGGTTTCTGGCGGCTTTTCCCGTCACCTGGGCGGTGACACGCAAGCTTTACGAGAACGGCTGACACGGGTTTGCCGCCGCTCTGGCGGGCGGGCGAGGATCCTGTCCCTCGGGACAGGCGGGACGGAGACGGTGCGAGGGAGGGGTCCCCGTTGGGGCCGTCACCGTCCCGATAGATGGCGGGAAGGGCCTGGTGCCCTTCCCGCCTTTTCCATTCTCAGGCCGCCAGCCATGCGCGCACGGCCGCTTCGAACTCGCGCGGTTTCTCGGCATGCAGCCAATGGCCGGCACCGGGTATCTTGGCGAACCGCGCCGCCGGAAACAGCGCCTTGATCGGCGCGCGATGCTCCGGTTGCACGTAATGCGAATTGGCCCCCGTCAGGAACAACGCGGGGGCACCGAACTGCGCAGCGACCTCGGGAAAGCCCAGGATATGCGGCATCTGCGCCGACAGCACATCAAGGTTCAGCCGCCAGCGTTTTTCCTTGAGATCGAGGGACTGGGTGAAGAACGCGGGCAGGGTGGGATCATCCACCAGTGCCGCAAGCTGGGCCTCGGCGTCAGACCGCTTTTCGACGCGGGACAGGTCCACCGCCTGCATCGCGGCGATATAGCGGCTCTGGTCATGGTCATAGGCAACCGGGGCGATATCGCCCACGATCAGCCGCGTGACCAGATCGGGATGGGTCAGGGCCAGCATCATCGCGGCCTTGCCCCCCATGGAATGACCCAGCACCGCCATAGGGCCGCCTTGGGACCGGATCACGGCGGCCAGGTCTTCGGCCATGTCGGGATAGCTGTGGCTGTCCGTCCAGGGGCTGAGGCCGTGATTGCGCATGTCCACCGCGAACACCGTGCGATCGCTGGACAGCCGCTTTGCGATCACGCCCCAGTTGCGACCTGAACCATAAAGGCCATGGGCGATCAGCAGCGGGGTGGGGCCGTCGGGGCCGTCATGGCGAATGATGTTCAGCATGGGCGGGGGCATAATCGCTTTCGCGGGGCCTGTCCACGGCATCAGGGCCGCGCGGCATCCACCAGCGCCCGGAACAGGGCGCGCTGCCTGCGGGCATAGATCAGGTATTCCGGGTGCCATTGGACACCCAGTGCGAAGGGCGGGCTGCTGCGCTCGACCGCCTGGATCATGCCGCCGCCATCGCGCGCGGCGACCCGCAGGCCGGTGCCCAAACGGTCCACCGCCTGCGAATGCAGCGCGTTCACCCGCATTGGTGCGGTGCCGGCCAGCCTGGCCAGCCCCGTACCCTCGAGTACGGTCACATCCTTTCGCGGCAGGATCGTGCGGTGGTAGCGGCTGTCGGCGTAATGGTCATAGGCGCGCTGGTGCAGATTGCCCCCAAGTGCGACGTTCAGCATTTGTGCGCCCCGGCAGATACCCAGCACGGGTTTGCCCAGATCCAGCGCCTGCCGGACTAGGCGTTGCTCCAGCGCGTCGCGCGCGGGGTCAAGCCTTGCCTCGGCCACCATTTCGCCCGCGTAAAGCATCGGCGAGATGTCATCGCCGCCGCCCACGACCAGCCCGTCGACTGTGCTCATGTCGGCCTCGCGCCCGCTGTTCCAGCGCAGCGCCCGGCCCCCGGCCAGCCAGATATTGAGAGCGATCACGGGAAACACCCGCCACCCCGTCCGGCGCGATGTGGTGACACCGATGCAGGGTTTCATGACCAGATTGCCGCGGCACCAAGCGTTGCCTGCACCCGCAAGACCCAGTCGCCGAGCGTGCTGGTCAGGCTGGTGCGGTGATCGCGCCACAACTCTGCCAGATGCGCCAGAAGATCCCGGTCGGCGGCCACCCTTTCGACCAGGACCCAGCGGTTCCATTCATAGACGGCCGACCAGCCAGGCGCGCCCAGACGCGCCTCGGGCAGGCGATAGTGATAGGTGGGGCGCCCCCCCTTGAGCATGGCGGGATCCACCCGTTCGGACAGTGCTGCGGGGCGCAGATGTTCCAGCAGCGGCAGCAGGTCCAGCCCCCGGTTCCGGGTCGGCGTCAGGTCGGCATAGGCGCGCAGCAGATCGTCGATGTCCCATTCGTCGCCCTCTGCGGCCAGAAGATCGACAAGGCCGCGGGGCCAGAGATCGACGAAGGGCAGAAGGCGGCGGGACGGGTCGATTGGGTCCATGGCGCGCAGCCAGTCCTCCAGCAGCCCATAGGCCCGGACGACTGGCAGGATATGGGCGGCGTCTCTGCCTGTGACTTCGGGGTTCAGATGCATCCCGAAGCCGTAAAGCATCCCGTCCTGCGATCCTTCGGCCCCGGCTGCCACCAGATCACCGATCAGCCCGTCCACCGCGACAAGATCGGCAGGCGAAAGGGGCGCGGTCACGATTTCCACGGGCACCACCGCGCGGGACCAATTCAGCAGCTTGTCCGCGATCACATGGCCCGCCTTGTCGCGCAAGACGATATCCAGCTCGATCCCGACATCGCCATGGGTGCCGCCGGTCACGGTCAGGTCATGATCCGTTTTGGCCCGAAACGTGCCGCCCCAGGCGGCCTGCACGATATCGGCGGCCGCGGCCTCGGTCAGGCCCGCGAATTCGATCTCGACCCCGACACGACGCGCCTCGCCGCCGCAGCCCTGCGGCACAGGCAGCGCCCATGGCCGGTCAAGCGGGATGCGGTCGCGCATGTCAGTCGGATCGGTCAAGGGGTTGCACTCTCCATCCGGTCTGCGGGAAAGTAGAGACTATGATCCATCGATACCAAATGACAACCTGTGCGCAGGCTGAGGGCCGGACATGAGGGTGCTTCGGCGCCTGTCATGGGGCGTGCTGCTGCTTGGCCTGACCCTATGGATCGGCATCGTGCATCTGCCGGTCTGGCTGCCGCCGGTGACAACCGCGATCATGGCGGCGCAGCTGCCGCCGGGACAGGGGCCGCATCGCGTGTTTGGATATGCGACCCTGACCAACGGGTTCATACGCTTGGCGGTTGTGGGCCGCGTCACGCCCGCGCAGGAGGCGCGGCTTGCCGGGTTTTACCGCGATGGGCGCGACATGCGCCCCGCACCGGACGGCATGCTGTCCGGCAAGGTCTTTGCCGTCGATGATGCAGGCCTGCTGCGGCTGGATCGCTACGAGCGGCTGGGCACGCGATACCGTCGCGATCCCGTCACCCTTGTCGACGGATCCCGCGCCTGGGCCTACAGGTTGATCCGCGATGACTGAGACATCGCCCGGACAGGCCCACGCAGACCGCAGGCGGCGCATCTTCGCATGGCTGACCGACAGCGATGCCGCCGACCTGCGTCGGGGCGAGGCCGGCAATGGCCTGATCCATGTGCTGGCGCTGACCCTGACCAAGGTGGCCGACAGCCTGATCGACCCCAAGCTGGTGCTGTCCTGGCTGTTGACCGCCTTGGGCGCGCCCGGTGCGGTCATCGGCGCGCTGGTGCCGGTCCGCGAGGCCGGGGCGCTGCTGCCGCAACTGGTCCTTGCGCGGCAGGTCGAGAAGGCGGCGCAACGCAAAAGGATTTGGGCTGCGGGGGCTGCGGTGCAGGGGCTTGCGGTTCTGGGCATTGCCTGGGCCGTACTGACCCTGCAGGGGGGTGTTGCGGGCTGGACCGTGCTGGGGTTGCTGGCGGTGCTGGCTGCGGCGCGTGCCGGGGCCTCGGTCAGCTACAAGGATGTGCTGGCGCGCACAGTTGCCAAGGGGCGTCGCGGTGCGGTCAGCGGCCTGGCCGGGGCCGTGGCGGCGATTGCGGCCTTCGGGTTCGGCCTGCTGATGGCGCTGGGCGTCTTCGCCGTGGCGATCCCTGTGCTGGCGGGCGCGCTTGTTCTGGCGGGGGTGGCGTTCCTGCTGGCGGCCGCGCTGTTCCTGCGACTGGACGAACCCGAAAACGGCGGCGACGCGCCCGATGAGGGCGGGGCTGCGGCGCTGTTGCGCCCCCTGATCGAGGATCGGCAATTGCAGGTCTTCGTGGCGGCGCGGGCCGCGCTGACCGTGACCGCGCTGGCCACGCCCTTCATCGTGATGCTGTCCTCGGCCAGCGGTCAGCGCGCGCTGGATCAGCTGGGCCCGATGGTCATGGCCTCGACCGCGGCGGCGGTGCTGTCCTCCTATGTCTGGGGGCGCTTGTCGGACCGGTCCAGCCGCCAGACGCTGATGGCCGCGGGGGCGCTGGCGGCGGTGGTGTTCGTGATCATCGGGATCGCCGGGATGCGCCCTGCGGGACTGGGCGGGGCCTGGGGCGCGGGTCTTGCGGTCTTTGCCGCGCAGATCGCCTATGAGGGCGTGCGCGCCGGTCGAAAACTGCATCTGACGGATATGGCCGGGGATGATTTTCGCGCCCGCTACACCGCCTTGTCGAACACGCTGATCGGTCTTGCGCTGATGGCGGGCGGCGCCTTTGGTCTGCTGGCGGACTGGTTCGGCCCTGCGGTTCTGCTGCTTGTCTTTGCCTTGTTTGCGCTGCTGGGCGCGATCCTTGCCGCCCGGCTGGACGAGGTGCAGCGCCCCTGACCGGGGTGGCTGTTCCACGCCGCTGGCGGTTGCAGAATCGTCAAGTGATTGATCTGGTGCATGTATCGTGCGCCATGTGACAACGGATTCCGCCGCGCGCAGGAAGGCTTTCTCATGACACTTCCGCAGATGATGATCTTCGGCATCCTCGCCCTGACCATGGGTCTGTTCCTCTGGGGGCGGTTGCGCCATGACGTGGTGGCGCTTGCGGCGCTGATGGCCTGTGTCGTCACCGGCCTTGTGCCTGCGGCGGATGCGTTTGCGGGCTTTGGGCATCCGGCGGTCATCACCGTGGCCTGCGTTCTGGTCCTGAGCTATGGATTGCAACAATCCGGCGCAGTAGATCGGTTGGCGCGCAATATTCTGCCGCGCAATGCGGGTAGGTTTGCAACACTTGGTGCCCTGATGGGGTTGGGCGCGCTTCTGTCCGGCTTCATGAACAACGTCGGTGCGATGGCGCTGTTGATGCCGATTGCCATGCAGGTGTCGGGACGACTGGATCTGACGCCGGGGCAGGTTCTGATGCCGCTGGCCTTCGGCACCATCCTGGGGGGCATGACCACCCTTGTCGGCACGCCGCCCAACCTGATCGTCTCGGGGTTCCGGGCCGATGCGGGTCTTGAACATTTCGGGATGTTCGACTTTGCCCCCGTGGGTGTTTCGGTTGCGGTGCTGGGCGTGATCTTCGTGGTGTTTCTGGGCTGGCGCCTCGTGCCCGCGCGCAAGGCCTCCAGCGCCGAGGGTTTCGAGACGGGCGCCTATCTGACCGAGGTACGCGTACCGGCCAGGGCCAAGGCTATCGGGATGACGCTGCGCCAGATCGAAACCGATATGGCCGGGGCCGATGCCCAGATCGTCGGCTTGATCCGAAACGAGGTCAAGATGATCGCGCCCCATGGCGGACGCCGGGTGCGCGAAGGCGATATCCTGATGCTGGAGGCCGATGTCGAAGGGCTGGCCGAGGCGCTGTCGGCCTTCGGCATCAAGCTGGAAGAGCAGGGCTCATCCTCGGACAGGGCGGATGCCGATGACAAGGCCCAAAAGGCCAAGGCGCAGGATGCAGCGGATCGGGGCAAGGATGCCAAGGCCGCCAAATCCGCAGGCAAGGGCAAGGACAGCAAAACCGACACCGCCGAGGAGGACGGGGATGACGATGAGTCCGGTCGCCGCGAGGATGACATCCTGCTGCGCGAACTGGCGGTGCTGCCGGGATCGTCGCTCGTGGGGCGGTCGGCCAGCGACATGCATCTGCGGTCGCGCTACGGGCTGAACCTGCTGGCCGTCGCGCGCGAGGGGCGGCGCCCGCGTGCGCGGTTGCGGACACTCAAGTTGAAGTCGGGCGATCTGCTGCTGATGCAGGGACCCGCTGACGTGCTGGCAGATTTCGCCAATGAAACGGGATGTGTCCCGCTGGGCGACCGGGACCTGCGAATCCCAGATGCGCGGATGGCGGTCCTGTCCACGGCGATCATGGGCGGGGCCATCGCGCTGGTGACCTTCGGCGTTCTGCCGGCGGCCGCGGCCTTTGCGCTGGGGGTGCTGGTGTCGATGGTGGTGCGCACTGTCCCCCCGCGTGAGGTCTATACCGCCATCGACTGGCCCGTGATCGTGCTGCTGGCCGCGTTGATCCCGGTGGCGGGCGCGATGGAGCAGACGGGTGCGGCTGATGTTCTGGCGCGCGTGCTGGTCGATACCGTGGCCCAGGGCAATGCCATTGCCGCCCTTGCGGTGATCCTTGTCGTCACGATGTTCCTGTCGGACGTGATGAACAACGCGGCCACGGCGGCGGTGATGTGCCCCATCGCGCTGGGCATTGCCGCGACGCTGGGGGTCAATCCCGACAGTTTCCTGATGGCCGTGGCGATCGGGGCATCCTGCGCCTTCCTGACCCCGATCGGACATCAGAACAACACGCTGATCCTGGGCCCCGGCGGTTTCCGCTTCGGCGATTACTGGCGCCTTGGACTGCCGCTTGAGGCGCTGGTGGTGGCCGTCAGCCTGCCCTTGCTGCTGATCGTCTGGCCGCTGTGACGCGGCGGGGCGTTCCGGCTTGGCGCAGGGCGCAAGCGGGGCTAGACTGAGACGACAAAGGAACACATGCCATGCATCATTATTCGCTGCTCGACCTCTCCCCCATCCCCGAAGGCGCCGAGGCCGCGCAGGCGCTGGCCAATACCGTCGAGCTGGCGGTGAATGCGGAACGCTTCGGCTATCACCGCTACTGGCTGGCCGAGCACCACAACATGCCCGGCATCGCCAGTGCCGCGACTGCGGTGGTGATCGGGCGGGTTGCGGCGGCGACATCGACCATGCGGGTGGGATCGGGGGGCATCATGCTGCCCAACCATGCGCCGCTGGTCGTTGCCGAACAGTTCGGCACGCTCGACGCGCTGTTCCCGGGCCGGATCGACCTTGGCCTGGGCCGCGCGCCGGGCACCGACATGGGCACCGCCCGCGCGCTGCGGCGCTATATGGACGGGGCGGATACCTTCCCGCAGGATGTCTCCGAATTGCTGGGTTACCTGGCCGATGCGGCCCCTGATGCAAGGGTGCGCGCCGTGCCGGGGCAGGGGTCACACGTGCCGGTCTGGATCCTGGGGTCCAGCCTGTTCGGCGCGCAATTCGCGGCCTACATGGGGCTTCCTTACGCCTTTGCCTCGCATTTCGCGCCCCAGATGCTGGAAGAGGCGCTGCGCACCTATCGCGCCACATTCCGCCCCTCGGCCTATCTGGCCAAACCTTACGTGATGGTGGCGGCGGGCGTTTGCGCCGCCGATACGGACGCCGAGGCGCAGTATCTGCGATCCTCGCAGGTGCTGTCCTTTGCGCGGTTGCGCACCGGGCAGCCCGGCAAGTTGCCGCGCCCGGTCCATGATCTTGCGGCCCATGTCCCTGCCCCCGTGATGCGCATGGTCGAAGAGGCGCTTTCGGTATCCGCGGTGGGATCGCCCGAGGCCGTGCATCGCGGCCTGTCGCAGATCGTGGCGCGCTATCGCCCGGACGAGTTGATGGTCACGGGCATGATCCATGATCACGCGGCAAGGGTCCGGTCCTTCGAGATTGCCGCCGCGGCCCTGGCCGATATCCAGATGGCGACGCAGGCAGCCTGAAGGCTGTTCGTGTCGCCACTTGCCCGAAGGTCGGTTCTGGTTAGGATGGCCCCATTGCCGGAGCCCGCATTTTGCAGACAGACGATATTTCCCACATGGCGCAGGAGCTTTGCACGCTCTTTGACGAAAAGCTGTCGCTGCGCCGTGGCACGCTGCAAACCCGTTTGAACCGCGCCGGTCGCCGACTTCCCGCCCGGATACGCGCGCAGGCGCAACTGGTGGCCGAGGCCGAGACGCTGGCCGACCATCCCAAGCTGGCCCTGAGGATCGATCATGTCAGGGTCGCCCGCGCCCATGCCGAGGTGCGCGCGCATCTGCACAGCATTGATCCCGCGGACCGGCGGCGCGGCGCGATCCTGGGGCTGCTGGGCGGCCTGGCGTTCAACCTGTTGCTGCTGGCGGGGCTGACGCTGGCCTTTCTGCGTTGGCGTGGCTTTGTCTGAAACGAAAGACGCCGGCCCCCCTGGGGGACCGGCGCCTGTTGTCAGAACGGGCTGAAAGCGGATCAGAGGCCCGGATAGATCGGGAAACGCTTGCACAGGGCCTCGACCTCGGCGCGCACGGCGGCTTCGACGGCGGCGTTGCCATCTTCGCCATTGGCGGCCAGACCGTCCACGACCTGTACGATCCAGCGTCCGATCTGGCGGAACTCTTCCTCGCCAAAGCCACGGGTCGTGCCTGCGGGCGATCCCAGACGGATGCCGCTGGTGATGGTGGGCTTTTCGGTGTCGAAGGGGATGCCGTTCTTGTTGCAGGTGATATGCGCGCGCCCAAGGGCCTTCTCGGTGGCATTGCCCTTGACGGCCTTGGGCCGCAGGTCAACCAGCATCAGGTGGGTGTCGGTGCCGCCGGTGACGATATCCAGACCACCCTTCATCAGCTCATCCGCCAGCGCTTGCGCGTTCTTGATGACCTGCGCCTGATAGCCCTTGAATTCGGGACGCAGCGCTTCGCCGAAGGCCACGGCCTTGCCGGCGATCACATGCATCAGCGGGCCGCCCTGAATGCCGGGGAAAATGGCCGAGTTGAACTTCTTGGCCAGATCCTCGTCATTGGTCAGGATCATGCCGCCGCGCGGGCCGCGCAGGGTCTTGTGCGTCGTCGTGGTCGCGACATGGGCATGCGGGAAAGGCGAGGGGTAGTGACCCGAGGCCACGAGGCCCGCGAAATGCGCCATATCCACCAGAAGATAGGCCCCGACGCTGTCGGCGATCTCGCGCATTTTCGCGAAGTCGATGATGCGGGGGATGGCCGACCCACCGGCGATGATCATCTTGGGCTTGTGCTCGGTCGCCAGCTCGGCGACCTGCACATAGTCGATTTCCAGATCCTGCTGGCGCACGCCGTACTGGATCGCGTTGAACCATTTGCCGGACTGGTTGGGCTTGGCCCCGTGGGTCAGGTGACCGCCCGCGTCAAGACTCATGCCCAGGATCGTGTCGCCCGGTTGCAGCAACGCGGTGAAGACGCCCTGATTGGCCTGCGAGCCTGAATTGGGCTGGACGTTGGCAAAGCCGCAGCCGAACAGCTGACAGGCCCGTTCGATGGCAAGATTCTCGGCCACGTCAACAAACTGGCAGCCGCCATAGTAGCGTTTGCCCGGATAGCCTTCGGCGTATTTGTTGGTCATCACGCTGCCCTGCGCTTCCATCACGGCGGCGGACACGATGTTTTCCGACGCGATCAGCTCGATCTCGTGGCGCTGGCGACCCAGCTCGTCGGTGATGGACTTGAACAGCTCGGGATCGCGCGAGGACAGCGCTTCGGTGAAGAAACCGGTATCGGTCATGTCGGGCTCCGTTTTCGGGGTCAGCGTTGCCCCGTGTCCTAGTGCAATCTGCCCAAGGGGGGAAGGGCCGAAAGCGACGCAGGCCGTGGCGCCTGCGGCGCAGGGGGTGGCAGGGCTGGTGCTGCGGGGCTGTTTGTGCTTCCATCGGCACGCGACGACGCGCATTGGAAACAGGACGACCCCCGGAATGACCCTCAAGATTGCCTTTTGCGCCAGCCCCGTTCCCAGCGCGCAGGAGGCGATGGAACGGCTGGTCGCGCGTTATGGCGCAGCACCCGAGGATAGCGCGGATGTGATCGTGGCACTGGGCGGGGACGGCTTCATGCTGACCACGCTGCACCGCACCCAGAGTCTGGCCGCGCCGGTCTACGGCATGAATCGCGGCACCGTCGGTTTCCTGATGAACGAATATCACGAAGACAGCCTGCTGGACCGGCTGGCCGAGGCCGAAGAGGCGGTGCTGAACCCGCTGGCGATGCGCGCGACCTGCGCCGACGGATCCGTGCACGAGGCGCTTGCGATCAACGAAGTCTCGCTGCTGCGGCAAGGGCCGCAGGCGGCCAAGCTGCGCATCACGGTGGACGGGCGGCTGCGCATGGCCGAACTGGTCTGCGATGGCGCGCTGGTCGCCACACCTGCGGGATCGACGGCCTACAATTACAGCGCCCATGGCCCGATCCTGCCGATCCGGTCGGATGTCCTGGCCCTGACCGCGATCGCGCCTTTCCGCCCCCGGCGCTGGCGCGGTGCGCTGCTGCCCAAGACCGCGCTGGTGCGCATCGATGTCGAAGAGGCCGACAAGCGCCCCGTCATGGCCGATGCGGATTCGCGATCCGTGCGTGACGTGATCAGCGTCGATATCCGCAGCGCGCCCGAGATCGAGCACCGCATCCTGTTCGATCCCGGTCACGGGCTGGAGGAGCGGCTGTTGCGGGAACAGTTCGTCTGACGCTGTTGTCTGCTGGTCCCGTCAGTAGAACCCGGCCCACATCACCTGCACATCGGCGATGTGATCGCGCCCGTAAGCCACGATGCCGAGACTGCGGATGCTGTCGGGGCGGATCGCGCCGCGCAGCAGGTTGCCCGAGGCCTTGAAGGCGTCGAAGGGGATCCGAACCTCGACCCAGTCGGGCGTGGTCGGAAACGGCGCCTGGTAATATTGCCAGGGCAGGACCGTGCCGGATGTCCGCAGATGGACGAAATACCCCTGACCATTGCCGCGCACGCGCAGCAAAACGCCCCGGCTGTCGGCAGCGGGCGCGCTGTCCAGCGTCACGCGCGCCTGGATGAAACCGCCGCGATTGGCGGTGCTGACCTGACCTGTCAGATGCAGGACGGGCTGTCCGTCGACGGTGTCGATGCGCGCGCGCCCCTCGGACACGCCGCCCATCACCTGATCGCTGACATAGGTCCAGCCGGCATCGGGAATCAGGCGGGTTTCAGCGGTCATCTAGGCCCTCGCGGTCAAAGGCAGAAGCAGCGCCAGGCATGTCAGGCCGGCAAGGATGGGTCTTTTGATCATGCCCGACATATGGGCACCGCACCGCGCCGCTGCAACGGGGCGCGGCCTGCGATGTGGTCATGGATATTTGAAGCAAGAAGAAAGCAGGCCTTCCGGGCAAGTGGCGCCGGAAGGCCTGCGGTGGTCATTTCGCGTAGCCGATGGTCTGCAGCGCGCCGCGAATTTCGTCGAGGATCGCGGGATCGTCGATCGTGGCGGGCATCTTGAAGTCCTGCCCATCCGCGATCTTGACCATGGTGGCGCGCAGGATCTTGCCCGAGCGTGTCTTGGGCAGCCGGTCGACCACAAGCGCCAGCTTGAAGGCGGCGACCGGGCCGATCTGGTCGCGCACCAGCTTGACGCATTCCTTGACGATATCGGCATGGGGGCGGTTCACGCCCTTGGTCAGGCACATGAAGCCCATGGGCAGCTGGCCCTTCAGCTCGTCCGTCACGCCGATCACGGCGCATTCGGCCACATCGGGGTGACCGGCCAGAACCTCTTCCATGGCGCCGGTGGACAGGCGGTGGCCGGCCACGTTGATCACGTCATCGGTGCGCGCCATGATGTAGAGATACCCGTCCTCGTCGATCATGCCGGCATCGCCCGTCTCGTAATAGCCGGGGAAATGCGACAGGTACGATTTGCGATAACGGTCCTCGGCGTTCCAGAGCGTCGGCAGCGTGCCCGGCGGCAGCGGCAGCTTGACCGCGATGGCGCCCAGCGTGCCCGCAGGCATCGGATGCCCCGCCTCGTCCAGGATCTGCACATCCCAGCCCGGCAGCGCCACCGAAGGCGATCCGATCTTGACCGGCAGCGGGTCGAGGCCCAGCGGGTTCGCCGCAATCGGCCAGCCGGTTTCTGTCTGCCACCAATGGTCGATGACCGGCACCTTCAGCAGATCCT
Organism: Seohaeicola sp.; assembly: GCF_048006315.1. Taxonomy (GTDB): domain Bacteria; phylum Pseudomonadota; class Alphaproteobacteria; order Rhodobacterales; family Rhodobacteraceae; genus Seohaeicola. The sequence goes on along the minus strand of NZ_CP180350.1, from coordinate 1,256,905 downwards.
GCGCCCAGATGATCGTGTCGGGATCGGCACGCTCGCCCGCCAGATAAAGCGCGCGCAGGCAGGTCAGATCATATTTCGCGCGGAATTCGCCCTTTGGATCCTCGCGCTTGATCGCGCGGAAGGCGGTCGGCGCGGTAAAGAAGCTGCGCACGTTGTGATCCTGGATCACGCGCCAGAAGGTGCCGGCATCGGGGGTGCCCACCGGCTTGCCTTCGAACACCACGGTGGTGTTGCCATGGATCAGCGGCGCATAGCAGATGTAGCTGTGCCCCACGACCCAGCCCACATCGGAGGCCGCCCAGAACACATCGCCCGGATCGACGTTGTAGACGTTCTTCATGGTCCAGTTCAGGGCCACAAGATGCCCGGCGGTGGGGCGGATCACGCCCTTGGGCTGGCCGGTTGTGCCCGAGGTATAGAGGATATAGGCCGGATGATCGCCCGACACCGGGACGCATTCGGCAGGTTCCACGCCGTATTGGAAGCCGTGCCAGTCATGGTCCCGGCCGGGGATCAGCTCGGCCACTTCCTGTTCGCGCTGGAAAATCACGCAGAAGTCGGGCTTGTGCTGTGCCTGTTCGATGGCAGCGTCGACCAGCGGCTTGTAATGCACCACGCGGCCCGGCTCGATCCCGCAGGAGCCCGCGATGATCGCCTTGGGGGTGCAGTCGTCGATCCGCACGGCCAGTTCATGCGCGGCAAAGCCGCCGAAGACGACCGAATGGATCGCCCCCAGGCGCGCACAGGCCAGCATCGCCTCAAGTGCTTCGGGCACCATCGGCATGTAGATGATGACGCGGTCGCCCGAGGTCACACCCTTGGCGCGCAGTGCCCCCGCAAGGCTGGCGACACGGGTCTGCAACTCTGCATAGGTGATCTTGTGGACCGTATTCGTGACCGGGCTGTCATGGATGATGGCAACACGGTCACCGTTGCCCGCCTCGACATGGCGGTCCACGGCATTCCAGCAGGTGTTGACCTGCGCATCCTTGTACCATTCGTACAAGGGGGCATTGTCGGCGAACAGCGCCTTCGAGGGCGGCTTGATCCAGTCGATGGCGCGGGCCTGTTCCATCCAGAACCCTTCGGGATCGGCTTTCCAACCCGCGTAGACGTCTTTGTATGCCATTGTATTCCTCCTCCGGCAGTTGCGGATGGCTTACTCAAGGTCACGCCTGTCGCGCAAGGGGCTTGTCCCCGCCACATGGCCCGTCACATGCGCGCTATGGTCACGTTTCGCGCTAACACAGGCCTCAGCGGGGGCCGGCGACGATGCCCTGATCGAAAAGCTGCGCGATCTCGTGCCCCGGCAGGCCCGCCACATCGGCCAGCACTTCTTCGGTATTCGCGCCCAGAACGGGGGCGGCGGCGGGGGGCGGCGTGGCCGCGCCCGAGAAGGTGATCGGCGAGGCCGGCACCGGGTAGCGGCCGATGCCGGGCTGGTCCACATGGGCGAACATCGGGTTTTCGCCCGGTTGCAGATCGGGATCCTCATGTACGGCGCGGGCGAAACTGCGAAATTCGGACCATGTCAGCCCCTGCGCCTCGAAGAGAGGCGCGATCTCGGGCAGGGTCCGGGCGGTGAACCATGGCGTCAGCGCGGCGGTGATCATCGCGCGGGCCTCCCAGCGCCCGGCTTCCTTCGCCAGGTCAAGCCCGGTCTGCCGCGCGATCCCCTCCATCGCCTCGGCACTGCCGGTTACCTTGACAAGGCCGTGCCATTGCCGGTCGGTCAGGCCGATCACCATGATCCGCCGTCCGTCCGCACAGACGAAATCCTGGCCATAGGCACCATAAAGCGCATTTCCGCCCTTTGGCCGGTCAACGCCATTCACCGCGACTTCGCCGATGATGCCCAGATGCCCAAGCATCGCGGCGGCCACATCCTTGAGTGTCAGATCGACATCCTGCCCCTCGCCGGTCCTGAGGCGATGCCGTTCCGCCGCCAGCAGGGCCGAAACCGCCACGTTGCCCGCAATGCAATCCCAGGCGGGCAGGACATGCGCCACGGGATCCGTGCTGCCGACGGGGCCGGTCGCATCGGGAAAGCCCAGCGCCGGATTGACGGTGTAATCGACGGCGGGACGGCCGTGGCGATCCCCTGACAGGGTGACCATGATCAGGTCGGGACGAAACTGGCTGAGGGTGGGGTGATCCATCCAGCCACGCACCCGCAGATTGGTCAGGAAAAGGCCCGCATCCTTGCCCGGCGCCGTGATGATCTGCGTCACCAGTTCGCGCCCGCGGGGCGATTTCATGTCGACCGCGACCGAGCGTTTCCCCTTGTTCATCCCCGCCCAAAAGAGGCTCTGACCCTGTGCGGTCACGGGCCAGCGATGCGCGTCCAGACCGCCCTCCAGCCGGTCGAAGCGAATCACGTCCGCCCCCATCTGCGCCAGCGTCATGCCAGCCAGCGGAATCGCCACGAAGGCAGAGCCTTCGACAACGCGCATGCCTTGCAGGATTCCGGTCATCAGGACCAGCCTGCCGTGGCCTGCGTGCCGATATGGCCTGCGGGGGCTGCGGTGCAAAGTGTCATGGTGTCATCCTTGTTCATGGTTCCGATCAGGCGCAGGGGATGCGTGTCGAACATCGGATGCACACCGCGATAGCGGAAGGTTTCAGGAGGCCGACCCGCATGGCGGGTGGCCGCGTCGATCAGAAGCGTGGCCTGAAGCGGTCCATGCACCACGAGGGCAGGGTAGTGTTCCACCTGCGTGGCGTAGTCGCGGTCGTAATGGATGCGATGCCCGTTGAAGGTCACGGCCGAGTAGCGAAACAGGCGCACGGGATCCATCGCGACGGTCTCGTCGAAATCGGGATTGTCGGGCGCGGCGATGGGCTTGGGCGCGCTGTAGCGGTCAGGCAGGGGCAGGTAGACGATGGTCTGATCTTCCTCGATCGCTGTGCCGCGCACCGTGTCGATGCGGTGGCGCAGGGTGAGCAGGGCCATGGGCGTGGCCCCTGCCGTCTTGTGTTCAAGGCTGATGATCTCGGAGTGGCGGGTCAGCGCCTCGCCGACATGCAGGGGGGCCAGGAAGCGCAGGCTTCCCCCGGCCCACATGCGCCGCCCCAGCCCCAGATCGGGCAGGAAGCCGCCAAGGCGTGGATGGCCGTCGGGGCCCATGTCTTCCATCGCGGCGGTGGGGGGAAAGCCCGTCCAGTGCCAGAGCGGGGGCAGCGGATCACCGTCCCGCAACGCACCAGGCTGCCAGTGCGGGCGCAGGGTCGCGCCGATCTGGTCGGCCAGCTGTGCCGTGACCGCGCCGGATGCGAAGGCGCTGCGGCCTACTGCCGTGGTCGTGCCATCCATGGCTGATCCCCCTCCCAGAATGATCCTGCCGAAAACATTCAGTCAGGGAAATATTATTACCTATGTCCTTGTCAATGCGTAATTTTTTGTATGCCGAGGTGCACCGGGCGGGTATGCAAATGCATGCCGCGCGCCGGTGCCTGCTGTCGGAATGAGTATTCGAGGAACGGTGAAAGCCAGGCGCCGGCGCGACCTTCGCGCAGGCGATGGCCGCCTTGGGGCAGAGGGTGTCGCGTGGTGCGGGCGCGCCCTCAGACCTTGTAGGCGAGGCGGAGGCCGCCCCAGTGGCGGCCTGCCACGGTGATCGGGGCCGAGACATCCTTCATCATGACCGACTGGCCGTTGCCCATGTCGCGGCGATAGACCTGCAACAGGAAGGGGGCCTTGCTTTGCCCGGCCTTGAGCCCGACGCGATCGTTGAACAGGCGGCGGTTGCGGCAGTGGGCTGCGTTCCAGACCGGATCGCGGGTCTGCGGGTGCGAGAACTTGCGGTTATGGGTGGGCAGGAAGCCGTCGATATTGACCGCCGCGCAGAAGACCACCTTGTCGGACAGGGTCAGCGCCTCCTCCTGCAGGGCGGGAAAGAGGCTGTCGGTTGCCGCGCAGAAGGGGGCGTCGCATTGCTGCGGGTTGGTGCCTGCAATCGGGGTGTAGTCGCGCGAGAATAGCTGCGCCTCGGACAGGATACCCTGGGCGAGGGCCTGTTCCAGGAGGCGCCCCAGCTGTGTCGCATCGCGCCGGACCCTGTCGATGAGGAGGCGATCCTCCGTCGTGTCGAACTGATCGGCGGTCAGTTGCACCAGTGTCTCGGACGCGTCGATCAGCCTGTTCACCCGCGTCACTGCGCCGTGCAGATCGCTGGCCGTGGCCGAGACCGTGTTGCCGAAGGCGCGGATCGTGGTGTCGAAATTGTCATTCGCGCGTTGCACGACATCCGAATGGCTGCGGATGGTCGCGGTAATCTCGCTCAGCCCCTCGATCGTGTGCGAGATCTGCGTCAGCTTCTGGTCGATGCCCAGACTGTCTTGCGTGACGGCGAGGGCGTTCTGGCTGGCCTCTGCCGCCTCTTGCGAGAGGGATTGCACGGAGTGGCTGAGCGCATGGACGCTGCGGCGGATCTCTTCGGTCGTGGCGTTGGTCTGATCGGAGAGTTCCTTGACCGTCTTGGCGATGACCGCAAAGCCGCGCCCCGCATCCCCGGCGCGCGTCGCCTCGATCCCGGCATTGACCGAGAGCATATAGACCTGAAGGGCAATCTGCTCGATCATGGCGGTGCGGGTTTCCATCCATTTCAGCGCATTTGAAATCTCGTCGATCCGCGTGCCGACCGAGGAGACCCAGGTGGCCAGATCGCGCGACATGCCGACCGAAGCACGCACCGCGAACACGGCATCCTGAGAGATGTCCAGCGCCTGCTGTACGGCGGTGCTGATCGTGGTGATCCCGTCGGTGACGGCCGCATTGGCGCGCAATACCTCATCCGTCAGATCGAGCGTGCCGGACAGGCTGGAGAGTTGATCGGCTGAACGCGTGTCCAGTTCCTTGAGAAAACCGCCGATGTCCACAATTTCGAACCCGAGCAGCGCGGCCTGACGGGCGATGCGGGCACCATCGTCCGACGCTGCCACGCTATCCCGCCCGGCCGGGGAGGCCGCCGCTGCCGGTTCGGTGCCGCCTGTCGCCGCTGCTGTGGCTGCCTGCGCATCTGGCGCGCCGTCATGATCCGGCCCGCCCCGGGCAAGAGGCGGCATGACGGCGGCGTCATCCCGGTCAGGCATCAATGAGGCCCCGAATCCAAGCCTTGCGATGAGTGCGTGCATATCCAGCCGATCCTTGTGACCGGACGCACACTAGTCGCAGGAACTGAAGATTCCCTTACCTCAGCCGTAATGCGCGACCGGCGTGCCCGCGATGGCGGCCATGTTCAGCAGGCCGCGCGGCGTGATCGATGGGCTGACGATATGCGCGCGGTTGCCCATGCCCATCAGGATCGGCCCGACCTCGAGCCCGCCCGCCTTCATCTTGAGGATGTTGCGCACGCCCGATGCCGCATCCGCATGGGCGAAGATCAGCACATTGGCGGGGCCCTTCATGCGGCTGTCGGGGAAGATGCGCGCGCGCAGGTCCGCATCCAGTGCGCTGTCCACGTTCATCTCGCCTTCATAGGTGAAATCGCGGGGGGCTGCGTCCAGTATGGCAAGGGCTGCGCGCATGCGCTGGCCTGCATCGGTGTCCATGTTGCCGAATTGCGACTGCGTGCAGAAGGCGACATTGGGCACAAGGCCGAAGCGGCGCACGTGACGGGCCGCGCCGATGGCGGCCTCGGCCAGTTCCTCGGGCGTGGGGGTGGCGCGCACATGGGTGTCGGCGATGAAGAGCGGGCCATCTTCCAGGATCATCAGCGACAGCGCGCCATGCGGGCGATGCGTGGCGCTGCCCAGCACCTGGTTGACGTATTTCAGATGCCAGCGGAATTCGCCGAACGTGCCGCAGATCAGGCTGTCGGCCTCGCCGCGATGCACCATGACCGCGCCGATGGCGGTGGTATTGGTGCGCATGATCGCGCGCGCAAGGTCCGGCGTCACGCCGCGCCGCGCCATGATCTGGTGATAGCTGCCCCAGTAATCGCGGTAGCGCGGGTCGTTTTCCGGGTTCACGATCTGCACATCCCGCCCGATCTTGAGGGCCAGCCCCGCACGGGCGCAGCGCGCCTCGATCACCTCGGGGCGGCCGATCAGGATCGGCTTTTCGGTGGTTTCCTCGAGGATCGCCTGTGCGGCGCGCAGCACGCGTTCATCCTCGCCTTCCGCAAAGACGATGCTGCGGGCCGCGGTGGCGGCGGCGCTGAACACGGGCCGCATCAGCAGCGCGGATTTGAAGACCGATCCGTCCAGTTTGGCCTTGTAGGCCACCAGGTCTTCCAGCGGGCGGGTCGCGACGCCGGTTTCCATCGCGGCGCGCGCCACGGCGGTGGACACGACACCCGAGAGACGCGGATCGAAGGGCTTGGGGATCAGGTAATCGGCACCGAACGTCATCTGTTCGCCCTGGTAGGCGGCTGCGGCCTCGGCGCTGGTTGTGGCGCGGGCCAGGGCCGCGATCCCTTCGATGCAGGCGATCTGCATCTCGTCGTTGATCTCGGTCGCGCCCACATCCAGCGCGCCCCGGAAGATGAAGGGAAAGCACAGAACGTTGTTGACCTGGTTGGGATAGTCGGACCGGCCTGTCGCGATGATCGCATCCGGCACCACCGCGCGCGCCTCGGACGGGTCGATCTCGGGCGAGGGGTTGGCCAGCGCGAAGATGATCGGCCGCTTGGCCATGCGGCCTACCATCTCGGGTTTCAGAACGCCCGGACCCGAAAGGCCCAGGAACATGTCGGCCCCGTCGATCACCTCGTCCAGCGCGCGCTTGTCGGTCTTCTGCGCAAAGGCCGCTTTTTGCGGGTTCATGTCGACCTCGCGGCCCTCGTAGACCAGGCCGTGGATATCGCAGAGCCAGATGTTCTCGCGCTTGACGCCCAGTTTCAGCAGCATGTTCAGACAGGCGATGCCCGCCGCCCCGCCACCCGTGCTGACGATGCGGATATCCTCGAACCGCTTGCCGGCGACATGCAGCGCATTGGTCGCGGCAGCGCCCACAACGATGGCGGTGCCGTGCTGGTCGTCGTGAAAGACCGGGATGTTCATCCGTTCGCGGCAGATCTTTTCCACGACAAAGCAGTCTGGGGCCTTGATGTCTTCCAGGTTGATCGCGCCGAATGTCGGCTCCAGCGCGCAGACGATATCGGCCAGTTTCTCGGGGTCGGGTTCGTTCAGCTCGATGTCGAAACAGTCGATGCCCGCGAATTTCTTGAACAGGACGGCCTTGCCTTCCATCACCGGCTTGGAGGCCAGCGCCCCGATATTGCCCAGGCCCAGAACAGCGGTGCCGTTGGTCACCACGGCCACCAGGTTGCCGCGCGCGGTATAGCGGCTGGCATTGGCGGGATCGTCGCGGATTTCAAGGCAGGCTTCGGCCACACCGGGCGAATAGGCGCGCGCCAGGTCACGGCCATTGGCCAGCGGCTTGGTCGCGCGGATCTCGAGCTTTCCGGGTTTGGGGAATTCGTGATAGGCCAGAGCCGCCTGACGCAGTGTTTCCTTGTGGCTGTCCGACATCCGTCCTCTCCTCTTTCCCAGATAGTTTAGCGTTAAACTATTCCGTGGCGGAAGGGAAGATACCGTTTTTGCGGGGGCGGCGCCCCCATCCTGCAAATCCCCTGTCTTGCAAATCCCCTGTCTTGCAAATCCCCGGTCGCAGGGCCAAGCTTTCGCACAGAATGTGAGGCGCGGATGCGCGGGAAGGACGATGCCATGACCGATACCATTGCAGAGGTCTGCCTTTCGACGGCCGACCTGACCGGCGATATCGGCTTTTTCACCAAGCAGCTGGGGTTCCGGATGGACATGATCTATCCCGCCGATGATCCCGCCGTGGCTGCTTTTTCGGGGCACGGCCTGCGGTTCCGGCTGGAGCGGTCGGATGCGCCGGCGGGCCAGTTGCGCCTGCTTTCCGATAGGCCCGCAGAACTCGCAGGGGGTGAAACCGCGCTGACCGCGCCGGGGGGGACGCGCATCACCATCGCCGAACGCAACCCGCCGCTGATCCTGCCACCCACGATCCACAGTTTCGTGGTGCGCCGCCTGGCCGATCAGGCCCCATGGGTGATCGGGCGAGCAGGCATGCATTACCGCGACCTGATTCCCGACCGCTTGGGCGGGTCGATCATCGCAAGCCACATCCGCATTCCCGATGGCGGGCCGGTGCCCGACATGGTGCATTATCACAAGGTCGGGTTTCAGCTGATCTTCTGCATCAACGGCTGGGTCGATGTGGTCTATGAGGATCAGGGCCCCCCGATCCGCCTGACGGCAGGCGATTGTTTCATCCAGCCGCCCGAAATCCGCCACCGGGTACTTGAGGCCAGCGACGGGATCGAGGTGATCGAGATCGGTGTGCCCGCCGAACACGTCACCGCAATCGACCACGAGATGACCCTGCCCACGCCACATCTGCGCCCTGACCGCGAATGGCAGGGGCAGCGCTTCGTGCACAACGTGGCGCAGGGGGCTGCATGGCAGCCCTTCCGCATTCCCGGCTTCGTCGCCCGCGATACCACCATTGCCGCCAATACCCGCGACGTGGCCGGGGTGCAGGTGGCGCGGCCCGATGGCGGGCCGACCGCCTGGACATGGCATGACAGCGACATCCTGTTCACATTCGTGATGCAGGGCGGCATGCTGCTGGAAGGTGAGGAGCGTGACCCGTTCCGTCTTGAAAAAGGCGATGCCTTCGTGATCCCGCCGGGGATGCGGACACGCTATGCCGAGGCGACACGGGATCTGGAACTTCTCGAAGTGTCCCTGCCGGGTCGCTTTACCACCCATATCGGAGAGTCGACATGACCTTGATGGACCAAGCCCGCGCCGTGCGCGAAAACGCCTATGTGCCCTATTCGCATTTCAAGGTAGGGGCGGCGATCCGCGCGGCATCCGGCATGGTCTATGTCGGTTGCAACGTGGAAAACGTGGCCTACCCGGAAGGCACCTGCGCCGAGGCGGGCGCGATTGCCGCCATGGTCGCTGCGGGCGAGATTGAACTGACCGAGGTCGCCGTGATCGCGGATGGCGAACACCCTGTCACGCCCTGCGGTGGCTGCCGTCAGAAGCTTGCCGAGTTCGGGCGCGGCGCGGTGCCGGTCACCATGTCCACGCTGGACGGGCAAGAGCTGCACATGACGCTGGCCGAGCTGTTGCCCGGTGCCTTCACCACGGCGCATATGACCCGCGCCGGAGGGGGCACGTAGACCCTTGGACGCCCGTCGCATCATCACCCGCTTGCGCGACCGCATGCCCCTGACCCGGGACGAGCTTGACTGGTTCGCGCGTGGTCTGGCGGATGGGACGGTATCGGACGCGCAGGCGGGGGCCTTCGCGATGGCCGCCTTGCTGAACGGGCTGGGCGATGAGGGCCGCGTGGCCCTGACCCTCGCGATGCGGGATTCGGGACATGTGCTGGGCTGGGATCTGGACCGACCCGTGCTGGACAAGCATTCCACCGGCGGGGTGGGCGATTGCGTCAGCCTGATCCTTGCGCCTGCGCTGGTGGCCTGTGGTGCCTGCGTGCCCATGATCTCGGGGCGCGGTCTTGGCCATACCGGCGGCACGCTGGACAAGATGGAGGCGATCCCCGGCCTGCGCACCGATCTGGACGAGGGGCGCCTGCGCGCCGTGGTGGCGCAGGCCGGTTGCGCCATCGTCAGCGCCTCGTCGGCCATCGCGCCGGCGGACCGGCGGCTCTATGCGATCCGCGACGTGACCGGCACGGTGGAAAGCCTTGATCTGATCACCGCCTCGATCCTGTCCAAGAAACTGGCCGCCGGGCTTGATGGCCTAGTGCTGGACGTCAAGACCGGCAGCGGCGCCTTCATGACCACGCCCGATGCGGCCAAGGCACTGGCGCAGGCCCTGGTTGAGACGGCCAATGCCGCCGGTTGCCCCACAACCGCGCTGATCACCGACATGAACCAGCCGCTGGCCCCTGATCTTGGCAACGCGCTTGAGGTGGCATCCGCGATGCGGGTGCTGACGGGGCAGGCGGCGGGGCGTTTGCTGGACGTGTCCGTGGCGCTGGGCGGTGCGGTGCTGGCCGGTGCGGGCCTTGCGGCGGATGCCGACACAAGCGCGCAGACGATCCGGGCCAGCATCGCCGATGGCCGCGCGGCCGAGGTGTTTGGCCGCATGGTTGCAGCACAGGGCGGGCCGACCCGCTTAGTGCAGGACTGGGCGCGCTTTCTGCCCGAGGCCAATGTGATCCGCGAGGTGAAGGCGCAGCGTTCCGGCTATGTCGCCGCGATGGACGGGCATGCGCTGGGTCTTTGCGTGGTCGAACTGGGCGGCGGGCGTCAGGTCGAAAGCGACCGTGTCGATCCCGCCGTGGGCCTGTCCGACATGGTGGAACTGGGCGTATGGGTCGAGGCGGGCCAACCGCTTGCACGTATCCATGCAGGCCGACCCGAGGCCGCGCAGAACGCGATGACGCAAGTTCTGGGCGCGGTCACGATTGCGGATGATGCACCGGCCCTGCCGCTCCTGATCCATGACCGGGTGTCCCCGTGACCCGCGCCTTTCTGGTGGTGATGGATTCGGTCGGCATCGGCGGCGCGCCGGATGCGGATCGCTTCTTCAACGGCGCGCGCCCCGATACCGGCGCGAACACCCTTGGCCATATCGCGCAGGCCTGCGCCGAAGGGCAGGCGGATCAGGGGCGAAAAGGCCCGCTGCACCTGCCCATCCTCGACCGCCTGGGGCTGGGCGCGGCGCTGGAACTGGCCAGTGGCATGGCGCCGCCGCCGGGGCTGGGGGCTGTGCCGCAGGGGCGCTGGGGTGCGGCCACGGAAATCTCGAACGGCAAGGACACGCCGTCCGGGCATTGGGAACTGGCCGGTGTGCCGGTGCCATGGGACTGGCACTATTTCCCTGACACGCAACCTGCCTTTCCGCCCGACCTTTCTGCCCGGATCGCGGCGCTGGCGGGCACAGATGGCATTCTGGGCAATTGCCACGCCTCGGGCACGCAGATCATCGCCCGTCTGGGGGGCGACCATATCCGCACCGGCTGGCCCATCTGCTATACTTCCGCCGATTCCGTCTTCCAGATCGCGGCGCATGAGGAACACTTCGGCCTCGACCGCCTGCATGGCCTGTGCCAGCGCGCCGCCCCGATCCTGCATGCCATGCGCGTGGGCCGCGTCATCGCGCGGCCTTTCATTGGCACCGAAGCCGGGGGTTTCACCCGCACCGCCAACCGCCATGACTACGCCATCGCCCCGCCATCCCCCACGCTCTGCGACTGGGCGCAGGCCGATGGCCGCCGTGTCCATGCGGTGGGCAAGATCGGGGACATCTTCTCGATGCGGGGGATCGACGACGTGGCCAAGGGCGATGACGCCACGCTGATGCAGCATCTGGCACGGCTGGTCGATACGGCGGAAGACGGCAGCCTGACCTTCGCCAATCTGGTCGAATTCGACAGCCTTTATGGCCATCGCCGCGATGTGGCGGGTTATGCCGCGGCGCTGGAGCGGTTTGACGCTGCCCTTGGCCCGATCATCGCGAAACTGCGCCCCGGTGACATGATGGTGCTGACCGCCGATCACGGCAATGACCCCTCATGGACCGGCACTGATCACACCCGCGAACGCGTGCCTGTTCTGGTCGCGGGGCAGGGCGCTGGGCCGCTGGGCCATCTGGCCTTCACGGATGTTGCGGCCTCCATCGCCGCCCATCTGGGCCTGTCGCAACGCGGACCGGGAAGGCCCTTTCCATGAGCTGGCAATCCACCCCCAAGATCGAGCTGCACCTGCATCTGGAAGGCGCTGCCCCGCCTGACCTGATCCGCCGTCTGGCGCGCGAAAAATCGGTCGACATCGCCGGCATTTTCGACGAACGCGGGCACTATACCTTCGATGATTTCCCCCGTTTCCTGCAGGTCTACGAGGCCGCGACAAGCGTCCTCAAACGCCCCGAGGATTACGCCCGCCTGACCAGCGCCGTGCTGGAACAAAGCGCCGAAGACGGCGTGATCCATACCGAGGCCTTCCTCAGCCCCGATTTCTGCGGTGGCGGCGATCTTGCAGCGTGGCACGAATACCTGCACGCGATCCGCGAAGCTGCGGACAAGGCCGAAACGCAGCATGGCATCACCATGCGCGGCATCGTCACCTGCATCCGCCATTTCGGCCCCTATACCGCGCGCCAGATCGCCCGCTGTGCCGCGGAAACCGCAGGTGACTGGATCACCGGTTTCGGCATGGGCGGGAACGAGACCATGGGCAAACAAGGCGATTTCGCATGGTCCTTCGACTGTGCGCGCGAAGCGGGGTTGCAACTGACCACCCACGCCGGCGAATTCGCAGGGCCCGCGTCGATCCGCCAGGCGCTGGACGATCTGCGCGTCACCCGCATCGGCCACGGCGTGCGCGCCATCGAAGACCCCGCCCTGATGGACCGGCTGGCCGAGGCGGGCACCGTGCTCGAGGTCTGCCCCGGATCGAACATCGCGCTGGGCCTTTATGCCGATTGGCGGGCTCATCCCATTGCGAAACTGCGCGATGCAGGGGTAAAGGTGACGGTGTCCACCGACGATCCGCCCTTTTTCCGCACCACGATGACGCGGGAATACCAGGGGCTGGAGCGCGCCTTCGGCTGGGACGAGGATGATTTCGCCGCGCTGAACCGCACGGCACTGGACGCGGCCTTCTGCGATGCCGCTTTGAAAGACCGCCTGCGGGACAGGCTGAAGACAGGAACGGAGCCGACATGACCGATCATCTGACCATCGTCACCCACCCGCTGGTGCAGCACAAGCTGACATTGATGCGCGACAAGAACACCTCGACCGGGGAATTCCGCGCGCTGCTGCGCGAGATTTCGGCCCTGCTGGCCTATGAGGTCACGCGTGAGCTGGAACTGACCACCCGCGCGATCGAGACCCCGATGCAGGAAATGGACGCACCGGTGCTGAAGGGCAAGAAACTGGCGCTGGTGTCGATCCTGCGGGCAGGCAATGGCCTGCTGGACGGGGTGCTGGAACTGATCCCCTCGGCCCGCGTCGGCTTTGTGGGTCTCTACCGCGATGAGGTGACGCTGAAGCCCGTGCAATACTATTGCAAACTGCCCGAAGGGCTTGAGGACCGTCTGGTGATCGTGGTCGATCCTATGCTGGCCACGGGCAATTCCTCGGCTGCGGCGGTGGATCTGCTCAAGGCGGCGGGGGCCACGAATATCCGCTTCATGTGTCTCTTGGCCGCCCCCGAAGGTGTTGCCCGCATGAAAGAGGCGCACCCCGATGTGCCCATCGTCACGGCAGCGCTGGACAAGCGCCTGAATGACAAAGGTTATATCCTTCCAGGACTAGGTGATGCGGGTGACCGCATGTTTGGCACTAAATAAGCCATCCACCCTTTACGCGCGTTTCCGATTCAGGCACAGTGCGTCCACGCTATGTTGGGGGCGCTTATGATGTCTGTACGGGTTTTTTCGATGGTGGCGTTGATCGCTGCCGCAACCGCAACCTGGGTTCTGCCGGTCGATGCGCAGACGACCAGGTTTCGCGAACCGGCCGAATTTCCGCCGGCCTCTTTCACCGGGACGCAATATGTTGACAGCAATGGCTGTATCTTCGTGCGTGCGGGTGTGGCCGGGGCCACAAGGTGGGTGCCGCGTGTCACGTCGAACCGCCAGAACCTTTGCGGCGCACAGCCGACCTTTGCGAACGGGGCGCCTGCCAGCGCCGGCACGACCGCGCAAGCTGCATTGCCGCCCAGTGCCACGCTGATCACCGCGCCGCCGGTTGCGGCAGCAGGCGCCGCCGCGTCCACCCCGCCGGTTGCGGCGGCGGTCCGTCCGGTACAGCGCCCTGCCGCCGCCCGCGTCGAACCTGCGGCCCCGCCAAGACCCGCGGCGCGCGTGAATGCCCGCGTCGCACCGCAGCCGCCGGCCATGGCGCAGCGCCCGGGTGCGCCGATGCGCACGATCGCGTCGATCACGACCCCGCCTGCGCTGAACCGGGCGCCCCAGACCGCCGCAGCCCGTCCTGCTGCGGGACAGCTGGCATCCACGACCAGCCGCTGCGCGGCCGGGGTGCGCTGCGGACCGCAGACACAGGACCCGATCAGTCGCGCCGACGGTACCGGACGGCGCGTCGATGCACCGGTCATCACCCTGACACGCCGCGAACAGGCAAGGCTGGACCCGCAGACGCGCATCGTGCCGCGCCACGTGGCCGAGGCGCAGGCCAATGCCGCAAGCGCCGCGGTCGTGCCGCCGGGCTACCGTCCTGCCTGGCAGGATGACCGGCTCAACCCTTACCGCGCGCAAGGCACGGTGGCAGGCAAGGCCGCGATGGATCTGGTCTGGACCCAGACCGTGCCGCGCCGCCTGATCGATCGGCGCAGCGGGCGCGACATGACGGCCTTTAATCCGAACCTTGTCTATCCCTATACCGATCTGGCAACCCAGGTGCGCGCCGCCGTGCCGGCGGGCCATCGCATCACCGTATCGACAAGTGGCACGCAGAAGGCCAAGCCGCAGCGGCAGGTTGCCCAAGCGCCGCGCCTGTCCACCCGCGCGGCCCCGCCACCGGCGCCCAAGGCTGTGACCGGCCGCTTCGTGCAGGTGGGCGCCTTTGCCGATTCCGCCAATGCAGATCGCACGATCCGCCGACTTCAGGCGGCAGGTCTGCCGGTCAGCATCCAGCGCAGCAGCAGCAAGGGCAAACCGGTGCAGGTGATCCTTGCCGGGCCCTTCGGCAATGCCGGGGCCTTGTCCCAGGGGCTGGGGGCTGCGCGGGCGGCGGGCTTTCGCGATGCCTTTGCCCGGAACTGAGGTCTAGCCGCCGCAGATCGCCTGCAGCCGCAGCCAGTCGCCATCCGACATCAGAGGCTGCGGCGGCGCGCTGGCGAAGGGATCGGCCTCGATCAGGGCCAGGGTCTTTTCGCCGGTGGAGTCCAGCGCATAGGCATAGGGCGTCGCCCGCACGGACAGCCGCTGGAACCCTTCTTTCAACACGTCATCCGTCAGGGGCAGGGGCGGTGCTGTCAGCAGCGTCTCGGCATAGGCGCGCAGCGTGTCATCGGGCAGGGAGCCGGTCGTCAGCAGGCGGAAGCTGGCCATGATCCCGCCCCAGTCCAGCAGGCGGCCCAAAGGATCGCTGGCTTCCGCGCGCAACTGTTCGGCGATGATGTAGCCCGCCAGCACATCGGGTTCCTCGTAGCTTTCGACAAGGCCGCGCCCGATCAGCAGGATGCGGCCGGGCAGGCGCACGGTGTCGCGCACGCCGCTGCGGAAGACGATCAGCGCATTGCGCTGCCCCGAGGCTTCGGGCAGGCGGGCCGACAGCTTCTGCAGGACCTGCAGCCCCTCGGGGGCGACACAGGGCAGGCCGGTCACCCGTTCCAGATGGGTCATCAGCGTGCGGCCCAGATCTTCGCGCTTCACATCTGGCACGACCGTGAGGGTGTGATCGCGCAGCGCGCCGGGCAGCCAGAACACCGCCAGCAGGGCCAGGGCGGCAATCGAAGAGGCAAGGCCGATCCCGCGCAACCGGCCGGGGCGGGGGCGGCGGCGCTCGACCGCGGTGCGCAGCTTTTCGATGGCGGCGATCATCGCGGCCTCGTCGGCGGCGAGTTCGAGGGTTTCGCTGGGATCGCCCTCGGGGTGGTAGATCGCGGGGGTCTCGTCAGGGTTGGCGCGCGCGATGGCCGCCAGCGACCAATGGGTGAGGGGGCGGTCCTGCAGATCGGAGATCACCAGCGTCGCCTCGCCGATCGAGACGATCACCTCGCGCCGCTGCTCCTCGGGTTTGGCCCGCCAGAGGGCGGAGGCCTCGAGCCGTTGATACTCCTGCAATGCGGTCATGGATGGGGCTGCCCTGCCTCTGTTTAGGGGAGTTTAGCATGAGGTGGGCCGGGGTGGTAGGGGGCAGGCTTGGCGAGGCCCGCAAGGCGGGCCGGGGGGCCTGTCCCACGATGGGACATTTTCTGGATCGTTTGGAATCAATGGGTTGCTCGGGCGGTTAGGGCGGTTGGGGGGGAAAATTTTAACGGTTCGGGTGGGAGTTCTCTTGCGCATGATATTACTTTTTGATACAATCCAGCCTGCTACTGCCTAGAGTTTCTCATCATAGTCAGATGTATTCGACGACTCGGTACTTTGGTTCGCTACAGCTTTCTTGACAAGCGATATGTCTATTCACTAGCCCCTAGTTGATTTCACGTTTGATAATGCTCGTTTGAATGATTGCATGCAATTTCTTTTGGCCTGCTCTGTCATATTAATCACCTTCAAAATTTGTTCTCAATAAATTCTTCATTCTATTTGAGAGAGATTCTGTGTTGTTGAAATAATATTCTGCCGAAGTCTATTCGTTGATTCTAGTGATAACCGCTCGATAGACATCGTGAGCAGCAAGTGGCCGGTGCCTGAGAAGATAGTCTGATCACGCTGCGCGATTTGCTTAGGGCAACCGGCCGAAGCACCGCAAGGGTTTAGCCGCCTGAAGCCAAGACAGACTCGTCCTCATGTTCGTACGAGGAAAGTTGTCGAAAGTGTGAGGTTCTTTGAACATAGCGTTTTCATGTCGAACTGCCGCTTTCAGGGAACCTTGCACCATGGCAGGTGATCTTCGCTAGCTTGGTGCGATGGCGACACAACCTTCAGAACGCATTCGGCGCTGACATAGCCCTTGTCGGCCCAGACCGACTTCTCTTCGCCATGGAGCAGTTCATCCCAGATGTCCACCTTTGCGGTTGGCCTCTAGGCTGTGGACAGTGCCCTTCGACACCGACATGGGATGCCAATACCAGTCAGTCGAAGACATGGCCTGGTTCTTGGTCGAAGACGGCGCATCGATAATCGTGGCATCCACCAGCGTGCCAGAGCGCAGCATCTGCCAGATCACTTCGGCAGAAAACGCTCGAAGACCAGTTGAGGATGGTCTCTCGGGGATGTCATCCCAGTTCGATCCCAGCGAAGCGGCGCATCGCTTCACTGTCATACAGCGTCTCTTCGGCCATCGGGTCGCTCAGGGCGTACCAATTCTGTAGGAAGTAAATGCGCAGCATCGTCTCCAGCGGCATGGTGCGTATAGGGTACGCGATAGATTGGCCAAAGTCTTTCTGGCCGGGAATATGCGGCGATCTTGAGCCAGCAGGGTGTGCGCAAGAAACATTTGTAAAGCTGTCAAAGGCAAGGGCAGTCAATATTCAGTATTTTCATATTGCTCAAATGGTTTCATCGTTTTTACCAAACTAAACTACAAGTTCTTTTTCACATTAGGAATAGTAACATGATTTTGAAGACAACTTCCATTTTTTACTTTGATTGTGTTTCGCCTTCTCCCCCGCGCGGAATCAAGGCGCGTAGCGCCGCCGCGCGATCGCCGACCCGCCCCCTGGGGCGGCGATTTTGCGAGGGTTGTGGGTTGAACTGAGGGCCGAGGACCGGGCGGGGATAAAGTGCGCTGAACTGTCGTTTCATCGCCACCCCGCGGGTCGGCGACCGCGCGGCTTGGGGCGAGATGGGGCGGCGATTTTGCGACCGTGGTGCATAGAACCGAGGTCGGATGACCGGGCGGGGATAAGGTGCGCCGAACTGTTGGCGGCTCGCCACCCCGCGGGTCGGCGAGCGCGCTGATTGTGGCGCGGTTGCGGGTCGGCGACGGCGTGGGGAGCGAGGGGTTACCCCCTCACAACCCCTTGGCAATCGCCCGCAACTCGAACTTCTGGATCTTGCCGGTCGAGGTCTTGGGCAATTCCTGGAACACCACCTTCTTGGGGGTCTTGAAGCCTGCCAGCCGCTCGCGCGCGAAGGCGATCAGGGCCGCCTCGTCGCCCGCCACGCCGTCCTTCAGCTCGATGAAGGCGCAGGGAACCTCGCCCCATTTCTCGTCGGGTTTGGCGACCACGGCGCACAGAAGCACATCGGGATGGGCCATCAGCACGCCTTCGACCTCGACCGAAGAGATATTCTCGCCGCCCGAGATGATGATGTCCTTGGCGCGGTCGGCGATCTGCATGTAGCCGTTGGGATGCTGCACGGCGATGTCGCCTGAATGGAACCAGCCGCCGCGAAACGCCTCTTCCGTCGCTTTCGGGTTCTTGAGATAGCCTTTCATCACGCCATTGCCGCGAAACATGATCTCGCCCTGCGTGACGCCATCCATGGGGATCTGGCTCATGCCGTCGGTCATGACGGTCACATCCTCGAGGAAGGGCATGGCCACGCCCTGGCGCGCCTTCATCGCGGCGCGGGCATCGCCTTGCAGCCCGTCCCAGGCGGCGTTCCAGGTACATTCGGTGCCGGGGCCATAGGTTTCGGTCAAGCCGTAGACCTGCGTGACGTTGAAACCCATGGGTTCGATCTTGGCCAGTGTCGCGGGGGCGACGGGGGCGCCGGCGGTGAACACCTCGACCGTCTGGGAAAACTCGCGGCGTTGGGCTGCGGGGGCGTTGACCAGCGTGTTCAGCACGATGGGTGCCCCGCCGAAATGGGTCACGCCTTCATCCGCGATGGCGTTGAAGATGGCGGGCGCGGTGATGTCGCGGCAGCAGATCAGCGTGCCACCCAGCACCGGCATCATCCATGTGTGGCACCAGCCGTTGCAATGGAACAGCGGCACGATGGTCAGGTAGCGCGGGTGCAGCGTCATGCGCCAGCTGATGACCTGCCCCATGGCGTTGAGGTAAGCGCCGCGGTGGTGGTAGACCACGCCCTTGGGCCGGCCCGTGGTGCCGGAGGTGTAGTTGAGCGCGATGCTCTCCCACTCATCCTCGGGCATGATCCAGTCGAAATCGGGATCGCCCGCCGCCAGCAGGCTTTCGTAATCGGTGTAATGGCCATGGGCATGCACGCCCGCATGCTCGTCCGGCACTTCGATCACGATGGGGGCGGGGCCTTCCATCCGCTCCATCGCCTCGGCGGCCAGCGGCAGGAACTGCGGATCGACCAGCAGGACCTTCGCGCCGCCGTGATCGAGGATATAGGCGACGGTGTCGGTTTCCAGCCTTGTGTTGATCGTGTTGAGGATCGCGCCACAGGCGGGGACGCCGAAATGCGCCTCGGCCTGGGCGGGCAGGTTCGGGATCAGGGTGGCCACCACATCGCCGGGCTGCACGCCCAGTTTGGTCAGCGCCGAGGCAAGGCGCGTGACCCGGTCGATATAGTCCGCATAGGTCTTGCGATGCGCGCCGTAGATCACCGCCGGATGATCGGGAAAGACCTTTGCCGCGCGTTTGAGGAAGGACAGAGGCGTCAGAGGCGTGTAATTCGCCGCCGTCTTGCCAAGACCCGTTTCATCCTTGAGCCAGCCCATCGCGTCCCTCCCGTTTCGAAGCGTCACCTTGCGGTTCGTTTTGGGTACAGTATTGCGCGCGGGGGCGGGAAGGGAAGGGGGGAAAGGCGCGGACCGTCAGACATGCGGCCCGCGCCCGTCAGGTCAGCCGACCACGTTGAAATCCGGCCCGTAGGGATAGCCCGTGATGTTCTCGTTCCCGGTTTCGGTGATCAGCAGGATGTCATGTTCGCGGTAGCCACCGGCGCCGGGGGCGCCTTCGGGCAGGGTCAGCATCGGCTCCATCGAGATGACCATGCCGGGTTCCAGCACGGTGTCGATATCCTCGCGCAGTTCGAGACCCGCCTCGCGGCCGTAGTAATGCGACAGCACGCCGAAGCTGTGGCCATAGCCGAAGGTGCGGTATTGCAGCAGGTCGCGCGCGGCCAGGAAATCGTTGACCTTGTGGGTCACCTCGGCGCAGCTGACGCCCGGTTTCAGCAGGGACATGCCGTATTCATGGGTGGCGACGTTGGCCTCCCATATGGCGAGGCTGGCGGCGTCGACCTCGGCCACGAAAAGGGTGCGTTCCAGCGCCGTGTAATAGCCCGAGATCATCGGGAAGGTATTGAGCGACAGGATATCGCCACGCTCCAGCGCGCGTGATGTGACGGGGTTATGCGCGCCATCGGTGTTGATGCCGGACTGGAACCAGACCCAGGTGTCGCGGTATTCGGCATCGGGAAAGCGCTTTGCGATCTCGGCCTCCATCGCGTCGCGGCCGGCCATGGCGATGTCGATCTCGCGCGCGCCCAGGCGCACCGCATCGCGGATGGCATAGCCGCCCACATCGGCCACATTGGCGCCGGCGCGGATCAGCGTGATTTCGGCCTCGGATTTGCGCATGCGCTGCTGCATGGTGGCAGGCGCGATATCCACCCGCGCGGAGGGCGCAAGGAAGCCGTCGAGCTTGGCCGATTGCAGCAGGGTCAGGTGGTCGGCCTCATAGCCGATCACGCGGCCTTCGCCGGTGACGGAGCGCACGGCGCGCCAGTAGTTGTCGCGCGCCCAGTCGGTATAGGTGATGTTGTCGCCCACGCTGCGCCGCCAGGGCTGGCCTGCGTCGATGCCCGCGCTGATCGTCACGCATTCGGTGGGCGTGACCACGCAGGCATAGGGACGCCCGAAGGAGCAGTAGAGAAAGCCCGAGTAATAGGCGACGTTATGCATCGAGGTCATCACGCAGGCATCGACCCCAAGATCGGCCATGGTGGCACGCAGCCCGGCAAGGCGGGCGGCATATTCGGACGGATCAAATGGCAGGGGCGCTTTCTGGCCATTGTGAAAGCGGTACATGTCTGGTCTTGCGGTCTGGGTCATCATCGGTCCTGCGGGGCCGGATTTGCGCGGGCCCCCTTGTCAGAGGTCCCGGCGTACAGGACGACAGCGGATCAATCCGCAGGAAAGGGAAGGCTGTTCCCCGCGCCGACGCCATCGGCACGCCCTGACGTGAAGTATACATGACAATGCAGGCCCCCTTCAAGCATCGCTTGAGATCGGCCTTGCGGCGGCATAAGCAGGACATGGAGACATTTGCCGGACATTCCATGACCCTTGTTGCCCCCGCCGATCTGAACAGGCCGCTTGCTGCCGCCGGCGTGATGCTGGTGGCCATGCTGATCATCGGTTTCATCGACAATTACGTGGCCGCAATCGCCGCCGAAATCGGGCTGTGGCAGTTTCAGGTCATGCGCACGCTGCTGATGTTTCCGATGCTGCTGGCCATGTCATGGGCCGGGTTGGGCACCTTGCGGCCAAGATCCATCCTGCGGGTGGGCGGCCGGTCTGCCTTCGCGGGGATCGCCATGATGTGCTATTTCGGGGCGCTGGGCTTCATGCCCATCGCCCAGGCGCTGGCGGGGTTGTTCACCTCGCCCATCTTCATCCTGCTGATCACATGGGGGCTGATGGGCCACAGTATCGGCCCATGGCGGATCGTTGCGGTTCTGATGGGGTTCATTGGTATCCTGCTGGTCTTGCAGCCCGATACCAACGCCTTTTCCATGTGGACGCTTCTGCCGGTGGCGGGTGGGCTGTTCTATGCCGTGTCGATCATCGCCACCCGGTCATGGTGCGAGGGTGAAAGCACCATGGCCCTGCTTCTGGGGGTGATGTTGTTTCAGTGCCTGTTTTCTGGTGCGATGGCGCTGGGCCTGATCGTTCTGGACATGCCCGAGACAGGTTTCCTGACCCGGCGCTGGGTCTGGCCGCTGGTCGATGTCTGGCCGCTGCTGTGGTTGCAGGCCGTGGGATCGCTGGCCGGGGTCTGGTGCATCATCAAGGCCTACCAGATCGGCGAGGCGGGATTCGTGTCGGTCTTCGAATATTCGGTGATGATCTTCGGCCCGTTCTTTGCATGGTGGCTGTTTGCGCAGCCGGTCGGCCCATGGCAGGCGATCGGGATCGGGTTGATCGCCTCGGCCGGGGTGATCATCGCCCTGCGGTCGGGTGCAGAGCAGCGCCGTCAGATCATCCCCGGTTGAGCGGGCTTGCACCATTGCCCCGATCCGATAGCGTGGCCGCATGATCATTTCGCCGGGCCGTCGCTATATCTTTGTCCATATTCCCAAGACGGGGGGCACGGCGCTGGCCATGGCGCTGGAGGGGCGTGCGCGGGCGGATGACATCCTGCTGGGTGACACGCCCAAGGCGCAGCGGCGCAAGCATCGCCTGAAGGGGGTGCAGGCCGCGGGGCGGTTGTGGAAACATTCCACCCTTGCCGATATCGACGGGCTGGTCAGCCGCGAGGACATCGCCCAGAGCTATTGTTTCACATTGGTGCGCAATCCATGGGACCGCATGGTCAGCTATTATCACTGGCTGCGCAGTCAGGACTTTGATCATCCGGCGGTGGAGCTTGCGAAGGGATTGGCCTTCTCGGGCTTTCTCAATCATCCGCAGACCAGCGCCAGCCTGCGCGCATGGCCCTATGCGCGCCATATGCGCGATGCCGGCGGCGTTGAGCGTTGCGCGGCCTATGTCCGCCTTGAAAACCTTGACGAAGACGCAGCCCCCCTTTGGGCGCATCTTGGCTTCCGGCTGGATATTGACCGGGTGAACCAGTCGGATCGCGACGCGGATTACCGCGGGTATTACAGTCCGGATGATGCTGCACTTGTCGGTGATCTCTGTGCCGAAGACATTGCGCGGTTCGGCTATTCCTTCTGAGTTGGGCTGCCTAACTGTTTCCAAAACGTATAAGGAAATATAATTTTTTGTTTACTGTTTCCGTTTTGTAAATAATATCACCGTTGCAGCACCCCCCCAATGCAAGCGGCGCGGACCCTCGGGACCGCGCCGTTTGTATGTTCTGCAGGGGATGTCTGACCGGGATCAGGCGGCTTTCTTGTCCGCGCCGAAGCGACCGTAGAAGCTTTGGCCTTTGTCGGCCATCTCGCGCAGCAGCGCGGGGCAGGCGAAACGGTCGCCGTAGGCTGCCGCAAGCTGATCGCAGCGTTCGGCGGCGTAGGGCGTGCCGATGATGTCGAGCCAGCTGAACGGACCGCCCGACCACGGCGCAAAGCCCCAGCCCAGGATCGCGCCCACGTCGCCTTCGCGGATGTCTTCCAGCACACCTTCTTCCAGTGCGCGCACGGCTTCCAGCACCTGGGCGAACATCAGGCGATGCTGCACTTCGATCAGGCTGGGCTGGTCCTCAAGGCGGGGGTACTTGTCGGCCAGACCCGCCCAGTAGCCCTGACGCTTGCCAGCCTCGTCATAGGTGAAGAAACCTGCCTTGGCCTTGCGGCCCATGCGGCCCTCGCCTTCCATGAAGAAGATGATCTCGTCGACCTCACCATCGGGATAGGCATTGCCCATCGCGGCCTTGGTGGCGCGGGCGATCTTGGCGCCCAGATCGATCGAGGTCTCATCGACCAGTTGCAGCGGGCCCACGGGAAAGCCCAGCATCCGCGCGGCGTTGTCGATCAGCGCGGGCGACACGCCTTCCTTCACCATGCGCATCCCTTCGTTGATATAAGGGATGATGCAGCGGTTGGCGTAGAAGAAGCGCGCATCGTTCACCACGATGGGCGTCTTGCGGATCTGACGCACGTAATCCAGCGCCTTGGCCACGGCCACGTCACCTGTGGCCTCGCCCTTGATGATCTCGACCAGCAGCATCTTTTCGACCGGGCTGAAGAAGTGGATGCCGATGAACTGCTCGGCCCGCGATGAGGCCTTGGCAAGTTCGCTGATCGGCAGGGTCGAGGTGTTCGACGCATAAATGCAATCTGCGGGGATCACGGCCTCGGCCTTTTTCGTAACCTCGGCCTTGACCTTCATGTCCTCGAACACCGCCTCGATGATCAGGTCGCAGCCTTTCAGCGCGTCGTAATCGGTGGTGGCGGTGATCAGGCCCAGCATCGCGGCTTTCTTGTCGGCGGTGACCTTGCCGCGCTTGATGCCGCCGTCAAGATAGGCCTCGGTATAGGCTTTGCCCTTGTCGGCGCTTTCCTGCGTGGCGTCGATCAGCACCACCTCGATCCCGGCCTGCGCACTGACCAGCGCGATGCCCGCACCCATCATGCCCGCACCCAGCACGCCCAGCTTCTTCACACGCTGATCGGCAACGCCTTCGGGACGCACGGCACCTTTTTCCAATGCTTCCTTGTTCACGAAAAGCGAGCGGATCATCGCAGCAGAGGACGGGTTCATCATCACATTGACGAACCAGCGTGCCTCGACCTTGAGGGCGGTGTCGAAGGGCACCAGCGCGCCCTCGTAGACCGCCGACAGCAGCGCCTTGGCCGCCGGGAAGGCGCCTTGCGTCTTGCCGTTCACCATGGCCGATGCACCCACGAAGGTCGGGAAACCGGCGGGGTGATAGGGTGTGCCACCGGGCATCTTGTAGCCCTTGGCGTCCCAGGGTTTCACCAGATCCGCATCCTTGGCCTGTAGCACCCAGGCGCGGGCGGCGGCGACGGGATCATCGGCCACCTCGTCGATGATGCCTGCGGATTTCGCCTTGGCCGGATCCAGAAGCTTGCCTTCCAGCAGATAGGGGGCAGCACCCATCGCGCCCAGTTTGCGCGCAAGGCGCGTGGTGCCACCGGCACCCGGAAAGATCCCGACAAGGATTTCCGGCAGGCCGATCTTGGCCTTCGGGTTGGGCGCGGCAAAGATGCGATGCGTGGCCAGCGGCAGTTCAAGCCCGATGCCCACGGCGGTGCCGGGCAGGGCTGCGGCGATAGGCTTGCCGCCCTTCAGGGTCTTGGGGTCCATCCCCGCGCGTTCGATCTTGCGCAGGGCGGCATGCATCTGCATGATCCCTTCGAAAAGCCCGCGCTCGGGCTCGTCGCCCGCGTCTTCGCGCATCTTGGCCAGCACGTTCAGGTCCATGCCGCCGGCAAAATCCTTCTTGCCAGAGGTGATGACAACGCCCTTGACGGCGTCATCGGCCAGTGCGTCATCGATCAGGCTGTCCAGATGGATCAGCGCCTCGGTATTCAGCACGTTCATGGACTTGCCGGGGCAATCCCATGTGATGGTGGCGATGCCTTCGGCATCTTTCTGCATGGTGAAATCGGTCATGGTCAAACTCCAGTATGGGAGGAATGGGAAGATGCGCTGGCAGCACCAAGGGGTGCGGTGTCAATTTCAAGCGCATCCTGGATCGCGTATTGTCCGCCAGCGACAAGCCATCCCTGTTCGGTCCGTTTGATCACCGAGAAACAGGGATAGCTGGGCTGCACAAGCCGCGCGCCAGAGAGCAGGCGGGTTTCATGGGTCGCCTCGATCGTGTCGGGGTCGCGGAACTCGGCCGCCACGCAGCGGCGCACCAGATCGGTGACGCCCAGACGGCAGAAGTTGCTGCGCACCGCATTGAAGAGGGCTTGCAACTCATCAGGGGTGGCGATCAGGCTGCGTCCCTTGAAGGTTTCGATCCATTGCGGCAGGGCGAAGCAGGCGGCGAAACTGTCGAAGTCGCCGACCATGTAGGCCTCGCCCGTGCGTGCCAGAAGGTATTCCGACACGGCGCAGGGATCGGTGAGGGTCAAGGGCGCAGCCATGGGTCAGACCCGCTCGATGATCGTGGCGGCCCCCATGCCGGACGCAATGCAGAGCGTGGCAAGGCCGGTGCCCTTGCCGGTGCGCTCAAGCTCGTCCAGCAGGGTGCCGATGATCATCGCGCCGGTCGCGCCCAGCGGGTGGCCCATGGCGATCGAGCCGCCGTTGACGTTCACGACAGAGCTGTCCACGTCGAAGGCCTGCATGAAGCGCAGCACGACCGAGGCGAAGGCCTCGTTCACCTCGAAAAGGTCGATGTCGCTGATCGACATGCCGCTGTCGGCCAGGATCTTCTGCGTGGCGGGCACGGGGCCCGTCAGCATGATCGTGGGATCGGTACCGATCTTGCAGGTCGCCTTGATCCGCGCGCGGGGCTTGATCCCCCATTTCTCGCCGAATTCCTTGTTGCCGATCAGTACGCCTGCGGCCCCGTCCACGATGCCGCTGGAATTGCCCGCGTGGTGGATGTGGTTGATCCGCTCCAGGTGGGGGTATTTCATCAGGGCGACCTTGTCGAAACCGGGCATCACCTCGCCCATGTCCTTGAAGCTGGGCTTCAGCGCACCAAGGCTTTGCATGTCCGTCTGGGGGCGCATGAATTCGTCATGGCCCAGGATCGTCAGGCCGTTCTGGTCGACGACCGGCACGATGGATTTGGCAAAGCGCTTGTCATCCCATGCGGCCTTGGCGCGGCGCTGGGATTCCACCGCCAGCGCGTCGGCTTCGTCCCGCGAGAAACCGTATTCCGTGGCGATGATATCGGCGCTGATGCCCTGGGGCACGAAATAGCTGTCCATGGCGATGGAAGGATCGACGGCGATGGCCGCCCCGTCGCTGCCCATGGGGACGCGGGACATCATCTCCACGCCGCCGGCGATATAGCCCATGCCCGCGCCACCGCGCACCTGGTTGGCGGCAAGGTTCACGGCCTCCATGCCGGAGGCGCAGAAGCGGTTGATGGCAAGGCCGGGGATCGATTCATCCAGATCCGAGGCAAGTACAGCGGTGCGTGCCAGGCACGCGCCCTGTTCCATCACCTGGGTGACGTTGCCCCAGATCACGTCTTCAACCGCGTGGCCCTCGAAACCGTTGCGTTCCTTCAGCGCATTGAGCACCTGCGCGCTGATCCGGGCCGAGGTGACCTCGTGCAGCGATCCGTCGGCGCGGCCCTTGCCGCGCGGGGTGCGGATGGCGTCGTAGATATAGACATCTGTCATGGTCGTCTCCTTCATGTGGCCCGAAGGGGCCGATCTTGGGTCAGGCGCGGTCAGCGGGGCTGCCGGGCATCAGGTCATAGGGGTGTTTCCAGCCGGGGGTCTGTTCGATCCGGGTCAGCCAGGCATCGATATGGGGCCATTCCTTGCGGTCAAAGCCGAAGGGTTCGGGGTAGAACAGGTAGCCGCAGCAGGCGATGTCGGCGATGGTCAGGCGGTCACCGACCAGCCAGTCCTTGCCGGACAACTCGTCATTCAGCACCTTGTAGGCGGCTTTCAGGCGGCCCTGCATGAAGCCGATGACCTCGGCCGGGCGTTTGTCTTCGGGCAGGAAGTTCATCAGGAAACGGGTCATCCCCGCCTGGCTGGACAGTTTGTGATTGTCCCACAGGATCCAGCGCATGATCTCGCGCCGTTCATTCGCGCTGCGCCCGCCCATCTTGCCGCCTTTGGTGCTGATGTAATCCTGAATGGCGCCCGACTGCGACAGGGTCAGATCGCCGTCCACCATGACGGGCACTTCGCCCATCGAGTTGATGGCGCGGAATTCCGGGCTGCGCCCTTCGCCGTTGAAGAAATCGACAAAGACCGGCTCCCATTCCAGTCCGGAAAGTTCCAGTGTCAGCGCCGCCTTGTAGGCATTGCCGCTTTCGCCGAAGCAATAGAGTTTGATGGTCATGGTCTTTCCTTCCTGTTGATGCGGTGAAACCTGGGGGGGTGCGCCCCCGCGCTCCCGCAGAGTATTTGCCGAACGATGAAGGGCAGCGGCGCGCGGGGTTTCTTCTTGCCGGAAATATCCTCGCCGGAGGCTCCTGTCCCATCGTCCCGCGCGCCGTCACGCCGATTTGCGATCCACGAAGCTGCGCGCGATCAGTTCCTTCATGATCTCGTTGGTGCCGCCATAGATGCGCTGCACGCGGGCATCGGTCCACATTTCGGCGACCGCATATTCCTGCATGAAGCCATAGCCGCCATGCAGTTGCAGGCAATCATCCAGCACCTGGTTCTGCGTGTCGGTGATCCAGTATTTCGCCATGGCAGCCTTTTCGACGCTCAGCGCGCCACGCAGGTGTTCGGCCATGCATTCGTCAAGGAAGGCGCGCGCGACTTTCGTGCGGGTCAGGCATTCGGCCAGTTTGAAGCGGGTGTTCTGGAACTGGGTCAGCGGTCCGCCAAAGGCTTCGCGTTCCTGGCAATACTGGATCGTGCGGGCAACCGCGCCCTCCATCGCGCCGATGGCGCCGCAGGCGATGATCAGGCGTTCCTGCGGAAGCTGGCTCATCAGTTGCGCAAAGCCGCGCCCTTCCTCGCCGCCCAGCAGGTTTTCGGGCGGGATGGCGACATTGTCGAAGAACAGCTCCGAGGTGTCCGAGGCCTTCATGCCGATCTTGTCGAGGTTGCGGCCGCGTTTGAAGCCTGCCGCCCCTTCGGTTTCCAGCACCATCAGCGAGACGCCCTTGGCGCGCTGGCTGGGGTCGGTCTTGGCGGCGACGATGATCAGTGTGGCGTGCTGGCCATTGGTGATGAATGTCTTCTGGCCTGACAGCTTGTAGGTGTTGCCGTCGCGGATCGCCTTGGTCTTGATCGCCTGCACGTCCGATCCGGTCGAGGGTTCGGTCATCGCCAGTGCGCCGACCAGTTCGCCGGAGGTCAGTTTGGGCAGCCAGCGGCGTTTCTGATCGTCCGTGCCATAGGCGAGGATGTAATGCGCGACGATGCCGGAATGGATGCCCACGCCCCAGCTGGCCAGATTGGCGCGGCTCGCCTCGATCAGGATCGCGGCTTCATGGCCGAAATCGCCGCCATGGCCGCCCCATTCCTCGGGGATGGAGGGGCACAAAAGGCCAAGCTCGCCCGCCTGTTGCCAGATCGCGGGGTCCATCTGGCCCTGATTGCGCCAGCGCTCGAAATGGGGGGACCATTCATCGGTGATGAACTTGGCCGTCATGTCGGCCAGCATCTGGTGTTCGTCGGTCATCCAGGCGGATGTCATGCGGGTCTCCTCCCCCGGTGTTGTCTTGTCGTGGTCTCAGCGTTTTCGTGCGTCCAGTTCGGAATTGAACAGGCGCAGGCGGTGCGCGAAGGTGTCGTCGTTGATGACGCTGTCGAAATTCTCGAAAAGGAAGGACAGCGCCTCGCCTTCGTCCAGCCCGGCCTCTGCCGCGAATTTCTTCAGCCTGCGATAGCCGTCCTCGGTCATGGCGACGGGAAAGCGGCGGGTCAGGCGGAAGCGTTTCGGCATGGGCTGGCTCCTTTGCGGGTCGGGCGGGCGGGGGCTGGCCCCGCCCGGCACCTGTCAGAAGTTGGCGGCCTCCAGCGCCATCACGGTCTCCGCCCCGGTATTGATCCGCGCCAGGTGCAGCGCGGTCGCGGGCAGGCGGCGGGCCATGTAATAGCGCCCGGTGGCCAGTTTTGTCTGGTAGAAGGTGACGTCTTCCGTGCCCGCCTGCAATGCCTCATGCGCGGCTTTCGCCATTTGCGCCCACATCAGGCCAAGGCAGACATGGCCGAAGAGGTGCATGAAGTCGTAAGAGCCCGAGAGCGCGTTGTTGGGGTTCTTCATGCCGTTCTGCATGAAATACATCATCGCGGTCTGCAGGTCCTTCGATGCAGCCTTGAGCGGGTCGAGGAAATCGGCCTTGAGCGCCTCGTTGCCTTCGTTTTCCTTGATGAAGGTCTTGACCATCTCGAAGAAGGCCATCGCGTGCTTGCCGCCATCCGTGGCCAGCTTGCGGCCCACGAGGTCCAGTGCCTGCACGCCGTTCGCACCTTCATAGATCATGGCGATACGGGCGTCGCGGGTGAATTGGGACATGCCCCATTCCTCGATATAGCCATGGCCGCCATAGACCTGCTGTGCCTTGACGGTCATGTCATAACCCTCGTCGGTCAGGAAACCCTTGATCACGGGGGTCATCAGCGAGATCAGACCGTCTGCGGCGGCGTCGTTGTTGCGATGCGACCGGTCGATCAGGGACGCACCCCAGAGCATGAAGGCGCGCGCCCCTTCGACAAAGCTTTTCTGATCCATCAGCGAACGGCGGATATCGGGGTGCACGATCAGCGGATCGGCGGGGCCGTCCGGGTTTTTCACGCCGGTCACGTCGCGGCCCTGCAGACGGTCCTTGGCGTAGGCCAGCGCGTTCTGGAACGCCACATCCGCCTGGGCCATGCCCTGCATGCCGACGCCGATGCGGGCCTCGTTCATCATGGTGAACATGGCGCGCATGCCCTTGTGCGCCTCGCCCAGCAGGTAGCCGGTCGCCTCGTCATAGTTCATCACGCAGGTCGAGTTGCCGTGGATGCCCATCTTTTCCTCGATCTTGCCGACCGACACGCCGTTGCGCGCGCCAAGGCTGCCATCCGCGTTCACCAGGAACTTGGGCACGATGAAGAGCGAGACACCCTTGATGCCCTCGGGGCCGCCGGGGATCTTGGCCAGCACAAGGTGGATGATGTTGTCGGCCATGTCGTGATCGCCGGCCGAGATGAAGATCTTCTGCCCGCTGATCTTGTAGCTGCCATCGTCCTGCGGCACGGCCTTGGTGCGCATCAGGCCCAGGTCGGTGCCGCAATGCGGTTCGGTCAGGTTCATGGTGCCGGTCCATTCGCAGGACACCATCCTGGGCAGATACATGTCCTTCTGCGCGTCCGACCCATGGGCAAGGATCGCCGAGGCTGCGCCATGGGTCAGGCCCTGATACATGGTGAAGGCCTGGTTGGAGGCCGAGAACATCTCGCCCACCGCGGTGCCCATCACGTAGGGCATGCCCTGGCCGCCGTATTGCTCGGGCATGTCGAGGCCGGTCCAGCCGCCCTCGCGGACCTGATCGAAGGCCGCCTTGAACCCGGTGGGGGTGCGCACGACGCCATTTTCCAGCTTGCAGCCTTCCACGTCACCGACGGCATTCAGCGGCGCCAGCACCTCGGAGGTCAGTTTGCCCGCCTCTTCCAGAACGGCGGCGGTGAAATCGGCCTCAAGCTCGGCATAGCCCGGAATGTCGGATGCGGATACTTTCAGCAGATCGTGCAAGACGAATTGCAGGTCTTTGACGGGGGCGGTGTAGCTGGGCATGTCTGTCTCCCTTGGGTCTCGTCGGGTGGCTTTGGCGTGCGGGGCCGAACTTATTCGGCGGCACGCTTGGGTTGGTTGATCGAGGCGATCATCTTCTCGCCCCATTTCATCTGTTCGCGCAGATCCTCGATCGCGGCGTTGAGTTCGTCGCGCTGGCGGATCAGGTCATCCAACCGCTTCTGCGCCAGTTCGTAGGTGCGCGCCAACTGCGTCTGCTGCTGGTCGCCGATCCGGTAGAGATCGAGAAGCTGACGGATGTCTTCGAGGCTGAACCCAAAGCGCTTGCCGCGCAGGATCAGCTTGAGCCGGGCCCGGTCAGACGCGGTGAACAGGCGTTTCTGCCCCTCGCGGATCGGAAACAGCAGTTCCTTGGCCTCGTAGAAGCGCAGGGTCCGGGGTGTGACGTCGAATGCATCGCACATCTCGCGGATCGTCATGGTCTTTTCGGTCATCGCATTACCTCTGAAACAGGTGTCTGGCGGCAAGCTGTGCATTCTGCTGCCTCGTTACAACAGGTTTCGCAGTTGACGTAACCGCTACGTCACGTCACTTTCAGGTTGACGTAAGATAAGCCAAGGTAAGCCGTGGCTCGCGGCAATTTCCTTGCCCGGTTGCCCGGCGGCGACGCGCCGGATCGTCATGCAGCAAGAGGTGATTCATGTGCGCCAGCCCGCAGGGGCGGCCGATGAAGACCACATGCGATGCCCCGCCTCCTGCGCGGATCAGGCGTCGCGCAGGGCCTTGTCGGTCTCGTCGCGCAGGCGGCGCAGCTCGTCCATCGCCTGGTCCAGCTGGGCGCGCTGTTCGGCCAGTTCCACAAGCTGACGGTCAGCCATCTTGATCCAGGCCTCCATCTGCGCGCGGGTGCCTTCCTTTTCGTAGATCAGCAGCCACTGGCGGATGTCTTCCAGCGCATAACCGAACTTGCGCCCACGCAGGATCAGGGTCATGCGCGCGCATTCGCGGGGGCCGTAGAACCGGGTGCGCCCTTCGCGGTCCGGTTGCAACAACTCGATGTACTCGTAATAGCGCAAGGTGCGTGGGGTCACGTCATACTTTGCGCACATCTCCTTGAAGGTCAGGCGTGGTTCGGACATCATTCTGCTCCCTTGGCGGCAGGCTATGCGAGACGCGCGGCAAGGGCAACGGGTGCTCTTGCGCTGATGTGGCGATGCGGGACATAGTGCGCGGCACAAGCAAGGAACGGGGCCCATGAACAAGGACAAGATGGCGCGGCAATTCACCGAGGCGATCCCGCATGCGCGCGCGCTGGCGATGCAGATCGACCATCTGGGTGACGGCGTGGCCGAGATGTCCATGCCCTACGACGCGCGTTTCATCGGTGATCCCGACACGGGGGTGATCCATGGCGGTGCGGTGTCCGCGCTGCTGGATACGTGCTGCGGCGCTTCCGTCGTCTGCCATCCCGCCTCGAAGGGGGGAACCGCCACGATCGGCCTGCGCATCGACTACATGCGGGCGGCGACGCCGGGTCAGCGCATCAGGACAAGGGCCGAATGCTATCATGTCACCCGGTCCGTCGCCTTCGTGCGCGCCACGGCCATGGATGACGACAGCGACCGCCCCGTGGCCAGCGCCACGGGCACCTTCACCGTGGAGGGCGGCGCATGAGCGAGGGATCCTTTGTCAAGCCGCGCGGCGGCCGCCCCGAACCGGTGCAGGTGGTCAAGCAGCGCCGGGACGCTGCATTGAATGCGCTGGTGCATGGCGTGCCCTATATCAAGTATCTTGGCATCGAGTTCGACCGGCGCGGGGACGAGCTGACAGCCGTGCTGCCCTTCGATGACAAGCTGATCGGCAACCCGCTGTTGCCTGCGCTGCATGGCGGAGTGACGGCTGCCTTCCTCGAGGTGACGGCGATCATCGGCCTGAGTTGGGCGAGCCTCTGGGAAGAGATCGAGACGGGGCGCATCGACACGCAGACCCTGGTGGCGGGCAATCTGCCGCGACTGCCCAAGACCATCGATTTCACCGTTGACTACCTGCGCACGGGCCTGCCGCGCGATGCCTATGCGCGCGCCAAGGTCAACCGTTCGGGACGCCGCTATGCCTCGGTTCATGTCGAGGCCTGGCAGGACAATCGCGCCCGCGCCTTCGCCCAGGCCACGGGGCATTTCCTGATGCCAAGACTGGATGGTTGAGGCCGCGGCGCGGCCGGATCCCGGCCGGACCGTCACCCATGCCCGGGTGCTGCATGTCGCGCTGCCCATCGTGCTGTCCAATGCCACGGTCCCGATCCTGGGGGCGGTGGACACCGCCGTGGTCGGTCAGATGGGATTGGCCGCGCCGATCGGGGCCGTGGGTCTGGGGGCCGTGATCCTGACGGCGATCTACTGGATCTTCGGCTTCCTGCGGATGGGCACGACGGGCCTGACCGCCCAGGCGCAGGGCGCGGGCCACCAGGGCGAGGTGGCCGCCATGCTGACGCGCGCCCTGATGATCGGGGTGGCCGCCGGGCTTGCCGTGATCGCGGTGCAGATCCCGCTGTTCCGGGGCGCCTTCCTGCTGGCCCCCGCCAGCGCCGAGGTGGAAAGCCTGGCGCGCGACTACATGCAGATCCGTGTCTTCAGCGCCCCCGCCGCCATCGCCATTTACGGGCTGACCGGCTGGCTGATCGCGCTGGAACGCACGCGCGCGGTGCTGGGTCTGCAGGTCTGGATGAACGGGGTGAACATCCTGCTGGACCTGTGGTTCGTGCTGGGCCTTGGCTGGGGCGTCGAGGGCGTGGCGATCGCGACATTCCTTGCGGAATGGAGCGGCCTGGCGCTGGGCCTGTGGCTCTGTCGCGCGGCCTTCGCGGTGCCGGCCTGGCGCGACTGGGCGCGGGTCTTCGACCGGCCCGCCCTGGCGCGCATGATGGCCGTAAACACGGATATCCTGATCCGGTCACTGCTCTTGCAGGCCATATTCCTGTCCTTCCTGTTCCTGGGGGCGGGGCAGGGTGACGTTGTGCTGGCCGCGAACCAGGTGCTGCTGCAATTCCTGCATATCACCGCCTATGCGCTGGACGGTTTCGCCTTCGCCGCCGAGGCACTGGTGGGCCAGGCGCTGGGCGCGCGCGACCGGGGCAGGCTGAGGCGCAGCGCGGCGCTGGCCAGCTTCTGGGGAGGTGTCAGCGTGATCGCCATGGCGATTGCCTTTGCGCTGGCAGGCACCGCGATCATCGCGGTCATGACCACCGCCGAACCGGTGCGCGCGGCCGCTGCAACCTATCTGCCCTGGATGGTCGCGGCCCCATTGCTGGGGCTGGCGCCGTGGATGCTGGACGGCATCTTCATCGGCGCCACCCGCACCCGCGACATGCGCAACATGATGGCGGTCAGCGCCGCGATCTATGCCGTCTCGGTGATTGTCCTGCTGCCGCTGATGGGCAATCACGGTCTATGGCTGTCGCTGCTGATTTCGTTCTTGGCGCGCGGGCTGACGCTGGGCCTGCGCTATCCCGCGCTCGAGGCGGACGCCGCCCGGCCCTGAAAAGGCGCGCTGTTTCTTCTTGCCGCAAATATCCCCGCCGGAGGCATGGCCGCTTGCGGCCATTCACCCCGCCTGTCCGGTCACAGCCAGTCGGCGCGGCCTGTACCCACCGCATCGGCGACAGTTGCAAACCCGTCCCGCGCCAGAAGCGCGTCAAGCCCCTGCGCGATCTGCGGCACCAGCGACAGGCCCTGATAGACCAGCGCCGTGTAAAGCTGCACCGCCGAGGCCCCGGCCCGGATCTTCTGATAGGCCTGTTCGGGCGAGCCGATGCCGCCCACGCCGATCAGCGGGATACGCCCCTCGGTCAGCTGCGACAGCTGCGCCAGAACGCGGGTCGATTTCTCGAACAGCGGTGCACCGGACAGCCCGCCCTTTTCGCCGCGATGCGTGCTGTGCAACCCGTCGCGGTCCAGCGTGGTGTTGGTGGCGATGATCGCATCAACCCCCGCGTTGCGGGCCACATCGGCGATTTCGGACAGTTCGGCGGCGGTCAGGTCGGGCGCGATCTTGAGGAACACCGGGATCGGACGCGCCAACCAGGCGCGCGCCTCCATCACCCCGGCCAGGAGCGCGCTCAGCGCGGCGGCCCCCTGCAGGTCGCGCAGTTTCTCGGTGTTGGGCGATGAAACGTTCACCGTCGCGAAATCCAGGTGCCGCCCGCAATGGGCCAGCACGCGGGCGAAATCCTCGGCCCGGTCGGCGCTGTCCTTGTTGGCGCCCAGGTTCAGACCGATCACCGCATCCTTGGGGCGGTGCGCCAGCTTTTCGGCCATGGCCTCCATCCCCTGGTTGTTGAAGCCGAAGCGGTTGATGGCGGCGCGATCCTCGGTCAGGCGGAACAGGCGCGGGCGCGGGTTGCCCGGCTGCGCGCGCGGCGTGGTCGCGCCCACCTCGACAAAGCCGAAGCCCGCGCGGCTGAGCGGTCCCAGAACATCGCCGTTCTTGTCGAAACCGGCGGCAAGGCCCACGGGGTTGGGCAGATCAAGCCCGGCCAGTGTGGTCCTGAGCCGGTCCGAGGTGACCGGCCCCGGCAGCGGCACCAGCCCGGTCTTCAGCGCGCGGATCGCAACGCCATGCGCCGTTTCGGGGTCAAGGCGGCGCAGGGCGGCAAGGCCGATGGATTCGAGCAGGCTCATGTCATCTCCGGCGGGAAGTGATGGGTGCCATCCACCAGCGGCAACGGTTTGTGCCAAATCACGTCGCCAAGGCGCAAGGCACGGTAGAGATGCGGAAACAGTGCCCCGCCGCGTGACGGCTCCCATGCCAGGGCCTCGCCCAGGCTGCCGGCGTCCAGCGCCAGCAGGGTCAGCCCGTCCTCGCCCGCGAAATGTTTCGCGGCCGTTTCCCGTGCCTGCGCGGCGGTCGAGAAATGCACATAGCCATCGGCGATGTCGATGGGTGCGCCCAGGGTTTCGCCCTGTGCCTGCAATGCGGCCCATTCGTCCGCGCGGAATATCTTGTAGATCAGCATGGCTGCTCACATGACGCGCAGCCCGGCTGCGGTCAAGCATCTTCCCGCCGCGTCACGGCAGAACGGCTTTGACAGGTGGGGGAAGGCGGGCCACCATCCGGCATCACACACCCAGAGGGAGACCCCGCCCATGTTCACGCGCCCCATTGCCGGCCTGGCCGCGCTTGTTCTGTCTGCAAGCGTCGCACAGGCCGATTACACGCTGCACATCCTGCATGTGAACGACCTGCACAGCCGGATCGAGCCGATCAACCGCTTCGATTTCGACCTGCAGCGCCGAGGATGAGACCGAAGGGAAATGCTTTGGCGGTGTGGCGCGTCTGGCCACCAAGGTGGCGGAGTTGCGCGCGGCGCTGGAGGCCGAGGGGCAGAACGTGATCCTTCTGGACGCGGGCGACCAGTTCCAGGGCAGCCTGATGTACACGACCTACAAGGGCGCGGTCGAGGCCGAGTTCATGAAGGCCATCGGCTTCGACGCCATGGCGGTGGGCAATCATGAATTCGACGATGGCCCCGCAGGGCTGGCGGCGTTTCTGGACAAGGTCGGCTTTCCGGTGATTTCGGGCAATATCGATGTCAGCCGGTCCAACCTTCTGGCCGGGCGTGTGGCCGATCACGTGATCCTCGACGTCGGGGGGGCGCGGATCGGCATCGTCTCGGCGCTGGCGACCGATACGGTGGAAACATCAAGCCCCGGCGACGATGTGGTGTTTGCCGATGAGGCCGAGGCGTTGCGCGCCGATGTGGCCGCACTTGAGGCGCAGGGCGTCGACAAGATCATCGCCCTGACCCATGTCGGCCTGCCGCGTGATCTGGACCTTGCGGCAAGCGTGCCGGGGCTGGATGCCATCGTGGGCGGACATTCCCACACGTTGATGAGCAATACCGAAGAGGGGGCGCTGCCCTATCCGCAGATGGTAGGCGGCGTGCCCGTGGTGCAGGCCTTTGCCTATTCCAAATACCTGGGCCACCTGGTGCTTGAGTTCGACGCGGCGGGCCAGGTGACGGCGGCCAGCGGTGACACGATCCTGCTGGATGCCAGCGTGACGCCCGATCCCGCGATCGCGGCGCGGGTGGCCGAACTGGCCGGTCCCATCGCAGAGCTCAAGGCCCGCGTGGTGGCCGAGGCGGCGGCGGATATCGACGGCGCGCGCGAAAGCTGCCGGATCCGCGAATGCGCCATGGGCAACCTTGTGGCAGATGCCATGCTGGACCGGGTGAAGGATCAGGGCATCAGCATCGCGATCCAGAATGGCGGCGGTCTGCGTGCCGGCATCGCGGCGGGTCAGGTCACCATGGGCGATGTGCTGGGCGTGCTGCCCTTCCAGAACACCCTGTCCACCTTTCAGGCGACAGGAGCCACGGTTCTGGCCGCGCTGGAGAACGGGCTGAGCCAGATCGACGAGGGGGCAGGGCGTTTTCCGCAGGTGGCCGGGATGCGCTATGTCTTCGATGCGGCCGCCGACGCGGGCGCACGCGTGGTCAGCGCCGAGGTGATGGAGGGTGGCGCATGGGTGCCGCTGGATCCCGCCCGGACCTATGGCGTGGTGACCAACAACTACATGCGCGGGGGTGGCGACGGTTATGCCATGTTCAAGACCGATGGCATGAATGCCTATGATTTCGGCCCCGATCTGGCCGATGTGCTGGCGGCCTACATGGCCGCGAACGCGCCCTACCAGCCCTTTACCGATGGGCGCATCACGATGAAATGATGCGCGCCCTTCGGGGTGTCATTTGCGGATGCGGCGGCGGTGCGGCTGTGGCATGAGGGGACATGCATCAGGCAACCCCGACAGATCAGGCAAGGCAGGCGGTGGACCAGCGGTCCAACCGTCTGCTGATCGCAGTCCTGTCCATGTCGAATTTCGTGATCGGCATGGGCGCCTTCATGATCATCGGCCTGCTGGAGCCGCTGGCCGCGGACCTGGGCCTGCCGACCGCGCGCGCGGGCGCCGTGCTGACCACCTATGCGGTGGCCTATGCGGTCCTGTCGCCTGTGCTTGTCTCGGTGACCGGGGGGATCGGGCGGCGCCGGGTGCTGGCGGCGGGGCTGTCCCTGTTCGGGCTGGCCTGCCTGCTGCCCGTGCTGGTGCCGACCGAAGCCGCGCTTCATGCAAGCCGCATCCTGGCTGCTGCAGGCGCCGGTATCTTCACGCCGGTCGCAGCCGCTGTGGCGGCAGGTCTGAGCGCACCGGGAAACCGGGCCAAGGCGCTGGCGGCGGTATTTTTCGGCATGACGATGAGCCAGGTCCTTGGGCTGCCTCTGGGCAGTTTCATCGCGTACACCTTCGGTTGGCGCGCGGCCTTCGCCGTGGTGCTGGTCGTGCTGCTGCCCTGCCTCTGGCTGATCTGGACGATCGTGCCGCGTGGTCTGTCCTTTCAGCCTGTCACGCTGCATGACCTTACGCGCATGATGCGCAACGCCCGGCTGATGCTGGCGGCGGGCTTCACGGCCAGCTTCCTGACGGCGGGCTACGTGGTGAACACCTTCCTCGCGCCGCTTCTGTCGCAGAACCTGGGCTGGGGCCGCGACGGCATCACGCTGGCGCTGCTGGTCTGCGGGATCGGCGCGGTTCTGGGCAACATGATGGGCGGCGCGCTGAGCGACCGGATCGGGCCCGCGCGCACGCTGACCTTTCTGTGTCTGGCGCAACTGATCGTGCTGCCGGGCTTTTCCGCGCTGCCACTGGCGGGCGGTCACGCGACGCTGCTGTCGGGGGCGCTGGCGATGGGGCTGTTGCTGCTGTGGTCGATCTTCGGCTGGTCCTTCATGGCGGCGCAGCAGGCCCGTCTGATCGGGCTTGCGCCGGATGCCGCCCCAGTGATCCTGGCGCTGAACGCGGCCGGGGTCTATGTGGGGGCGGCGCTGGGATCGGCCATCGGCGGGATGGTGCTGGCCGGGATCGGGCTTGCGCCGCTCGGGCTGGTGGCCGGGGCGCTGATGGTTCTGGCGCTGGCGCATCTGCGGCTGTCGCTGCGCCTGGGCTGAGCGCGGGTCTTTTTGAGCGGCGCGATGCCGGGCGCTGGATTAATGCGCCGGGCTGGGGCAGTCTGGGCCCATGTGCGGACGTTTCGCCCTGACCCTGCCCAATGACGCGATGGCGCGGCTGTTCCAGGCCACGCCCGCCAATGACCTGCCGCCGCTGCCCTCTTTCAATATCTGCCCGACGCAGGCGATCCATGTGGTCACGGCCGGCGAGGCGGGGCGACGCCTGACCGCGATGCGCTGGGGTTTCGTGCCGCAATGGTACAAAAGCCCCACGGATGGCCCGCTGCTGATCAACGCACGCGCCGAGACGCTGGCCGAGAAACCCGCCTTTCGCGCGGCGGCCCGCGCAAGGCGCTGCCTGATCCCGGCGGACGGGTTCTACGAATGGACCAAGGGCGCGGATGATGCACGGCTGCCCTGGTATATCCGGCGGCGAGACCGGGAACCGATGGTCATGGCGGGGGTCTGGCAGGACTGGGGACCGGACGAGGCGCGCATCACCACCTGTGCCATCGTGACCACTGCCGCCAACAGCGATATCGCGGCGCTGCATGACCGCATGCCGCTGATCCTTGATCCCGCCGATTGGCCGCTCTGGCTGGGCGAGGCGGGGCACGGGGCGGCTGCGTTGATGCGCCCCGCCCCCGAGGCCACGCTGGAGGCCTGGCGCGTGGACAGGGCGGTCAATTCGAACCGCGCGCAGGGCGAGGCGCTGCGCGCGCCGATCGAGGGCTAGTCCTTGGTGGCCGGGTCCAGCGTGCCTTCGGCGCGCATGTCGTCCAGCACGCCGCGCGCCACGCGGAAGCTGTCGATCATCGCGGGCACGCCGCAATAGATACCCACCTGCAGCAGCACTTCCTTGATCTCGTCCGGCGAGAGCCCGTTGTTGATGGCGCCGCGCACATGCGCGCCCAACTCGTGCGGCCGGTTCAGGGCAGCCAGCATCGCAAGGTTGATGGTGGACCGTGTCTTGCGGTCCAGACCGTCGCGGCCCCAGATCTCGCCCCAGCAATAGGTGGTGACAAGTTCCTGCAATTCGCGGGTGAAGTCGTCCATATTGGCCACGGCACGGTCCACATAGGCATCGCCCAGGGTTGCGCGGCGGATCTTCATGCCCTTGTCATGGGTTGCCTTGTCCATCTTCTGAGTCCTTTCGGTGGTGTGGGATCGGTGGGCAGAGTGCTGCGCGATCGGGCGGGGTTGCAAGTGCAATCCGTGCGTGGCCCGCAGCGATCAGCCCGCGGCGATGCGGCTTCCGGGCAGCGGCGTGGCCCAGGCATTGCGGAAGGCCGCGTCAAGTTCCAGCACATCGGGGACCCGCGCCTCGGCCGGCGTCTGGTAGAGCGTGGCGCGCGCCGGGGCCGAGGACCAGGCAATGATCACCGGTGCGGCCATCATCGGTACGATCACAGGCGCCAGCCAGGGCAGCAGCGCGGGCGAGAGCACGAAGGCCAGCGCGCCCCCCAGAAGGCCGCTGATCACGATCCAGCTGCTGGCCTGCCATGCCTCGGTCAGGGTCATGCGACCGTCGCCGCGCGCCTGCGCGGGCCAGCCGCCGTCGACACCGGCCACGACCTGCATCACCGATCGGGTGTTGAACATCAGGAAAACCGGGGCTGACAGGGCCGAAAAGGCCAGCTCGGCGCCCACGGACCGCGCCGCGGCCAGCGCGCCGCCAAAGCCCGCCGCCCGGCGCCGAAGGCCTGCGTCGATCAGGATCAGCAACTTGGGCAGGAACAGAAGGCCCACGATGCAGATCGCCAGCGCCACCGCCTGCGATGTCTGCGAGACCGGAATCACCGGCCAGCGCCAGCCTTCGATGGGGAAATAGTTGATCGGCGGCACGAACAGGGGCGCGGCGATCGAACAGAGCAGGAAAGCCAGCCAGATCACCGGCGACAGATAGGCCAGGATACCCTGCACGAAGACGAAGCGGCTCCAGGGTTTCAGGCCCGGCGCTGTCAGAAGGCGTGCGTGTTGCAGGTTGCCCTGGCACCAGCGCCGATCACGCTTGGCGTGCAGGACCATGTTCTCGGGGCCTTCCTCGTAGCTGCCGGTCAGATCGTCATCGACCCGAACCTGCCAGCCTGCGCGGGCCAGTAATGCGGCCTCGACATAGTCATGGCTGAGGATATGGCCACCAAAGGGGGGCGGGCCCGACAGTTCCGGCAAGCCGCAGCTTTCCGCGAAGGCGCGCACCCGCACGATGGCGTTATGCCCCCAGAAGGGACCGGTGCGCCCCTGCATCATCGCAAGGCCACGGCAGAAGATCGGCGAATAGAAGGCGGCCGCGAATTGCTGGATCCGGCCAAAGCGCGAGCGCGCGTTCACGATCTGCGGCAGTGTTTGCAGCAGTCCCAGTTCGGGGGCTGCTTCCATCCTGCGGACCATCTCGACCAGGGTGTCGCCCTCCATCAGGCTGTCGGCATCCAGGATGATGGCCAGGTCATAGGCGCCGCCGGAGCGGGTGATGAAATCCTCGATGTTTCCGGCCTTGCGTCCGCGGTTGTTCTCGCGCCGGCGATAGAAGATGCGCCCCTCGGCCCCGGTCAGCGCCAGCAGGCGATGCAGGCCCTTGCGCTCTGCCTCGGCCGTGGCGTCGTCGCGGGTGTCGGACAGGATCGCGAAATGGAAATGCGCGGCCATGCCCGTGCGCTGCAGCGACGCTTCCATCGCCGCGATGCGCGGGAAGGTGGCGGCGGGATCCTCGTTATAGACAGGGACAAGGATCACGCAGCGCGATGCCAGCGGTCCATCGTGGCGCGCAGGCTGCGGCGGGCGCGTGGTCAGCCCGGCAAAGGCCTGCACCGCGCCCCAGGCCAGCCAGAAGGTCGACACAAGGATCAGCGCGGCCCGCAGCACATCCATCACGTCAAGGCCGTCGGCGGCACCGTAGCGCAGGAACAGCACGAAGCCGCCGCAACCGATCAGGATGCTGGCGCTCAGCAGGACAAGCCTGATCAGACCCACCCGCCAGTCGGAGGGTGCATCCATGGCTCAAGCCTCACGTGAGGGGCGCCGGGCCGGGCGAAAGGGCGCCAGCAGCATGGGCAGGATGCGGCGCGGTTGCTGTTCCAGGATCTGGGTCGGCATCGCCATGGGCGCATCGGGCGGCGCGAGGGGGGCGCGCGCCTCGGCCTCGGGATCTGTCTGGAATATGCCGGAAAGGTCATTCATCTTGCATTGATCCACTGATAAAGCCAGTTTTCCGTCAGTTTGCGCCCATAGCCCGCCAGGTGGGCGGACATTTCCACGACCGCGTCATCTTCGGCGCTGAGGTCCAGGAACAGACGCCAGACACCTGTTTGCGGCACCCTTTGCAACACACTGCTGATCACTTCGGCGTTAGAGACCGACACGATCGGGGCGATTTCGGCCTCGGGGCCCAGCCGATCCAGGAAGCCGCCCCGGAAGTCGACCACGAATTTGCGCAGCCCGTCCTGCACCTCGACCCCGGCGACGCCGCCATGGCCAGCGCGTGTCACCTCGACATGGGCGATCGGGTCCGCAGGATCAAGCGGCAGGTCGCCCCAATGCATCCGGTAGGCGAATTCGCGCGCGTCTCCGGCCCTTGCGGGCGCCTCGGGCACCCAATAGGCCACGATGTTGTCATTCGCCTCCAGGTCCGAGGGGATTTCGACAAGTCGCACATAGCCATTGCCCCAGTCACCGATCGGTTCGATGTCCAGCGAGGGGCGGCGGTGGTAATTCGCCTCGATGTCCTGGAACTGTTCGAAATCGCGTTCGCGCTGATGCAGGCCGAACTTGCGGGGCGCGGTCTCGGGGAAATAGCTGCCCGACAGGCGCGGCGGGTTGTTCAGCGGACGCCAGATCACCTCGCCATCGGCCCGCAGGATCCGCAGCCCGTCACTGTCATGCACCTTGGGGCGGAAATCGTCGAACTGCGTGTGGTTCTTTTCCGAGTAGAGATACATCGAGGTCAGCGGTGCGATGCCCAGCTCCTCGACATCTTCACGGAAGAAAAGCCGCGCGGTGACCTCGATCGTGGTGGTTGCGCCGGGAAAGAACACGAAGCGGTAGGCGCCGGTCACGCTGGGGCTTTGCAGCGCCGCATAGACTGTGATCGCACCGGCACCGGTTCCGCGCTCCATGTAGAAGCGCGAAAAGCGGGGGAATTCCTCGCCCGCGGCGGTGGCGGTGTTCAGGGCCAGCCCGCGCGCCGACAGCCCGTAAGCCGACCCACGCCCCAGCGCACGGAAATAGCTGGCGCCGACGAAGGCCACCAGTTCATCCATGACATCCGGGCGGTTCAGCGGATGGTGCAGACGAAAGCCCGCAACGCCGGGCATATCGGTCAAGGGCGGAATGCGCGTGCCCAGATCGTTGAGGTATTCGAAATCCTCGGTGGTAAAGCGCATCTCGGTCGCGTTGCCATCGGCCACCTCGTAAAGGATCACCGGTTCCTTGAAGAGCCAGCCCATCGGGAAGGCGGCAAGCGCAAGCGTGCTGGTCTCGCTGGACCAGCGCATCCGGTCGGGGCGGAACCGCACAAGGCGGTAATCGTCATAGTCGAGTTCCGCCAGAAAGCCGCCAACAGGTTCGGCGGGCTGATATGGCCCCTGCGCGAGGGCGCGCATCTCGTCGGACAGTATGTCGAAGGAAAAGGGCTGCGGCACGGGCTGTGCCGATGCGGCCGTGTCCTGTGCTGTCAGGCGCAGGGGATAGGTGCATGCCAGTGCGGCCGTAGCCGCAAGGAGATGCCGACGTGTGAGGGTGGTGGACGAACGACCGAAGTCAGACATTTTCTTTTCAAACCTGAAGGTTTACGGCGCCGCAAGCCGGCGCACGTTCGCCGGGCTTATATGTGTCGGGCATAATCCAA
Source organism: Seohaeicola sp. (assembly GCF_048006315.1). Lineage (GTDB taxonomy): Bacteria > Pseudomonadota > Alphaproteobacteria > Rhodobacterales > Rhodobacteraceae > Seohaeicola. The sequence goes on along the minus strand of NZ_CP180350.1, from coordinate 1,213,557 downwards.
AGCAAGCGGGATTGCAGGCAATTCTGATCGATTCGAAAGCAAAGGGCGGGTCGCTGCCTACTTTATATGCGCAAACCCGCGGTAACCCGCCGAAAGAGGCGTTTTGGGTCTGTGACAAGCCTGGCCCGAGCCTTTCTGACCGCACGGGCAGGCCGAAATGTTGCGGCTGGCCTCTTCCATATGCGGCGCGAGTCGTGCCCACGATTCCCGTAACCCTGCACGAACCCTGTGTACGCCCCGCGCGAGTCGCTTCGGGGCATGCATCAGGACGGTGGCAGGGCAGGGGAGGCAAGTCTCCCTATAAGGTGAGGGGCGGCGCGCAAAATCTTCCGGATACGCGAAGCCCTTTGGAAAAAGGGGCTTTGCGCTGCCGCAACAGGCAGTCCGAAGCTTTTCTCATCTGATTTTTGAAATTCGTCGATTTTCCTCTTGCGGCCGGAATCGGTTATCACTAAGTAGCCCCTCACGGCGACGCAGAGACGCGGCGCTGGGGACCGGACGGAACGACGGAGCGGTGCTTCGGAGGGAGATCCGGGAAGGAATTTGGGGATAAGTTGGGCGGGTTGCGCTTATAGTTTGAGCGCGCCGGTTTGATTTTGTCTCTTGGGGTTACGGCTCCGACGCTCTTTGACATTGATGATATCTGAAGAGATATGTGGGCGGTTTGGTTCATTCGATGGATCAACGTCTGTATATCGCGCTAGTAGGGGCAACCCGATGATCTAGTGTCAGCTTCACTGTTTGGCGGCTTCTGGTTTCTGATGAAACCTGGAGCACATCAAACAGAGACTGTTTTGCAATGTTTCCTAGCCGGAACATTGTGGAACGATGTGCAGAGGTTCGAACGTCAAGGATAAGCGGAAACGCTTTTCAACTTGAGAGTTTGATCCTGGCTCAGAACGAACGCTGGCGGCAGGCCTAACACATGCAAGTCGAGCGGCACCTTCGGGTGTAGCGGCGGACGGGTTAGTAACGCGTGGGAACGTGCCCTTCTCTACGGAATAGCCTCGGGAAACTGAGAGTAATACCGTATACGCCCTTCGGGGGAAAGATTTAT